>JBLRWH010000083.1:0-1740 GCA_047921395.1 Gammaproteobacteria bacterium
CTTGCCGCCGAACTGGTGCGCGATGGCGTGCACGTAGCCGACGTTGGCGCGCGTGAAGGCCATCCCGGCATAGGTCGAGGCGAGGGCCATCTTCTCGCGCGCCTCGAGGTTGCTGCCGTCGTGGTACGCGGTGCGCAGGTTCTCGAAGATCAGCCCCACCGCCGACAGCCCCAGGCCGTCGGTGTAGTCGGTGGACCACTGGCCGAGGAACGACTCGACCGCATGTGTCAGCGCGTCCATCCCGGTCGCGGCCGTGATGTGCGGCGGCAGGCCGGTCATGAGGCTCGGGTCCAGCGCCGCCATGCGCGGCACGAGGCGCGTGTCGACGATCACCAGCTTGGTCTCGCGCTCGGGATCCGAGACCACCGCGGCGACCGTCACCTCCGAGCCCGTGCCCGCCGTGGTCGGGACCGCGTACACGGGGACGGCGGGGCGCAGGCCCTTGAAGTAGCCGGCCAGGCTGCGCAGCGACTTGCCGGGGTTGGCGATGGACACCGCGATGGCCTTGGAGGCGTCCATCGACGAGCCGCCGCCGAAGGCCACGATCGCGTCGCAGCCGTGCTTGCGGTAGAACGCGATGCCGCGCTCGACCAGCGGGATGGGTGCGTCCGGCGTGATCTCGTCGAACACGACGTAGCGGGCGCCGCCGGCCTCGAGCGCGTCGGTCAGGTCCTTGAGCAGGCCCAGCTTCGCGATGATGGCGTCGGTGACGACCAGGATCTTCTTGTGGCCGAAGCCGGCGACGGCCTGCCCGAGGCGTCCGCTCGAGCCGGGCCCGACCAGCAGCGTCGGCTGCGGGATGGGCAGGAAGCGGGTCACCTTGCCGGCGCCCTTCATGACCGCCGACAGCCCCAGGGCTCGGGTCGACTCGGGAATCAGGTCCAGGATCACGGCAAACCTCATGCACGCCAGTACGGCCGGTCAGTATAAGGTGAACCCGGCCGGTTTTGCTGCAGGCGCCACCGTGCTGCGATGCGGAATGCCCGGCGTGGACGGGCCCTAGGCCACCGCCCGCCGCGCTGGCTCGAGCCGGTCCTCCGCCACGTCCAGCTCCGCCGCCGCCGTCGCCGTGGCGCGCCAGGCGTCCATGATGTCCGCGAATACGGCCTCGGCGGTCGGCCAGCGGCCCGCGCCCTTCCCCCGCGCCACGACCTCCGCGCCGTCCTCGAGCTCGATGCGCAGCAGGTTCCACTCGCCGCGCACCTGGGCGAGGGCCCCGCTCGCCGGCACGCGCCGCGGCCCGACCTCGCTCTCCAGCACGTTGCCGCCGAGGCGGCAGCCCGCGACCAGCCGGGTGGCCACGCCGTCCGCCGCGCCATCGCGGACGCCGGCGTCATCGAGCCCGGCGATCCCGGCGACGCGCACGGCCTCACGGCCCAGCTCCGCGCCGAACGCGGCGCGCGCCAGGATCCGCAGCTTGGCGGCCGCGTCGTCCCCCGACAGGTCCTGCGCCGGGTCCGCCTCGGCGTAGCCGAGCCGCTGCGCCTCGGCCAGCGCCTCGTCGAAGGCCGCGCCCGCCGCCACGCGGTCGAGGATGTAGTTGCAGGTGCCGTTCAGCACGCCCTCCAGCGCCCGCGGCTGCCCCGCGGCGGCCGCCGCGCGGGCGAGCTCCAGCGCCGGCAGGCTCCCGCCGACGCTGGCCGAGTACGCCAGGCGCCGGCCGTGGCGTGCAGCGAGCGCCTCCAGCAGCGGGCCGTGCTCGGCCACCACCGGCTTGTTGGCCGTGACCACGTCGCGCCC
>JBLRWH010000083.1:1840-9466 GCA_047921395.1 Gammaproteobacteria bacterium
GCAGCGGGCCGTGCTCGGCCACCACCGGCTTGTTGGCCGTGACCACGTCGCGCCCCGCCTCCAGGGCGCGCGCGATGAGTGCGGTGGCAGGCTCCTCGCCGCCGAGCAGCTCGACCACCAGGTCGGCCGGGCGTTCCAGCAGCGCCCACGGGTCGTCCGTGAGCAGCGCGCGCGGCAGGTCGGCGGGGCGCGGCGTGTCCAGCCCGCGCACCGCGACCCCCACCACCTCGAAGTGTTCCGGGTGCGCGGCGAGGCGCCGGTACACGCCGTAGCCCACGGTGCCCGCGCCGAACAGCGCCACGCGCAGCCTGCGCCCGGGCGGTTGCGACGCGAGGAGCGTGCTGGGGCCCGGCCCGACGCGCGTGGCGTGGGCCGCGCCGAGCGCGGCGACATCGAACGCCAGGCGGCGCTCCGCGGCGAAGGCGATGGCCTTCGGCTGGACCAGGCGCCCGGCCACGCCGAGCGCATCGGCCCAGCTGATGGCCGTGAAGCGGCGCGGCCGCACCGCCGCGGCCGCGGGGTCGCGCTCGTAGATCCCGTCCACGTCCTTGATGAGACGACAGTCCGCACCCAGCGCGTCCGCGATGAACAGCGCGCTCAAGTCCGAGCCGCCGCGCCCGAGGAGCACGCTGCGGCCCTGCCGATCCAGCGCGATGAAGCCGGGAACCACCGCCACGGCGTGCTCCGCGAGGGCCGCGTGCAGCGCGGCCGCGTCGATGGCGCAGGGATCGGAGTCCAGCGGGTCACCCACGGCGACCAGGCCGCACGCCTCCGGGCCGAGCCGGATGGCGGGAATCCCGGCCCGGTCCAGCGCGAGGGCAAGCAGGAGCGCCGACTCGCGCTCGCCGAGGCCCAGCAGCTCCGCGAGCGCATGCGGCTCGGGCGCGTCGTTGACCGTGCGGGAATCGGCCAGCATCCGGTTCGTCGCGCCGCCGGCGGCCGAGACCACGGCGACCACGCGCTGGCCCATGCGGACGTGGCGGTAGATCTCGTGGACGACGGCCGGGAAACGCGTGGCATCCGGCAGCACCGAGCTGCCGAGCTTGAGGACGACGATGGATGACTGGCTCACTGCAGGGTTCCTTTCCGTTGCGACATGGCGCGCCGTGAGCGCAGCCTGCGGAAAAGAAGCGGCAGCCGCGGGGCAAAAATAAACCCACCCCAGTCGAAGCTGGAGCGGGTACCCCGGCCTCGCTTTAGCTGCATTTCTTACGCGCCCGCAAGCTGATGTTCAAATCGGCGCGAGGACAAAGTTACGGGCGGTCGCGTGGCGCGTCAAGCCTCCCGCATCGCGAAATAGCAGCGCACGCAGGCGAGCACGTCCGCCGCCGCGTCGTGCGCGCCGGGGAAGCCTGCGCCGAACAGGTGCTGGTGCAGCTCCTCCAGCCGCGGCCACTTGTAGTCGCCGTACCGGCCCGGGAGCCGGCACAGGTTCACCGAGGTGAGCATGGTGCAGTACGTCGGCAGCGCCTCGAGCGCGCGCAGCAGCTTCGGCGCCGGCGGCAACCGGGCGGCGCGAACCAGCTCCGAGAACAGCACGTTGCGGTCGAAATCCATGTTGTGCGCCACGAGCCGGAACGGCACGTGCGCCGCGCAGTCGGCGGCCAGCGCCTCGAGCACGTCGCCGAGCCGCCGGCCGTGCTGCAGCGCGTGGGCCGTGCTGATGCCGTGCACCCGCTCGGCGCCCGCCGGGATGGTGAAGCCGTCGGGCCGGATGATGGCGGTGCGGTGCGCCGCGATGGCGTCCGGGCCGCTCGCCAGCACCCAGCTGATCGAGACGATGCGCGGCCACGCATCGACCTCGCGGTAGGTCGCGCCGCGACGACTCGGCAGGCCGGTGGTCTCGACGTCGAAGAACAGCAGCATCAGCGGTGCCCGCCGCGTTTCCGCGGAAACGCGCCGGCCTGGGAGGGGCATGATGACCCGCTAAGGGCGGTCACGCGGCAGCAGTTTCGACAATGCCAGGCAACTCGCTGAGGACGAGTTTTTTCAGCTCGACCTTGGTGGACGCATTGTCGATATCGATGCCCACCAGCCCGCCATCGGCATCGTAATCCAGCACGACGCCCTCAGAAATTTCCCGGCTTTCGGCGCTTGGCCATTCCGACAAGTCGATGTAGAGAGAATCGGTCTCGCGGTAATAGCTAAGTTTCATGGCTTGAAACCCCGGTCGGGAAAGGCGTTGTGAATAGTAACAATCTGATCCGTCAACGGCTCATCCACCAGTGCCCGAATTCGTTGAACTCGACGGAGCCGCTGCCGTCCACGTCGATCGTATCGAAGCACGCATCCATCTCGATTCCCGGCGCCACGACGCCAAGGGCGCCCAGGAGGCCCTTGAACTCGTCCCGGTTGATCCGGCCGTTATGGTCATGGTCGAAATGCCCGAAGATTTGCACCAGTTCTTCATTGCCGATCATGCGTGATTTCTCTGTCCTGGGTGGGTGGTTGTTGCGGCTACACTATCCGAGCCACTTGGTCGTGCCGCGACAATGCCAGAAACCACGCCGACGTTCATCCTCGACGGCCACAACATCCTCTACGCGGCCCGGCCCGCCTTCCTCGAGCACCTCGTGGACGGCCATCCGGGCACGGCGGCACGTGAAGCGCTGGTGCAAAGGCTGCTGCTCGCCTTCGCCTCGCCGGGGCCGGAGGTGTGCCTGTACTTCGACGGCAGCGAGCCGATGACCGAGGCCCGTTCGGACCGGGTGCGGGTGATCTACTCCGGCGGTGACGGCGACCAGCGCGCGGACCGGGCCATCCTCAGGCAGGTGTCGTTGCATGCTGCGGCGGGCGAGGTCGCGGCCTTGGTGGTGGTGACGCGGGACATCAAGCTGGCGCGCCGGGCGAGGAAGCGCGGGGCGAGTGTCATGGCGCCGGGGGCGTTCCTCGAGACGCTGGGGACCTGAGGAGTCGGGGTCCCGGGAAAGCGTCGGAGGGTGGCCGCTCAGCCGGCCAGGGTTACGCGCCGCAAGCCGAGATGTTCGACAAACGGGTCGAAGTCCCGGTCCGAATACAGGAGTGGCAGACGTTCCTCGATGCAGAACGTCGCGATCACCGCGTCGGTCGTCTTTCGCACCGTGATGCCCTGCCTGCGCAGCGCCCGGTAATTCTGCGCCACCTTGATCGCGCGCACCGCGCCCAGCATGTCAAACACGACCAGGCTGCGAAGCATGTCCCGGGCGATCCGGTAGTCAGAATCGTCGCGGAAACCCTGCAGCACTTCCGCCAGCACGAGGTCGCCCACGGCGACCGGCTCGCGGCCAAGGAGCCCGTCCAGCAGGCTCGTCTCCACTGTCTCGCTGCCATTGAAGTAGTCGATCCAGACGCTGGAATCCACGAGGATCATCAGTCGGTCCTCATGCGCTCCAGGTCGCCGGTCCACTTGAGCTTGCCCCTGAAACCGCGAATGCGTTCCTGCTGCTTCAGCTGGACGAGGGTCCGCAGGCCCATTTCGACGACCTCCCGCTTGCTCTTGGCGCCGGTCACCTTGAGCGCATCGGCCATCAACTGGTCATTAATCACGATGTTGGTTCTCATGGCCCTGGGTCCTGATGTGTATATATTGTCAATAATATACACACAAGATGGGAATTCCGGCCAGTTTCGCTGGTTATGAGCGCGTTGATTCAGCGGTGGCCCGAACGGCCTCCCAGGGAGTTACTCCCTCTCCCCCGCCACGGTGATCCACTCCGGCGCGGTGATCTCCATCCGGCGGCGCAGCGGCTCGAACACGACGTCCTCCCCGACCTGGGTGCGGCGCAGGAAATCGACGGTGGCCTCGCGCCCCGCGCGCGACGCGGCGAGGAGCAGCGCGTGGAGCTGCGCCATGTTCTCCACCGGCTGGTCGTCGACCGCGGACACCAGGTCCCAGTAGGACAGCTCGTTGGCCTCGGCGGCCGAGCCCGGCACCAGGTCGTGGATGCCGATGTCGTGCCCGAGGCCGAGGAACGGCAGGTCGCGATGGCCGAGCGGCGCCAGCAGCATGCCGCTGGCGAGCAGGCCCCGCCGCTGCAGCACCGCCGGGGCCGCCGGCAGCGTGCCCGTGAGCTTGAGCTGCTTGCCACCGCGCTCCACCACCAGCGAGACGTCGTCCAGCCGGCCGCGCAGCGCGTGCACGAACTGGCCCTCAACGCGAGCCCGATGCAGAGGTTGCGCATCAGAGGTTCAGCCACCAGGTCATGAACTCGTTGAAGTCGATGGCGCCGGCGTCGTCCGCGTCGATGACGTCGAAGCCTATGTCGAGCTCCTCTTCCGGCATGTCGGCACTCAGAGCGTCCATGAGGCGCTTGAATTCCGCACGGTCGATCCGACCGTCGTTGTTGCTGTCGAAGTGCGCAAAGATTTCCTGCAGTTCTTCCCTGTCCGCCATCGTCGTACTCCCCTGGCCGAGGTCCCGCTAGAGACCGATCGAAATGATCAGGAACGCAAGGATGATAATCGCACCCCAGCAGAAATCCATGCGGCGGCCGGTCTCAGGCTGGCGGTGTAAAAACCGCCAGCCATACCGTCGGCGGCTCGGCCTGGGTCCACTCCACGCGATGCCGGCGATGCGCGGGCAGGTTCACCCACGCGCCGGGAGTGAGGCGCAGCGGCGACTCCCTGCCCTCGATCCGCAGCACGGCCTCGCCGGCCAGCAACAGCACGAACTCGTCCTCGTCCTGGTCGAACCAGGCGTCCGGCGGGCTGGCCTGGCCCGTCGAGACGATGCGCTCGACGCGCACACCCGGGCCCGACACGAGGGGGAGGAATTGCTCCTCCGCCAGTGATGCCGGGACGTGCTCGAGGAGGTGGCCGAATGCGCCGGGGGCGGTCAACGATCGCGTCCTGCGCGTGGCCGTTCAACGTGCTCTGCCGAAGAATTCATCCCAAGCCTCCATTCAGTCGATCGACCAATCCAGGAAACCTGCCGGGCTGACAATCTCTATGCCGTGGAAAGGATGCAGTTCCAGGAGATCCTGGTCGCCTGTCAGGATCAATTGGGCTTCGCCGTTCAGTGCGACGTCGAGGAACTTGTCATCCTTGGGGTCACGGCACGCAACGATTCGCTGGGTGATTGGGATCACCCGAGCAATGCCGCCGAGCAGGCGAAGGAAATGCTGCCTGTCCTCGCGGGAAACATACGGATCGAACCTGGCCCGGGAGAGGACATCGCTCAACTCCGCAAGCGTTTCCTCCGACATCAACGGGATACCCCAGGCGAGCCCATGATCCACCGCCCTGGCTGCCGTACCGCCAGGCACAAGCATGCGACTGATCCAAAGGTTAGTGTCGATCACCAGCCTGCGGTCAGCCCTCACTGCTCAGCAATCCTTGCAATACCTCCTCCGTCATGCCGGCTTCCTTGGCCTTGGCGCCGACGCGGTCGCTGAAACGCTGGAACTCGGCCACGTTCAGATTGACGAGCCGCTCGTATTCTTCCATCGACATCACCACCGCCACGTCCCGCTTCTGGCGCTGGATAACGACGGGCTCGCGTCGGGCAGCATCGATGATGTCCGCAAAACCCTGCCTGGCTTCACTCGCTGTAACGGTACGCATATCGGCTCTCTGTGTGCATTTTGTACAAAGTGTACATCTTGGCCACTATCAGTCAAGTCAAGCGCTTATGTCCGTTGTCGATCAGATGCCCTTTGACGGCAGGAGCGCACGGGGCACCTCAGACCAGCTTACGTCGGCACCAAGGTCAATGCGGGAGTGTCCGGAAGCCTCTCCAGCAGGGCCAGGCGCTCGGCGTCGGTGGTGGTGCCGGCCACTTCGTCGGTCCACACCCGGAACAGCTTCAGGTCGTAGTCGCCGAAGGACGTGATCATGGCCCCGTCCGCAGCATCGCGGCCCCGGACCACCAGCACCCGACCGATCCGCGGCGTGTTGTAGCGCGCATCGAAGGCCCACCAACGGTCCTCGAGATAAGCCTCGAACCAGGCGCAAAAATCGCCGGGACCGCTGTAGGGCACGCCGATATCGCCGAGATAGCCGCTGGCATAGCGCGCCGGGATGTTCATGGCGCGGCACATCGCCACCGCCAGCTGGGCGAAGTCGCGACACACGCCGGTGCGCTCGCGCAGCGCATCGGTTGCGGTCTTGGTCGGTCTGCCAAATTGGTAGCCGAAGGTCAGGTGATTGTGCACCCAGTTGCAGATTGCCTGGACCCGCGCCCAGCCCTCCGGCGTCTGGCCAAACAAGTCCCAGGCCTGTTCGACCAATATGTCGCTGTTGCAGTAGCGGCTTGCGGTCAGGTATCTCAGGGTTTCCGACGGCAGATCAGCAATCGCGTGCTGGCGGGCGTTCCAGTCGAACGGATCCGGCCGGCCGTCATTCTCGACAATGCAGTCGGACCAGAATCTCAGCTGGCCGACCGACGCGACCACGCGGGTGCGGCGATTGGCAAACTCGTCGAGATACCCGTCCTGCGACACCGCGGGCTCGGTTCGGACCCGGTCAGGCCCGATCACCCGCCCCCCGTAGCTGGGATGCGGCAACAGCGCCAGCAACAAAGGTGTCGGGCTCGCGCATTCGATAGTGATTTCAAAGCCGATACGGATATACATGAACGCGGGGGCACAGGCGGGGGCTGCTAGTCCTTACTTTTGCCTGCGATTCATGAGCAATACCACGACTGCGACGATCAGGGCACCAAGCAACACTGCGCCCCAGAAGCCGCCGTAGCCCCAGCCCATGCCGTGGCCGCCAACGTCCGCCATGTGTCCCGTCTGCGCCAATGCGACGCCGGTGGCCAGCAGAGACAATGCGCCAACAGCCATCGAAATCAACGTGTTCATAGATTCACCCGCTTGTTTACTCGACACGGCCGTACCTGCCACGGCACAAGCGTGCCGCGCAGTCCGTGCCGCTCTTTGCAACCTAGGCTGGGCGAATGTCGACGTCTGTTCGAAGGCACACACAGCTGACGTGGGTACGCTGGCAGACAGACGCGGCGCGCCGGTGAGGGCAGATTAAGCGCATGGACCTCTCTTCACCACGCATGCGCCAGTCCGAAGTCAAACAGCGACCCCGAGGCACCACCATGAGCGCCCTGCTCATGGCCCGCAATAGCGGGATGGTCCTGCTGGCGCTGCTGCTGGCGGTCACCTTCGCCAACCTGGTGTGTGGCTGACGTCACTGCGCCGCTCCAGCCGTGAGCTGGACCCACAGGCCACGCGGACGATGATCTCGATCGAGGACAGCAAGATCAGCGACTCGTTGCCCGCGCCCTAGAGCTCCCGCCACTCTCCATAGTGTAGCCGCGCCATTTATCGCAATTTGCGATATACTCCCGTCATGCGGGTCATCTCAAACCAGGCGTTATTGAGATTTTCCGCCGGCCACAGGGACGCGGAGGAACTGCTTCAGGCATGGCGCAAGGTTGTCGAAAGCTGCAGCTTTGGCACCTTTGCCGATCTGAAGGCCTGTTTCAATTCCGTGGATCGCGTCGGCCAGTACTTCGTGTTCAACATCGGAGGCAACAAGTACCGGCTCATCGCGGCGATACATTTCAACCGCCAGATGCTATTCGTACGCCACGTATTCACTCACCGACAATACGACCGCTGGAAGCCCTGACATGGAGACGCTGAACATCCGCGAGATCACCGCGCACTATCGCGCGCTGGACGCGAAGGTCCC
>JBLRWH010000084.1:0-9145 GCA_047921395.1 Gammaproteobacteria bacterium
TGGCGATGGCGATGGCGATGGCGATGGCGATGGCGATGGCGATGGCGGCGAGCCTGCACCGTCCGATGAGAGAGGCGATACCCGCGGCACATTTCCTCAGCAGCGACTTACCCTGGTCCTACCGGAAGGCGCCGATACGCGCGACGCCCCCGCCCCATCGAGACCACGTGCCTGGGCGGCGGACGGCGCAGCGGGCGAGGGCTGTCATGGGTCCGCTGAGGGAGCTTGTAATGTCGCGAGCGAAGCGGGCCCATGACAGCCCTCGCCCGCGGTCACACCGGCCCATGACAGCCCGCGCCCGCGGTCGAATGCGGTCAGGCCGGCGGCCCGCTGTGGAAACGCAGCTCCGTGTCGGGCGAGCTCGCGAGGCGATTCTCCACCTCGCGGATCGCCGCGATCCGGTCCTCGAGGCCCGCGGGGGCGAAGCCGCGCGCCAGGCCGAGATAGTGACGAAAGTGGCGGGCCTCGGAGGCGAGCAGCCCGCCGTAGAAGCGGCCCAGGTCCGGATCGAGCCGCGGGGCGAGCAGCGCGAAGCGTTCGCAGGAACGGGCCTCGATGAAGGCGCCGACGATCAGCCGGTCCACCAGCCGGCCGGGTTCGCCGGCTCGCACCGCTTCGACAAGCCCCGCGGCATAACGCGAGGCCGGCACGCGGCGCCACGCGATGCCGCGCTGGCGCAGCAACTGGCGCACCTGCTCGAAATGCCGCAGTTCTTCGCGCGCCAGCCGTGACAGGCGCTCGGTGAGCTCGTCGTGTTCCTCGTAGCGGAACAGCATCGCGAGCGCGGTGGAGGCGGCCTTCTTCTCGCAGTTGGCGTGATCGACGAGCAGCATCGGCAGCGCCTCAGGGTCGGCGGCCGCATCTACCCACGCTGGCGGCGTCGGCGCGCCGAGAAACGCCTCGAGCTCGGGCGGTACGGTGGGTGCCGCGGCCGTCATGGGCGGACCTGCGCAAGCGCGGTCGCCGCCCCGCCGAGTTCTGCCCGCAGCGACTCGACCGTCTCGAGCACGGCGCGGGCCGACGGCGGCCGGTCATCGACGGACTTGGCCATGAGGCGATTCAGCAGCGCCTGGCAGGGCTGGAATGGTGCCGGCAGGACCGGCAGGGGCGCGTGGCAGTGTTTCCAGAGGATCGCGATCGGTGAGCCGGCGACGTATGGCTTGCACCCCGTCAGCAGCTCGTGGAGGACCACGCCAAGGCTGTAGAGATCGCTGCGCTCGTCCGCAGGCAGGCCCTCGCCCTGCTCCGGGCTCATGTAGTACGGCGTGCCGAAGATTTCGCCCAGCCCGGTCAGCTCCGAGGGCTGGTCGCGCAGCTTGGCGACGCCGAAATCAATCAGCGCAAGGCTGCCGTCGTCGCGCAGCATGATGTTCGCCGGCTTGAGATCGCGATGCAGGATGCCGACAGAATGGATTGCGTCGAGGGCCAGGGCGATCTGCCCGATGCGCTCGAGCGCCTGCGACATGGACAGGCCGTCCGCGATGCGCTCGCCGAGATGCCCGCCGGCAAAGTACTCCATGATGATGAACGCGCCCTCGTCATCGATGCCGAGATCGAAGATGCGCACCACGTTGGGGTGCCGGATTCCGGAGACGATTTCGTACTCGCGCAGGAAGCGCTGCAACGGCGCAACCTGGTCGGGCTGGCCGGGCGCCTGCCGGAACACCTTGGTGACAACCAGGCGCGCATCACGCTCGTGCTCCAGCAGGTGGACCGACACCGCAGACCGGCTGCCCAGCTGTTTCAGCGGTCGATATCCCTTGAGCCGGAAGCTGGATGCGGAATCCTGCTCGGGCGCGGACGGCGCGCGGGGCGCAGCGGGGCGTCCCCGGCGCACGGCCTCGCGCACCACGCGAGCGATATGCTCGTGGCTGCTCGCGTCCTTGGCCAGGTAATCGTCTGCGCCAGCCTGCAGAGCCCGCACGATGGCGTCCTGGTCCCCTTGCGGCGTCAACAGGACGATCGGCGGACACTCGGGATGCGACTTGAGTTCCGCCAGCAGGGCGAACCCGTCGTGCGCGCCCGGCCGGTGGTCGAGGAAGACGAGGTCCCACGCCGCCGGGTCAAAGCCGGCGGGCAAGGCGCGATCCGCGGCGGGATCATGACCGACGACCGTCGCCTCCGGCTGAGCGGCGGTGACGTGGTGTCCCAGCCACGCGCGGAAATCGCGGTGGTCGTCGATGATCAGGATGCGCAGCTGCACGGCCGCTCCGTTTTTGCGTGACCGGATAGCATAGCCCGGGAAGAACGGGCTCGCGCGGAGGCGCAGAGAGGCAGAGGCGCAGAGAAGATGGAATCAATGGTTGCCGAGGCATAGTCCCACGACCGATCGACTGATCGACTGACCAGCCGGTCGACGAGGCTACGCGCCAAGCCCCGCGACCCGTATATAACTTCTCCGCGCGCCTCTGCCTCTCTGCGCCTCCGCGCGAGCCTCTTTGACGACGAAGACAAGGTCCATGACGTTCGTGCCGGTCGGGCCGGTCACCAGGGCGTCGCCTGTTGCGCCGAGGAAGCTGCCGGAGTCCGCCCGCGCGAGCGCGTCGCGCGCATCCAGGCCCAGCGCCCTGCCGCGGCCGACCACCCCGCCGTCCGCCCAGCCGCCCGCTGCCTCGCCCGTGCCGTCGCTGCCATCAGTTGCGGCGCACAGCGCCACGACATCCTCCCGGCCGTCGAGCGCGCAGGCGAGCGCCAGCGCCAGGTGACTGTTGCGCCCGCCGGCACCGGGGGACGGCGGCAGGCGCACGGTGGTCTCGCCCGACCAGGCATGCAGCCCCGGCTCGCCCGCCGCGACGGCGGCGAGAATCCGGTCGGCCGCGTCCTCCACCGCGCCCTGCAGCGGTGTTTCGTGCAGCGTGCTCGAAACGCCCGCCGTGCGCGCGGCCTCCGCGGCGGCCCCCAGGGCCAGCCGCCCGTTGGCGACCACGCGGTAATCCACCGCCGCGAGCGCCGTATCCCCGGGCGCGGGCTCCGGCGGTGCGCTCGCCAGCAAGCGGACGAGCCATGCGGGCAGGTCGGACGGCCACCCGCCGGCGAGCGGGCGCGGCGGCGGCGTCCAGGGACCTGAGCCGATCACGTCCGGGGCGTCGCCCGGCACGTCGGAGATCGCCAGCACGGTGACCGCTCGTCCGGCGAGCCGCTGGGCGAGGCGCCCGGCCTTCAGGCGGGACAGCCGGGCGCGCACGCGGTTGACCGCGTCGATCGCGAGGCCGCTGCCGAGCAGCCAGCGATTCGCGCGCGCGAGATCCTCCGGCGAGACCCCCTCCGGCAACGCCTCGACGAGCGCGGAGCTGCCGCCGGACCAGAGGCACAGCAAGGGCACGTCCGGCGGGAGCCGGTCGAGGAAGGCCAGCAGTTCCTGCCCGGCCGCGAGGCTCAGCGCGCCCGGCACCGGGTGATCACCGAACAGCACGCGCGCGTGGTCCGCGCCGGGCTCGCCGGGACGCGCGGTGCCGGCGCGCGTGATGCAGAGGGCAGGCCCGCTGCGATCGCCGAGCCGCTCTGCGGCGCCGGCCAGCATCGCAGGGGCGGCCTTGCCGACGGCGAGCACCGGGCATCCCCGCGGGAGCGCGATGCCGGCCAGTGCCGCGGCGGTGACGCGCCGCCCGTCGACCGCGGCCAGCGCAGCATGCAGGCAGTGGGTCAGCAATTCACGTGGCGGACTGGGCATCGGGGTCCGTCGCAGTCCAGGCGCCTGGAATACGCTCGCGCGGAGGCGCGGAGGGGCAGAGACGCGCGGAGATTTTAGTTAGGGGTCGGGGGTCTTGGCGCATTGCATGGACAGTAACAGGGGTCGCGGGTGCTCGTGCGAAGTCTGGGCGGTAGCAGAGATCGAGGACCCCGGCGCGCAGCCCGGACGTCCAGTCGAACGGCCACGCCCCGGCGACCATTTATTCCCTCTTCTCTGCGCCTCTGCCTCTCTGCGCCTCCGCGCGAGCCCTCTTCACGCGCGAGCCCTCTTCACGCGCGAGCCCTCTTCTACAGGACCTCGACCGCCGCAGGAGACCCCGCGTGGCGGCGATCGCGCACGACCTTCACCTCGTCGGAGCGCGCGGCCTCGATCTTGCGCAGGTAGTCCGGCGTGATGTTCCCGGTCACGTACTCGCCCGAGAAGCACGACGCGTCGAACTCGTGGATGTCGGCGTTGTCGTGCTGCACGGCGCGCACCAGGTCATTGAGCGTCTGGTAGATCAGCCAGTCGGCGCCGATCAGTTCCTGAACCTCCTGCTCGCTGCGGCCGTGTGCGATCAGTTCCGAGGCGGCCGGCATGTCGATGCCGTAAACGTTGGGATAGCGCACCGGCGGCGCGGCGGACGCGAAATACACCTTGCGGGCGCCGGCCTCACGCGCCATGTCGATGATCTGGCGCGAGGTCGTGCCGCGCACGATGGAGTCGTCCACGATCAGGACGTTCTTCTTGCGGAACTCGAGGTCGATGGCGTTCAGCTTGCGGCGCACGGATTTCTCGCGCAGCGTCTGGCCGGGCATGATGAAGGTGCGGCCGATGTAGCGGTTCTTGATGAAGCCCTCGCGGTATTTCACCCCGAGGCGGTGCGCCAGGGGCAGCGCGCTGGTGCGGCTGGTGTCGGGCACCGGGATGACCACGTCGATATCGTGGTTCGGATGCTGCCGGATGATGCGATCCGCGAGGGCCTCGCCCAGGCGCAGCCGCGCCTTGTAGACTGAGATGTTGTCGATGATCGAGTCGGGCCGCGCGAAGTAGACATACTCGAAGATGCACGGGCTGCGGCGCTCGGCGGGTACACACTGCCTGGTGTGCAGCTTGCCCTCGAGATCGATGAAGACCGCCTCGCCGGGCAGGACGTCACGCAGCATTTCGAAGCCGGCGATGTCGAGCGCCACGCTCTCGGAGGCGATCATGTGTTCGCGCTTGCCATGGATGTCGCGGTAGCCGACCACCAGCGGCCGGATGCCGCAGGGATCCCGAAGGCCGACGACCCCTGTATGCATGATCAGCGCAACGACCGCGTAGCCACCCTGGCAGCGCCGGTAGATGCCTTCCGCCGCGCGGAACACCTCGTCGGGTCCCGGGAAGGTGCCGTCGACCTGCTCGAGTTCGTGCGCGAATACGTTCAGCAGCACTTCCGAGTCGGAGCCGGTGTTGAGATAGCGATGGTCCTCGCGGATCACGAGGTCGGCCAGCTCGTCGGCATTGGTCAGGTTGCCGTTGTGCGCCAGGCAGATGCCATACGGCGAGTTCGTGTAGAAGGGCTGGGCCTCGTCGCGGCTCGAGGAGCCGGCCGTCGGGTAACGACAGTGGCCGATCCCCATGTTGCCCGTGAGCTTGAGCATGTGGCGGCGCTGGAACACGTCGCGCACCAGGCCATTGTTCTTGCGAATGTGGATGCGATCGTCGGCGGTGACCATGCCTGCCGCGTCCTGCCCACGGTGCTGCAGCACGGTCAACGCGTCGTACAACGCCTGGTTGACCGCGCCGGCACCCACGATTCCAACGATTCCGCACATGACTCGTTTACTCCGCCACGACTTCGCCGAGCCTGTCGAGCCCGGCATCCATGAATTCCCGGATCGCGACGGTCAGTTCCGCCGTTCTCGGCACGATCACCGAATCCTGCCACCACGGCTCGCGGTCCATCTCGAGCAGCTGGAACGCGATCACGAGGACGCCAATGACCAGCACGCCGCGGCCCGCTCCGAAGACCATGCCGAGCGCGCGGTCGGTGCCGGTGAGCCCGGTCTTCCGGACCAGCAACACGATCAGATGGGCGAGCACCGCGCCGGCCAGCAAGGCGCCGAGGAACACCAGTATGCGCCCGAGCCACAGCTGCAGCGCCGGCGAACTGACGGACGCCAGCACCGGGTCGAGCACGCTCGAGAAACGCCAGCCCAGCCAGATGGCCAGGGCCCAGGTCACGAGCGACAGCGCCTCGCGAAAAAAACCGCGAAAGAAACCGATCCCCACGGAAACCAGGAAGGCAGCCAGCAGGATGTAGTCGACGATGACCATGATGTCGGACGACCCCGTCGTCAGTCCTGGGCCCGCACGACCCGCGCCGTCGCGTGCCCCGCGGCCCGTACGCGCGCCAGCAGTTTTTCCGCCGCATCGCGCTCGGGCACCGGCCCGACCCGGACGCGGTACATCGTCCCCGCGTCGGTGGCGACCCGGGACGTGAACGCCTCGAATCCCTCGCTCGCCAGGCGGCGCTGCAAGGCCTGCGCATTGTCGGGCTGCGAGAAACTTCCCACCTGCACCGTCCACGGGCCATCCCCGCTCGGCGCCGCCTGTGGCGCGGGCGACGGCGCGGGCTGGGTCACGGGTGCCGGCGCCGGGCGTGGCGTCGGCTGGACGGGCTGGGGCGCTGGCGCGGTGGCCGTAGTGTCACCGGGGGCCGGACGCTGCACCGCGCCGGCGCCGGGGCGCGCCGGTACCGGCTGCGTCGTGCTGCCGTTCTCCATCTGCACCGGGGGACCGGCGCCAGGGTCGAGAGGAATGGTGTAGGTCCGCCCGGGTTGATCCGCGGGCGGCAATTCGATGGCCTGTTCGACCGGGCGCGACGACTGCGCCGGCCCGTCGAGAAGCCAGGGAATGACGATGATGCCGAGCGCCACGATCACGGTCGCGCCGACGATACGTTCCTTCAGCTGCCGCTCCATATTGCCAGGGTCGGGACGCCGCCCGGCGCTATACTTCCAGGGGCCCGAAGTATAACTCAAGCCATTCGAGCGCCGGGCCCACCGCGTGAAAAGAACCGCAGATGACCACCCGGTCACCGGGCTGGGCCGCGGCCAGCGCCGCCTCGCAGGCCGCCCGGACCGAGGAGGCGGTCTCGACCATGGTGCGGACCCGCGGCGTGAGCCGGCGCGCCAGCGCGGCCGCCTCGAGCCCGCGCGGCGGCGGCAGGGTGGCAGCGATCCAGCGGTCGACACACGGGTCGAGTGCCGTGGCCACGGCCTCGGCGTCCTTGTCCGCCAGCATGCCGAGCACCGCGAACGTGCGGCCCGCGATCGGCGCGGCCGCCAGCGCACCGGCGAGCACGCCCGCGCCGTCGGGGTTGTGCGAGACATCCAGCCACCACTCCACTTCGCCCGGAATCCGCTGCAGGCGGCCCACGAGGCGCACCCGCCCAAGCGCACGCGCCGGCAGCGCGGGCGTATCGCGCAAGGGGCTGATCGCATCGAACGCCGCGATGGCGCAGGCGGCATTGTCCAACAGGGCCGGGGCCTGGAGCGGGCCGCGCGGCAGGCCCGGCAGTTCCAGCGCCGCGCTCCGCCAGCGCCAGCCCGCACCGTCTTCGCACCAGTCGAAATCGCGCCCCAGGCGCAGTGCGCCGGCACCTGCCGCCTGCAGCAGCGAGACCGGCGGATCGCGGTCCCCGATGATGGCCGGCCGGCCCGGACGAAAAACCCCCCCCTTCTCGCGGCCGATACTTTCGCGATCCGGCCCCAGCCACTCCATGTGGTCGAGCCCGATCGAGGTCACCACCGCCACCTCGGCATCCAGCGCATTGACGGCGTCGAGCCGCCCGCCGAGCCCGACCTCGAGCACCGCGAGCGTGACGCCGCGGCGCCTGAAGATCTCCAGCGCCGCGACCGTGCCGAACTCGAAATAGCTGAGGCTGGTGGCGCCGCGCGCGATCTCCACCGCCTCGAAGGCCGCCACCAGCTCGGCGTCGGAGGCATCCCGCCCATCGACCCGGATGCGCTCGTTGTAGCGCCGCAGGTGGGGCGAGGTATACGCCCCGGTTGCGAACCCGGCCTCGAGCGCCAGCGCCTCCAGCGTCGCCACGCAGCTGCCCTTGCCGTTGGTGCCGCCGACCGTCACGACCCGGAACGGGGGCGCGTCCAGCCCCATGGCCGCGAGCACCGCCCCGACGCGTTCCAGGCCAAGCTCGATCTCGGTGGGATGCAGCCGCTCCTGCCACTCGAGCCAGGCGGCGAGGTCGCGGCGCACCGGGCGGCCTCAGCCCTGCGGCTGCAGCGGTCGGCCGATCAGCATCGACAACACGCGCGCAATGCGTTCACGCATTTCGCGCCGGTCCACGATCATGTCGAGTGCGCCGTGCTGGAGCAGGAACTCGCTGCGCTGGAAGCCCTCCGGCAGCGTCTGGCCGACGGTCTGCTGGATCACGCGCGGCCCTGCAAAACCGATCAGCGCCTTGGGCTCCGCGATGTTGACGTCGCCCAGCATCGCCAGGCTGGCCGACACCCCCCCGGTCGTCGGGTCGGTCATGACCGAGACATAGGGCATGCCCGAGTCGCCGAGGCGCCGCAGGGCCGCGGCGGTCTTGCTCATCTGCAGGAGAGAGTACAGGCCTTCCTGCATGCGGGCGCCGCCGCTCGCGGAGAAGCATACGAACGGCATGCGCTCCTCGCAGGCCACGTCGGCCGCGCGCCGGAAGCGCTCGCCCACGACGGAGCCCATCGAGCCGCCCATGAACTGGAACTCGAACGCGCACGCCGTGACGCGCAGGCCGCACAGCGCGCCGGTCATCGCCACCATCGCGTCCGTCTCGCCGGTCGCCTTCTGCGCCTGGAGGAGGCGATCGCGATAGCGCTTCGTGTCGCGGAACTTCAGCGGGTCCTCGGGCTGCAGCGTCGCCCCGATCTCCCGGCCCGAGCCGGCGTCGAGGAACAGCTTGAGGCGCGTGCGCGCATTGATGCGCATGTGGTGGCTGCACTTCGGGCACACGTAGAGGCTGCGTTCGACCTCGGCGCGATACAGCACGGCGTCGCACGCCGCGCACTTGGTCCACAGGCCTTCGGGCACGGAGCGCGTCCGACCCTGGGCCCCACCCTGGGTCTTGATCCGCGACGGCATCAGTTTGTCGAACCAGTTCATGCGCTCACCTCTTCCGGGACCCTGTCGCCCGCCGCGCCGCGCAGCATGCCAGGCGGGCACGGGGCGATGATAAACGATGCCGCACTTCCGCGGGGTCGTGCCGTCACAGGTCCGTGTGGGGACCGCGGGTGCGGACCGTCACAGGTCCGTGTGGGGACCGCGGGTGCGGACCGTCACAGGTCCGTGTGGGGACCGCGGGTGCGGACCGTCACAGGTCCGTTTCGCTCGCAAAATTACAAGCTCCCTCAACGGACCTGTGACGTCCCACACCCGCTGCCACCTGCCTATGGCCGGCGCCCTTGACGTCCCGACCCCACTGCCACC
>JBLRWH010000085.1:0-8789 GCA_047921395.1 Gammaproteobacteria bacterium
ACGATCGCGCAGAACACCTCGGCGGTGATGCGCGCGTCGTAGGCCGCGGAGTGGGCGGAACTGCTGTCCCAGCGCAGGCCCGCGGCCTCGACGATGCGCGACAGCACGGTCTGGCCGTAGGCAATCCCGCCGAGCGTGGCGGTGTCGAAGCTCGAGAAGGGGTGGAACGGGTTGCGCTTGATGCCGCAGCGCTCGATCGCGGCATTCAGGAAATGCAGGTCGAAGAACGCGTTGTGGCCGACGAGGATCGCGCGCGTGCACTCCTGCTGGCGCACGGCCGTGCGGATCTCGCGGAAGATCCGCTGCAGCGCGTCGTGTTCCGGCAGGGCCGGGCGGAGAGGGTGGAAGGGGTCGATGCCGTTCACCTCGAGAGAGGCCGGCTCGAGGTTGGCGCCCTCGAAGGGCTTGACGTGGTAGCGGAAGGTTTCGCCAGGCGCGAAATTGCCGTCGGGCTGCAGCTCGATCAGCACCGCGGCGATCTCCAGCAAAGCGTCGGTCCGCGGGTTGAAGCCGCCGGTTTCGACGTCCACGACCACCGGCAGGAAGCCGCGGAAGCGCTGCGCCATCGGCGTAGCCTCGTCCTCGTCGCGCAGCAGTGTCGGATCGTCTTTCATCACGCCGCGCCGGCCAGCGCCCACGCCACCGGTTCGCCGGCGCGGAACGGCACGAGACGTTCGTCGTCGACCACGTACTCGGCAGGCGGGCGCCACTCGCGGCGCTCCAGCACGAGCTCGTCATCGTTCAGCGGCAGGCCGTAGAAACGCGGGCCGAATTCGCTGGCGAAGGCCTCGAGTCGCTCGAGTGCGCCGGCGGTCTCGAAGGCCTCTGCGTAAATCTCGATGCCCACCGGCGCCGAGTAGATCCCGGCGCAACCACAGGACGATTCCTTGTTGCGCTGCGTGTGGGGCGCGCTGTCCGTGCCGAGGAAGAAACGCTCCTCCCCGCCGGTCGCGGCCGCGCACACCGCCTCGCGGTGACGCTCGGCCTTGAGCACGGGTAGGCAGTAATTGTGTGGCCGCAGGCCGCCGGCAAACAGGGCGTTGCGGTTCAGGAGCATGTGCTGCGGCGTGATGGTCGCCGCGATCCCCGCGCGCGCGCTGCGCACGAAGTCCACACCGTCCGCCGTGGTGACGTGTTCGAGGACGACCTTGAGCCGCGGGTGGCGCTCGACGACGGGCGCAAGAACGCGCTCGATGAAGATGCGTTCGCGGTCGAAGACGTCGACAGACGATGCGGTGACCTCGCCGTGGACCTGCAGCACCAGGCCGGTCTCCTCGATTGCGGCGAGGGCCTCGGCGCAGTGGGCGAGGTCCGTGACGCCGGAGTCCGAGTTGGTGGTCGCGCCGGCAGGGTAGAGCTTCACGCCGACGATGACGCCGCTGTCGCGCGCCCGATGGATTTCCTCGGGCGGCGTGTTGTCCGTGAGGTACAGGGTCATCAAGGGCGTAAATTGCATTCCTGCCGGCAGGGCCATGAGAATCCGCTCGCGATAGGCCAGCGCCGCCGCGGTCGTCGTCACCGGGGGCGAGAGGTTCGGCATCACGATCGCGCGCGCGAACCGCGCCGCCGTGTGGGGCAGGACCGCGGCCAGCAGCGCGCCGTCCCGCAGGTGCAGGTGCCAGTCGTCCGGACGGCGCAGGCGCAGCCTCACGACCCGCTGCCCTCGCCGGCGGGAGATGCGAGGGCCCGGTCCACGAGCATCGCGAGCGTGAGGCGCACGCCGAAGCCGGTCTGGGCGGTCGGCGCGAGCCCGAGTCCGCCCTTGTGGTGCCCGGCCGACAGGTCGATGTGCAACCAGGGGATGTCCTTGGGCACGAAGCGCTGCAGGAAGCGCGCGGCGAGGATATGGTCGCCGTCGTTGTCCGCCGAGCATTGCAGCACGTCGGCGACGCGGCTCTCGAGCGCCTCGTCGTAATCCTCGTCCATCGGGAACGGCCAGACGCGCTCGCCGCTGGCGCGCCCGGCCTCGACGGCCGCCTCGACCACCTTCGGCCGGTTGCCGAACACGCCGCTGTAGCGGTGGGTGAGCGCCGCGACGCAGGCGCCTGTGAGCGTCGCGTAATCGATGATCAGCCGAGGCTTTTCCCGGCCGGCCAGCGCCAGCGTGTCGGCGAGCACCATCCTGCCTTCCGCGTCGGTATGGATGACTTCGATCGTCACGCCGTTCGCGGCGGTGACGATGTCGCGCGATTTGTAGGCATCCGGCCCGGTGCGGTTTTCTGTGATCGCCAGCCAGCAGTCCACGGCCTGGCCGTAACCGATGCGCGTCAGCGCAAGCAGCGTCCCGAGCGCGACGGCGCTGCCCTGCATGTCCTCGTGCATGTCGAGCATGCTGCGGAATGGCTTAAGGTTGGTGCCGCCGGTGTCGAAGCAGATGCCCTTGCCCACCAGCGCGACCTGCGGCGCCCTGTCGGCGCGGCTGCCCGGGCGGTACCTGAGGCGCGCGATGCCTGCATCGCGGCGCGGGTTGCTGCGCGCCACCGCGAGGAAGGCCCCGGCGCCGAGCTCAGTGAGCGCCTGCTCGTCGAAAAACGAAAGCTCCCAGCCCTCGCGTCCGGCGAGTTCCTCGAGGAGACGGCAGTATCCCGCGGCATCGAGCCGGTTCGGCGGCAGGGCCGTCAGCCAGCGGGCCAGGTGATTGCCCTCGGCCTCGGCGCGAATGCGCGTGAGATCCAGCGCGGGCGCGTCGTCCAGCAGCGTGATGGTGGACAGGCGCGGCGGGACAGACGCGTCCTTGCTGCGGAACCGCGGCATGAGACCATCCCCGGCGAGGAGGGCCGAGATCGCGGCCTCGAGCCATGCGTCCGCGGCGCCCTCGGGCGCGCCCGCCGTCATGACCCCGACTTTCGCGGGCCGGCCGGCCCGCGCTTCCGCCGCGAGTTTGCGCGCCAGGGTCAGCAAGGCAAACGGCGTGGCGCCGGGGTCCGCGATCCCGACCGTCACGGGACAGGGGTCTGCGAGATGCAGGGTGCAGACCGAACCGGCCTTGGTCAGCTGGCGGCGGCGCACGGCGGCCGACAGGCCGGCGCCGCCCGGAATGTCGGCCCAGGCGGCCTTGCCGGCGTTTTCGGCGACCGCGACGAGCAGGTGATCGAGATGCGGTAGAACGCGAGCGTCACGACGTTTCGCGATACGCGGCAGGGTCCCTTCCGGCAGCAGACTGGCCATGCGTGATCCTTGACCTCACAAAAGGTAGCCCCGAAGATAACGGGGCGATAACAACAACGGTCGCGATTTGCCCGGGCAAAGCCTTTTGTTGCGGGGCGCCATCGTAGCAGCAAGACCGATAACATTCATCCGAGCGACCTTCCCAGAGTCCGGTCGCTCCCATGCCGAGGGAGCCGGAAAAAAATGTCGTACGACCCAGGTTTTCACGACGAGGATCCGGATGAGACGCGCGAATGGCTGGAGTCTATCGACTCCGTGCTGCAGGTGCATGGCGGCAAGCGCGCGCACTGGCTGGTCGAGCGCCTGATCGATCACGTCCGCCGCGCGGGGCACTACCTGCCGTTCGGACCGAATACCGCCTATCTGAACACGATCTCCCCGGCGCGGGAGCCGTCCTATCCCGGCGATCGCGAGATGGAGAAGCGCATCGAGGCCTGGCTGCGCTGGAACGCCATGGCGATGGTCGTGCATGCGAACCGCGAGAGCACCGAGTACGGCGGCCACATCGCCAGCTACGCGTCATCGCTGACGCTCTACGAGGTCGGCTTTCACCATTTCTGGCGCGGCGCCACCGAGGAGAACCGCGGCGACATGGTGTTCATCCAGGGACACTCCGCGCCCGGCATCTACGCGCGCTCGTTCCTGGAGGGACGGCTCGGCGAGGAGGACCTGCTGAAGTTCAGGCAGGAAGTCTCCGGCGGGCTGTCTTCCTATCCGCACCCCTGGCTGATGCCGGAGTACTGGCAGTTCCCGACGGTCTCGATGGGTCTCGGCCCGATGCAGGCGATCTTCCAGGCGAAATTCCTCAAGTACCTCGAGCACCGTGGCCTGGTGCCGCCGTCCGACCGCAAGGTCTGGGCCTTCCTCGGCGACGGCGAGATGGACGAGCCCGAGTCGATGGGCGAAATCGGGTTGCCGGTGCGCGAGGGCCTGGACAACCTGGTGTTCGTCATCAACTGCAACCTGCAGCGGCTCGATGGCCCGGTGCGCGGCAATGGCAAGGTCATCCAGGAACTCGAGGCGGCGTTCCAGGGCGCCGGCTGGAAGGTCATCAAGGTGGTCTGGGGCAAGGGTTGGGACGCGCTCCTGGCGCGCGACACGACGGGCCTGCTGCGCCGGCGCATGGAGGAGTGCGTGGACGGCGACTACCAGAACTTCAAGTCCAAGGACGGCGCCTACGTGCGCGAACATTTCTTCGGCAAGTACCCTGAGCTGAAAGCGATGGTCGCGAACATGTCGGATGCCGAGATCTGGAACCTGCATCGCGGCGGGCACAGCCGCCGCAAGGTCTATGCCGCCTACAAGGAGGCCGTCGAGACAGAGGGTCGCCCTGTCGTCATTCTCGCGAAGACGGTCAAGGGCTTCGGCATGGGCGCGGCGGGCGAAGGCCGGATGATCGCCCATCAGCAGAAGAAGCTGGACCACAAGGACCTGCAGGCCTTCCGGGACCGGTTCGACCTGCCGATCTCAGACGAGGAAATCGACGACGTGCCGTTCCGCAAGCCAGCGGACGACAGCCCGGAAATCCGTTACCTGAAGCAGCGGCGCGAGGCGCTCGGCGGCTACCTGCCGCGGCGAATTCCCAAGGCGCCGCCGCTGGAGATCCCGCCGCTCGAGGAGATCTTCAAGCCCCAGCTCGAGGGCAGCGGGGACCGCGAGATTTCAACCACCATGGCGATGGTGCGAATGCTCACGGCCCTGTGCCGCGACAAGAACATCGGCAAGAACGTCGTGCCGATCGTGCCGGACGAGGCGCGCACGTTTGGCATGGAGGGCATGTTCCGGCAGTTCGGAATCTGGTCGCGCGAGGGGCAGCTCTACACGCCGCAGGACTCGGACACCCTCAGCTTCTACAAGGAAGACAAGACCGGGCAGATCCTGCAGATCGGCATCGACGAGGCGGGCGCGCTCTGTGCATGGACTGCGGCAGGGACGGCCTACGCCAACCATGGCGTGAACATGATGCCGTTCTACCTGTACTACTCGATGTTCGGCTTCCAGCGCGTCGGCGACTTCATCTGGGCCGCCGGCGACTCGCAGGTCCGCGGCTTCCTGATCGGGGGAACGGCCGGTCGCACCACCCTGGCCGGCGAAGGCCTGCAGCACCAGGACGGGCACAGCCATGTCCTGTCGTCCACGGTGCCGAATTGCCGCTCCTATGACCCGGCGTACGCCTGCGAACTGGCTGTCATCGTGCATGACGGCATGAAGCGCATGTTCGAGCAGGAAGAGCGGGTGTTTTATTACATCACTTGCATGAACGAGAACTACCAGCATCCGCCGCTCCCCGAGGGCGCGACCGAGGGCATCCTCAAGGGCATGTACGAGCTGCGCAATGCGGGCAAGGGCGGCCAGGGCCGGCCGAGAGTGCAGCTGTTGGGTTCCGGGACGATCCTGCGCGAAGTCATTGGCGCAGCGGAGATGCTGGCGGAAGAGCATGGCGTGGACGCCGACATCTGGAGCGTCACCAGCTTCAACGAGCTGCGCCGCGAGGCGCTGTCCGCGACGCGGCGCAACCGCCTCAATCCCGAGCACAAGCCCGAGGCATCGTTCGTCGAGCAGAGCCTGCGCGGCCGCGAGGGTCCGTTCATCGCTGCGACCGACTACATGACGGCCGTGCCGGACCAGGTGCGCGAGTGGGTGCCGGGTCGCTACGTGACGCTGGGCACCGACGGCTTCGGGAGAAGCGACGGCCGCGCGGCGCTGCGCAACCACTTCGAGGTCGATCGCCGCTACATCGTCGCGGCGGCGCTTGCGGCGCTGGCCGCCGACGGCAAGCTCAAGCCCGCCGCCGTCACCAAGGCGATCAAGGCCTACGGCATCGATCCGCAGAAGCCCGACCCGGTCGACCTGTAGGAACGCGCCATGAGCAGCAAGCAAGAAGTACGCGTCCCCGACATCGGCGATTTCGAGAACGTCGAGATCATCGAGATCCACGTCAAGGCCGGTGACGAGGTCGGCGCCGAAGATCCGTTGATCACGCTCGAGACCGACAAGGCCTCGATGGACGTCCCGGCACCAGCGAGCGGCAAGGTCGCGGAGCTGAAGGTCAAGAAAGGCGACCGGGTATCCCAGGGCGATGTCATCGCCGTGCTCGACGGCGCCGGAGAGGATCGCGCAGAGGGGGAGAGAGAAGGCGCGGAGGGAGCGGGGAAAGCGCAGGAGGAGAGCGCTGCGAAGGACGGGGAAGCGAATGGCGACCAGCTGGCGCCGGCCCCGGTGCCTGCGAAGTCCAAGCCGGAGAGGGAGGCGCCGCGGGCGCCGCCGCCGGCCCAGTCGTCGGCGGAGTTGGCGGCTGCGGCCACTGCCACAGTTCATGCGGGGCCTTCGGTGCGCAAGTTCGCGCGCGAGATGGGCGTCGACGTCGGTCGCGTGAAGGGCAGCGGGGTCAAGGGCCGCATCACGCATGATGACGTCAAGGCCTGGGTCAAGCAGGCCCTGAGGCAGGATGCGCCGGCCGGGGCCGGCGTTGGGCTGCCCTCTGTGCCCGAGGTCGATTTCTCCAAGTTCGGCGCGACGGAGCTGAAGCCGCTGTCCCGGGTGCAACGGATTTCCGGTCCGCGGCTGCACGCTTCCTGGGTCAACCTGCCGCATGTCACGCAGTTCGACGAGGCTGACATCACCGCGACGGAACAGGCCCGCAAGGACCTCAAGGCCGACGCGGAGAAGGAGGGCGCGAAGCTGACGCCGCTGGCGTTCATCCTGCGCGCCTGCGTGAAGGCGCTGCGGGAGTTTCCGCAGTTCAACGCCTCGCTGCACGCGGACGGGCAGCAGCTGGTGATGAAGCAGTACTACAACATCGGTTTCGCGGTGGACACGCCCGGCGGACTGGTGGTCCCCGTCATCAAGGGCCTGGAGGGCAAGAGCCTGTTCCAGGTGGCGCGAGAGCTCGGTGACCTGTCCGAGAAAGCGCGCGACGGCAAGCTCGCCGGGGCCGACATGCAGGGTGGCAACTTCACGGTGTCCAGCCTCGGCAGTCTCGGGGGGACGTTCTTCACGCCCATCATCAACGCGCCGGAGGTGGCCATCCTCGGCGTGTCGCGGCACGCGATGCAGCCGGTCTGGCAGGACGGCAAGTTCGTGCCGCGACTGATGCTGCCGTTGTCGTTGTCCTACGACCACCGCGTCATCGATGGCGCGGCGGCGGTCCGTTTCACGCGGTACCTCGCGGAGATCCTCTCCGACGTGGACCGGCTGCTGGCCTAGGCCCGGCGCGAGCGAGGCATACAGATGAGCAAAGGCAGGGAAGTTCGCGTCCCGGACATCGGCGATTTCAAGGACGTCGAGGTCATCGAGGTGCTGGTCGCCGAGGGCGACACGGTGGCCCCGGAAGACGCGCTGATCACGCTCGAGACCGACAAGGCCTCGATGGACGTGCCGGCGCCGTTCGGCGGCAGGCTCGTGAAGCTGACGGTCGGCAAGGGCGATCGCGTGTCCGAGGGCGACGTGATCGCGATCGTCGAGGCCCTGGAAGAAGATTCTCGCGCAGAGGGGGAGAGAGAAGGCGCGGAGGGCGCGGAGAAAGGCCGGGAGAAGAGCGCGGGGGAGAAGGGTCAAGATAGCGTGGTTGCTGCGGGCGACGGCGAGTCCAGAGCGGAGGGACGGGCGGCGCCTGCGGCGGACGAGGGGCCGGCGGCGGACGTGGAGGCGGACCTGCTGGTGCTCGGGGCCGGGCCGGGCGGGTATACGGCGGCGTTCAGGGCGGCGGATCTCGGCCGCGACGTCACGCTCATCGAGCGCTGGGACACGCTCGGCGGGGTGTGTCTGAACGTGGGCTGCATTCCCTCCAAGGCGCTGCTGCATGCCGCGGCGGTGATCGAGGAAGCGGCGCACATGTCGGCGCACGGCATCGTGTTCGGCGCGCCGAAGATCGAGCTC
Source organism: Gammaproteobacteria bacterium (assembly GCA_047921395.1). Classification (GTDB taxonomy): domain Bacteria; phylum Pseudomonadota; class Gammaproteobacteria; order Steroidobacterales; family XN24; genus XN24. Next base: position 8,047 of record JBLRWH010000085.1, read on the forward strand.
GACAAGCTGCGCGGCTGGAAGGAGAGCGTGGTCGGGCGCCTCACCAAGGGCCTCGACACCATCGCGAAGCAGCGCAAGGTCAAGGTGTTGCGCGGCACGGCGAAGTTCGTCGGCCCGCACCGGCTCGAGCTCCACGGGCCCGACGGCAAGCAGGTCGTGGGCTTCAGGCAATGCATCATCGCGGCGGGCTCCGAGTCGGTGAACCTGCCGGGTACGCCCGACGACCCGCGCATCATGGACTCCACCGGCGCGCTGGCGCTCGATGAGCTGCCGAAGACCCTGCTGGTGATCGGCGGTGGCATCATCGGCCTGGAAATGGCCTGTGTGTACGACGCACTCGGCGTCAAGGTCAGCGTGGTCGAGCTCACGGACACATTGATGCCGGGCTGCGACCGCGACCTGGTGCGGCCGCTCGAGAAGCGCATCAAGGCGCGCTACAGCGCGATCATGACCGGCACGAAGGTCACCGAGATCAAGGCGCTCAAGGGCGGCATCAAGGTGAGCTTCGAGGGCAAGAACGCACCCGACAAGCCCGAGACCTACGACCGCGTGCTGGTCGCCGTGGGCCGCCGGCCGAACGGCGAGGCGATCGATGCGGCGGCCGCGGGCGTGAAGGTCGAGCGCGGCTTCATCCCCGTCGACCGGCAACAGCGCACGAGTGTCGAGCACATCTTCGCCATCGGCGACGTCGTCGGCCAGCCCATGCTGGCCCACAAGGCGACCCACGAGGGCAAGGTCGCGGC
>JBLRWH010000086.1:0-8560 GCA_047921395.1 Gammaproteobacteria bacterium
CCCTCGTGGGCCATCTTGATATCGCTGACCGAGTACTGGGCCTCGGGGTCGGCCTCCAGGATGGTCTGCAGCAGCTCGGGGACGCGCCGCCGCCGCGTGACCGTGATGACCAGGTCGACGGGGGGCCCCCGGCCCATGTCAGCATCCACGTCGATCGCGCGGAAGCCGCGCTCGCGCAGGAGGCGGGCGAGGCCGCCATCGGCGCGGAATGAGATCGCGCTCACCATCTCCCGGCCCATCGCGAGCTTGGATTCCATCCAGATGCCGATGTAGTTTCCGGCACCGAAGCCACCGGCATACGCGACGACCAGGTACCACGCATCAAGGTTCTGCAGCACCTGCCCGGCCGCCACCACCCAGATGATGATCTCGAAGAAGCCGATGACCGCGGCCAGCAGCCGGTGGCCGCGAAACACCACGATCGTGCGCACCGTGCCGAGCGAGACGTCCATGATGCGGGCGAAAAAAATTGCCAGCGCCAACAGCGCGGGATGTAACTCGGTGAGGAACATCATGGCGGGGCGCCGGTGGGATCAGGCGAGATTCGCGACGCGGGGGGCGGTCTCGCCCGGGAGCTGCAGCGTGCCGACGAGATCCTGCACCGAGTCGAGCCCATGGCGCGCGAGGTACTCGCGGATGCCGTCGTTGATCTTGCGGCAGACCAGCGGGTCGTAGAACAGCGCGGTGCCGATGCCGATCGCGGCGGCTCCGGCGATGATGAACTCGAGCGCGTCGCGCGCGGTTACGATCCCGCCCTGCCCGATGATCGGCACGCCGTGCCGTTTCGCAACCTGGTGCACCTGGTGGACCTTGAGCAGCGCGATTGGCTTGATGGCCGGGCCGGATAGCCCGCCCTGCACGTTGCCGATCACGGGGGCGCGCCGCTCCGCGTCGATCGCCATGCCCATGACCGTGTTGATCACCGCGAAGGCATCAGTGCCCGCCTCGATGCAGCGCCGCGCGTTTTCCTGGATGTCGGTCTGGTTGGGCGAGAGTTTCGTGATCAGGGGCTTGGACGTGACGCGACGGCAGGCCTCGACGACCTTGGCTGACATGTCGGGATAATTGCCGAATGCGACGCCGCCCTCCTTCACGTTCGGGCAGGAGATGTTGATCTCGATGCCGTCGATCGGCGAGTCGTCGAACAGGCGCGTAACCTCGACGTACTCCTCGATGGTGGAACCGCTGACGTTGGCCAGGAAGCGCGTCTCCGAAAAATCGAGCGTGGGGAGGATGTCGCGGACGACCGCGGAGGCGCCGGGGTTCTGCAGGCCAATCGCGTTGAGCATGCCCTGGGGCGTCTCGTACACGCGGTGCGGCGGATTGCCGAGGCGCGCCGCGCCGGTCGTGCCCTTCAGCACGATGGCGCCCGCGTCGCGATTGGAGAAGCCCGCGATGCGCGTGTACTCTTCGCCGAAGCCGACGCAGCCCGACAGCAGCACGATGGGCGAAGCGAACTTCATGCCGCAGAAATCCAGCGCCAGGGGATGTGTGTCCATGGATGCCGTCATGCCGTCTCCCGCCTGCTGATATGTTCCACGTGATCCTCTGGCAGCCGGAGATCCCGCCAAATACCGGCAATATCATACGCCTGTGCGCAAATACCGGCGCCATGCTCTCGCTCGTCGGGCCGCTCGGTTTTTCGCTGGACGAGCCGCGCCTGCGGCGGGCCGGGCTCGATTATCACGAGTTTGCGACCGTGCGGGAATTCCCGGATCTCGACGCCTGCCTGGCGACGCTCGGACATCCCCGGCTCTGGGCCTTTTCCGCACGCAGCGACCACAGCTTTGCGGCCGCGCGCTATGCGCCAGGCGACGCCCTGCTGTTCGGGCCGGAGACGCGGGGACTGCCGGCCGACGTTCTCGAGCGGGCACCGACGGAGCAGCGCCTCACGATCCCGATGCTGCCCGGCAACCGGAGCCTGAATCTCTCGAACGCGGTGGCGGTGGCGGTCTACGAAGCCTGGCGGCAGCAGGGCTTCGCGGGCGCCACGGCCGCAGTCAGCCCCCCGGCGCAAACTCCGACTTGAGTTCGCGCTTCATCAGTGCGATCACTGCAACCTGCGGATTGGCGCCCTCGTACAGGATCCGGTAGAGCTGTTCGCAGATCGGCATCTCGACCCCGGCCGCCTGCGCGACGCGGTGCACCGCCTCGGCCGCCAGTACGCCTTCGACGACCTGCTGGATCTCCTGTTCCGCCTCCTTGACGGACTTGCCCGCCGCGAGCGCCAGGCCCATGCGCCGGTTGCGCGACTGGTCGTCGGTGCAGGTCAACACGAGATCACCCATCCCCGCCAGACCCATGAAGGTGGCCGGCTGCGCGCCGAGGGCAATGCCGAGCCGCGTCATTTCGACCAGTCCGCGGGTGATCAGCGCGACCCGGGTGTTCGCGCCAAATCCGAGGCCGTCTGAAATGCCCGCGCCGATCGCGAGCACGTTCTTGACCGCGCCGCCGACCTCGACGCCGATGATGTCGGTCGAGGTGTAGGCGCGGAAATGCTCACCGGAAAGATTCTCGGCGAGCTCGCGCGCGTAATTTTCGTCGCTGGCCGCCACCGTCATGGCGGTCGGCAGCCCCATCCCTACCTCGCGCGCGAATGTCGGTCCGGACAACACGGCCATCGCCTTGCCCGGGCCGAGGACCTCACGGGCGACCTGGTGCGGCAGCAAGCCGGTGGCCAGCTCGAAGCCCTTGGTAGCCCACGCGAGGCGCGTCCCGGGTTGCAGCAGCGGTTTCATCCGGGTTAAGACCGCACGAAACGCATGGCTGGGCACGGCGACGACAACGATCGGCGCCTCGGCCAGCACACGCTCCAAGTCAGGCTCTGCGCGCAGGCTGTCCGGAAACCTCGCGCCGGGCAGGAAGCGGGCGTTTTCGCGCGCTTCCTGCAACGCGGCCGGATCGTCCTCGGCACGGCCCCAGAGCAGCGTCGGCCGCCCGCTGCGAGCGAACTGGATCGCCAGCGCAGTGCCCCATGAGCCGGCGCCCAACACGGCAATCGCCTCATCGGGCATGACAGTGCTCACGCCGGACTTACTGGATCGCGTCCGGCGAGGGGCCGCCGGCCTGGGCCTGGGCCGCCTCCTGCTGCTGGCGCATCGCCTGCGTCGCGAGGGCGTCGAAATTGACGGGCTGCAGCTGCAGCGCGGGGAACCCACCCTTGCTGGAAAGAGCGGACACGATTTCGCGCGCAAACGGATACAGCTGCTGGGGGCAGAAGACCATCAGTGCGCGCTGCAAGTCACCCGCCTCCAGGCCCTGGAGCAGGAACAGCCCGGCCTGCTGGACCTCGATGAGAAACGCGCTCTTCTCGCCCTGCTTGGCGTCCACCGTTACGCTCAGCACAGCCTCGTAAGCGCCGTTGCCGAGGTCCTTGGTCGCGGTGCTGATGTTCAGCTGGACCGTGGGGGTCCACTCGCCGGTGAAAATCTCGGGACTGTTCGGCGCCTCGAAGGAACTGTCCTTGACGTAAACGCGCTGCAGCGCAATGGTGACGCGGTTCGCGTCGATGCCGTCGGGTTTCTGCTCGGCCATGGTCACTCCTTCATTAAGCGCAAGCGCTGTGTGTCTGGTTTGTCAGGTGTCTTGTTGCCCGGTCTCGAGCAGCTCATCGAGTTGTCCGGCCACGTCCAGCGCGCGCAGGTCGTCGAATCCCCCGACGTGGCGCTGGCCGATGAAAATCTGCGGCACCGTGCGTCGGCCGCTGCGCGCCTCCATCTCCCGGCGGAGATCCTGCTGCGCATCCACGAGGATGACCTCCGGCGTGACGCCCTTGCCTGCCAGCAAGGCTAGGGCACGCGTGCACCAGCCGCAGTATCGCGATGCGTAGACCAGCACGGGGGCAGTCACGAATCATCCTTCTTCTTGCTCTTGCGGCCGGCAAAAACGGGGAGGTTCTCCCCTCTCCAGGCAGTCAGCCCGCCGCGCAGGCTTTTTGCCGTCGTGATGCCGCGCTCCTTGAGCTTTTCGACCGCCTTGGCCGACGTCGAGCCATTCTCGCAGTAGATGAGAATGCCGCGCTCCTTGAGCTTTTCCAGCGCCGCGAGATGCTGGTCGAAATCGGCCAGCGGAATGTTGCGGGCATCGAGGAGATGTCCTTTCTCGAATTGCGCCACGGCCCGGATGTCGACAGGCTGCGCGCCGCCGTTGAGCAGCGTGACGGCCTCGACGGGGGAGATGTCGACACCCTTGCGACGCGCGGTGCGCATTTCGTAGGCGAACACGATGCCGAACATCAGCAGCATGCCGCCGAACAGGAACGGGTGGTTGCCGGCGTACTCGATTATGGAATCCATGGGTACTCTGTCCGCGGACGCAAGCCCGCAATTATACCCACTATGACGCGTGGTCTTGCCCGTTTTCTTCCATCCCCTACACTCGACCCACCATGAGAGCCGCACTTTTCGCCCGCCTGGTCGTCGTGATCGTCGCGCTTGCCGCGCCCGAGGCCCGTGGCGACGGCCCGCGGGATGTTGAGGCCGCGCGCCAGCTGGAGGCCCTGAAGGCGCAGCTTTCCGCCATCGAACAGGCGCAGCGCCAGGCGAGCCGGGAGCGGGACCGCGAGTCGCGGGCGTTGCGCGAGGCGGAGACTGCCGTCGCGCGCGAGTCGCGCGCGCTCGATGAGACGCGCCGCGAGCGCCTCGCCGTCCAGGGGCGCAGGGATGGGCTCGCCGCCCGGCGCGCGGACCTGGCCGCCGGGCTCGAGGCCGACTCCGCGGCGCTTGCGGCGGAGTTGCGGGCCGCGTGGGTCGCGGGTGGCGAGCCGCGGCTGAAGCTCATGCTGAGCCAGCAGGATCCCGCGGTATTCGGGCGGATGCTTACCTGGTACGGATACGTTGCAAGGGAGCGGGCCGGGCGGGTTGAACTGCTCCGCGAGCGGCTTGCCGAGCTGGCCGAGGTAAGCCGCCAGCTGGAGGCCGAAGACGCCCGCCTCGCGGCCGCGGAGAAGCGCCAGGCTGTGGCCGTGGCGGCGCTGGACCAGGCGCGCGCGAACCGCGCCGTCGCCGTCGCCGCGCTCGATGCGGACGTTACCAGGCACGGCCGGGAGGTCGAGCGGCTGCGGCAGGAAGCGGCGGCGCTGGAGCAGCTGCTGGAGGAGCTGCGCGCCGCGGTCGCTGACCTGCCGGTGCCGGAATCGGCGCCGTTTGCCAGCCAGCGGGGCAGTCTGACGTGGCCGGTCAAGGGTGTCGTGGTGCGCGCGTTCGGGGCGCGCCGGGGTGACGGCCCGAAGTCGAACGGCGTGTTGATCGCAGCCGAGCGCGGCACGGACGTCAATGCCATCTGGCACGGGCGCGTAGCCTATGCGGACTGGCTGCCCGGGCTCGGCCTGTTGCTCGTGCTCGAGCACGGCGACGGTTACATGAGCCTTTACGCGCACAACGAGGTGTTGTTCAGCGCGGTGGGGGACTGGGTCTCGCGGGGCCAGGTGGTGGGACGGGTGGGCGACAGCGGCGGCCGTGACGATGCGGGACTCTACTTCGAGATTCGCAACAGCACGCGACCGGAGAACCCGGCACCCTGGTTCTCAGCTCCGCTGCCCCGCACATAAAACAATGTGTTACGCATTTATCGTATACAAAATACAAGTACGTGGCCGGATGCGATGCGGATTCCGCGCCGGCGCCCGACAGGCCCTTCCTCCCGGCCCGGAGGCGCATGCCGCCGTGCGCGCTGATTTCTGTTATTTTCAACGGCCCGAAACTATGCGGGTCGCCTGATGAAGCCATTGATCCTCCGTGGACTGCTCGCCACCGTTTTCGGCGTGGCCCTGGGGGTATCGGCGTCCCTTGTGCCGGACGTGCTGGCCGAAAAGCGACCCGAGGCGAGTTCCTTCGCCAAGGATGACGCGCGCCTGCTCACCGAGGCCATGGCGCGGGTGAAGCACGATTACGTGGATGCTGTCGATGATGACCGGCTGGTCGAGGCCGCCATACGCGGCATGCTCGCGGATCTCGATCCGCATTCCGCCTTCCTGGGCCCGGAGGAGTTCGAAGACATCCGCGTCAGCACCAGCGGACGGTATTCGGGCATCGGTGTCGATCTCGGTGTCGAGGCCGGCCGGGTGGTCGTCATCGCGCCGATTGATGGCAGCCCGGCGTCCTGGGCGGGGATCCTCGCCGGCGACGTCATCCTGTCCGTGGACGGGACGCCCCTGGACGTGGCCGACCTCGATGACGCGGTGCACCTCATGCGGGGTCCCCTGGGGACGCGCGTGGTGCTGATTATCCGCCGCGAGGGCCTGGATGAACCCCTGGAAATCGCGCTGGACCGCGGCCAGATCGAGGTCCAGAGCGTGCGCGCCGAACTCCTCGAGGCCGGTGAAGCTTATGTGCGCATCAGTCATTTCACCGACTCGACGGCGCAGGACCTGCGCCGGGCGCTGGCTGATCTCGAGCGCCAGGCCGGCCGACCCCTGCCGGGCCTGGTGCTGGATTTGCGCAATAATCCCGGCGGCGTGCTGGACGCGGCGGTGGCCGTGGCGGACGTCTTTCTCGACCGCGGCCTGATCGTGTCCGCGGAGGGCCGGATGCCGGACGCCCGCTTCCGGGCCAATGCGACGCCCGGAGACCTGCTGGATGGCGCCCCCTTGTCCATCCTGGTCAACAAGGGTTCGGCGTCCGCAGCCGAAATCGTCGCGGGCGCGCTGAAAGACCATCGCCGCGCGACGATCATTGGCACCTCGACCTACGGCAAGGGTTCCGTGCAGACCATCATCCCGCTGTCGGAAGGCAATGCGATCAAGCTGACGACCTCCCGGTATTACACGCCCTCCGGCATGTCCATCCATGCCAAGGGCGTCGCGCCGGACGTCGTGATCGAAGCCCAGGGTCCCGAAGGCGAAGACGCGCAGCTTGCCTCGGCACTGGCGGCCCTGCCGGGGCGCCGTGTCGTCCTGCGCACCGACGACACCGCGGCCGAGCTGCCGGGCGACTGAGCCCGCCATGTCCCGGGTACTCGTCCCGCTGGCGGAGGGATTCGAGGAAATCGAAGCCGTGACCGTGATCGACCTGCTGCGCAGAGCCGGGATCGAGGTAGTCACGGCCGGACTGGGGCCGGGGCCGGTGACCGGTTCCCACGGCATCGCGGTGACCCCCGATACCGACCTCGACGCGGCCCTCGGTCAATCGTTCGACATGGTGGCCCTCCCGGGCGGCATGCCGGGCGCCGCGAACCTGGCGGCGGACACCCGACTTGTGGCGCTGCTCCGCCAGATGGCGGCGAGCGGACGGATCACGGCCGCGATTTGCGCGGCGCCGGGCGTACTCGCGAAGGCGGGCCTGCTGGCGGGGAAACGCGCCACCAGCTACCCGGGGTTTCTCGGCGCCGAGAACGCACCCGGGGCAAGCCTGTCGGAGGACCCGGTCGTCGAGGATGGCCAGGTCATCACCTCGCGGGGACCGGGCACCGCCATGGACTTCGCGCTCACGCTGATCGAGCGGCTGGAGGGCGCCACGGCGCGTCGGACGATCGAGGCGGGCCTGCAGCGTCCTGGCGCGCGCGCGGCCGGCTGAACTCCCATGCTGTCACGACTCAAGAGTCTGTTCAGGGGCCTGGATGCCGACGTCGACCAGGCCGAATTCCGCGGTCTCGCCAGGAACACGACCGATGGCGCGTGGCTGCTTCTCATGCTCGCCGGGGCGTACCTGCTGACGCCCGGCAGTGCGCTGTTGCGCCCAGAACTCGCGCTGGCCGCGTTTGCCGCGTTCGCCGGGTTCTCGCTGGTGTTGCGGTTCCTGCCGCGTTTCCAGCGCAGGACGCGCCTGAAGATCAGCCTCGAAATGCTGGCGATGGTCGGTTTCACCACCGCATTCCTGTTCTCCGTCGAAGCCCGGGCCAGCCTGCTGCTGATCCTCTACCTGTTGCCGGTCATCATTTGCGCGCTGACGCTCGGTCGCTGGGCCACGCTCGCGGTGACCGCGCTCAGTGTCGCGGGCTTCCTGCTGGCCGCGCTGTTGCGGGATCCAGCGGCCCTGCCGGCGGGACGGGACCTCGTCGAGCTCGGCATCGCGCTGGTGCCCTTCCTCCTCGTCGCGCACGTTACGGCGCTCCTCGCCCACGAGGTCGAGACCGCCAGGCAACGCATTCGCACGTTGTCCGAGATCGATGAGCTGACCGGCCTGGCCAACATGCGCGCGTTCACGCGGGTCCATCGCCTCGAGCACGAGCGCGCCCTCCGGCATGACCGGAGCTATGCCGTGCTCGTCATGGACCTCGACAATCTCAGGGAAATCAACGACAGCTGCGGCCACGCCGTCGGCGACCGCGCCATCATCCTGTTCGCCAACGTCCTCGCGCGGCTGATCCGTGCCACCGACGCGGCGGCGCGTCTCGGCGGCGACGAATTCGTTGCGCTGCTGTCGGAGAGCGATACCGAGCAGGCGGCCCGCGTGATGCACCGCGTACGTGCCGCCACCGAACGTTGCACGATCGATGTCGGCGGCCGGATGGTCAGGATCTCAGTCAGTATCGGCATGGCGACATTCCCCGTCGACGCCGAGGATTCGAGGGAGCTCATCGTCGTCGCCGACAAGGCAATGTACCGGGACAAGCAGGCACGAAA
>JBLRWH010000087.1:0-8468 GCA_047921395.1 Gammaproteobacteria bacterium
CCGGGGTCGGCGCGCATCAGCGACAGCGGGCGGCGCATCGGCAGCAGCGGGTCGCAGGTGACGTGCGCGAAGCTCCCCGGGCGGGCGTGCGCGGCGCACTGCGGCGCGACCAGCCGCATGACGTACTGCTCGCCGGGCCAGGCCTCGACGTCGAGCACCTCGGCGTCCTCGACGAAGATCGTGCCGCGGTGCGGCCGGTCGGGCTGCGCACCGGGCTCAGCCATGGATGTTCTCCATCACGGTCTGCATCACGGCCATGCGCACCGCGACGCCGTTCCTGACCTGCTCCGTGATCACCGACTGGCCGCTGTCGGCGACGCTGCCCGCGATCTCGACGTCGCGGTTCATCGGCCCCGGGTGCATGACGATCGCGTCGGGCTTCGCCAGCGCGAGGCGCTCCGGCGTGAGGCCGAACTCGCGGTGAAAATCGGCCGGGTCGGGATTGCGGCTCACCTCCATGCGCTCGTGCTGGATGCGCAGGCACATCACCACGTCGGCGCCGGCCACCCCCGCCTCGATGTTGTCGAGCATCCGCGCGCCGGCGAACTCGGCCGGGTCGGGCGCAAGCGCCGGCGGCGCGACCAGCCTGAGCTCGCCGACGCCGAGCGTCATGAGGGCGTGGTGCGCCGAGCGCGCGACGCGCGAGTGCTGGATGTCGCCGGCGATGGTCACGACCCGGTCGTTGAGAGGGCCCTTGTGGAGGCGCATCGTCAGCACGTCGAGCAGCCCCTGGGTGGGGTGGTTCAGGTGCGACTCGCCGGCGTTCAGCACCGCGACGTGCGGCGCGACGTGCTCGCAGATGAACGCCGGGACGCCGGACTGCGCGTCGCGGATCACGAACACGTCCACCTGCATGGCCTGCAGCGTGTAGATGGTGTCGAGCAGGGTCTCGCCCTTGGCGCGCGAGGACATGCTGATGTCCAGGCTCAGCACGTCGGCGCCGAGGCGGCGCGCCGCCAGCTCGAAGGAGGCACGCGTGCGCGTGCTGGGCTCGAAGAACAGGTTCGCGACCGTCCGCCCCGCCAGCGCGCGGTTGCGCGCCGGGGAGTCGCCCGGGGGCGTCAGGAAGCCCTCCGCGCGGTCGAGGAGCTCGACGAGCTGCTCGCGTGAAAGGTTCTCGAGGGTGATCAGGTGGCGGAGCCGGCCCCGCGCGTCGAACTGGGATGCCATGGAAGCCTCAGGTGTGGTTGTCCAGCCAGTCTTGCAGGATCACGGCCGCGGCCGCGCTGTCGATGTCCTGTTTCGCGATCTGCCCGCGGCGTCCCGCGCGCCGCTCGGCCTTGAGCCGCCCGTGCGCCTCGGCCGAACTGAGCTGCTCGTCGACCGTGTCCACCGGCAGGGTGAAGCGGCCGTGCAGCCGGCGCGCGAAGCGCTGCGCCTCCGCCGAGATCTCCTCGCCGGAAGCGCCGTCATTATACGGGACGCCGACCACCAGCCGGACGGGACGCCACTCCGCGAGCAGCGCGGCGATGCGCATCCAGTCGGGTCCGGCGTCGGTCGCGTCCAGGGTGGTGAGCGCGCGCGCCTGGCGGGTGAGGGTGTTGCCGACCGCGACGCCGATGCGGCGCCGACCGTAGTCGAAGGCCAGCAGGGTGCCCCCGCCGGAGGCCATGCTCAGGCGTGGCCCGCCTCGGAGGACAGCGCCGCGATGCTGACGCCGAGCAAGGCCGCGGCCGATTCCCAGCGGCGCTCGAACGGCACCGAGAAGATGATGTCCGGGGCGGCGGGCACCGTCAGCCAGGCGTTGTTGGCCATCTCGGCCTCGAGCTGGCCCGCGCCCCAGCCGGCATAGCCGAGTGCGATGACCGCCCGCGGCGGGCCGTGGCCCTCGGCGAGCGCGACGAGGATGTCGCGCGAGGTCGTGACCTTGAGGCCGTCCGGCACGGCCAGGGTGGCGCCGAAGCCCTCGCCGCCGTCGTCGTGGATGACGAAGCCGCGCTCCGGCTGCACCGGGCCGCCCTGCAGCACCGGCTGCGCCGCAAGCTTCGGGTCGGTGAGCTCGAGATCCATCTGCGCCAGGATTTCTCCCAGCGACATGTTGGTCGGCCGGTTGACGATGATCCCCAGCGCGCCCGCTTCGTTGTGCTCGCAGATATAGGTGACGGTGCGATCGAAGTTCGGGTCGGCCATCGCCGGCATGGCGATCAGGAACTGGCCCGTCAGGTAGTGCCCCTCGGTCATAGCCATAGTATCCGCCCCCGTCCCGGGCGCGGCAAGCTGGCGCTCAGTGCTCCGGCGCGCTCAGCCGGCTGCTCGCGCGGCCCTCGATGAAGCGCCACTCGTAGGCGAAGCGCAGCACGTCGAACTGCGCGCGCAGCGTGGCGGGGAAGGGATCGTAGGGGCTCGCGAGGCGCACCAGGTCCATGGCGGCGCGGTCGAGCGCAGCGTTCCCGGAGCCGCGGGTGACGCGCACCTCGCGCAGCTTGCCGTCCGCGCCGACCGCCACCTCGAGCACCGGGTTGCCGGCCCGCTGGCCCGCGCTGGTCGGGTAGTTGAGGGTGCCGAGGCGCTCCATGCGCGCCTTCCAGCCCGCGAGGTACTCGGCAAACACGCTCTCGCGGGCGTTCACCGAGACGAAGTGCTCGCGCTCGCCGGATGCCGTGACGCGCGTCACGCCGCCTTCTGGCAGCACCTCGGCGGGCTGCGCGTCGGCGTCCTCGGGCAACGGCGCGATGTCGGCCCGCAACGCGGCGTCGCGCATCGCCACGAACTCGACCTCGAGGCCGCGCTCCATGGCCGTGCGCTGCTCCGGCACCGGCGCCGGCGGGGTGTCGAAGAACTCCGGGCGCACCTGCTCCGCGACGTTCCCCACGCCCTCCTGGCTGGCCTGGGCGAGGTACTGCGCGTCCGCCGGCGCCGGCTGGTCGGGCACCGGGGCGTCCAGCAGGGTGACCTCGAGCGTGGGCACGTCCGCCGGCCCGGCCGATTGCGGCGGGCCGAAACCAAGCCCGAGGAACAGCAGCGCGTGCGCCGCCGTGGCGACGAAGATCGCCCAGGCGAGGCGCTCGCCCGCCGCGACGCCGCCCGCCACGCCGCTCATGGGGAGACGGTCTCCGGCCCGGTGTCGAGCCTGGTCAGCACGATTGCGGCAATCACGCCGCTCACGATACCGAACACCAGCGCCGCGGTCAGCAGGAACGGTGCAAGGTTGAGCAGCGCGGGATGCGGGATGAACAGCTTCCAGGCCACCAGCAGCTGCGTGCCCATGTGGGCGAGGGCCGCGCAGACGCTGTAGCCGAGCGCGCCGAGCCAGCGCCCCGCGGCCGCCCGCGCGAGCCACAGCGCAGCCAGCGCGGCCAGCGCGCCGCTGGCGCTCATGATGAAAGTGGGGCTAAGGAAGGTGCCGACGAGCAGGCTGCCCGCGAGCACGCGCAGCGCCGCGACCCAGGCGGCGGTGTACCAGCCGTAGCGCATGAGGACGATGACCGTGATGACATTCGCCAGGCCCGGCTTGACGCCGGGCAGGGGGCTCGGGAACGCCGCCTCGAGGATGTGGATGGCGATCGCCAGGGCCGCGAAGCCGGCGATCAGGCGGTCGTCCCGGCGCAGCGCGTCAGAAGGCAATGGCATCGAACTCGCGCGCGCCGCCGGTGACCTCGACGACGACCCCGTTCGGCAGGCAGGCCGCGACCTGGCCGCTGCGCGCCAGCCAGCCGGCGTGGACGCACAGCCGGCCCACGCAGGGCGAGTCGGTGAAGCGCACCCGGCCGTCGCGGACCTCCAGCGTGCTCTCCCCCAGCCGGCCGCGCACCGCGACGGTGGTGTCCTCGGAGAGGCGCAGCGTCCGGGCCGGCGCGCCGGGGGCGCTGACCTGGGCGTACTCGGCCGGCCCGCCGCCGCGCCACAGCGCGGCCCAGGACGCACCCACCAGCAGCGCCGCCAGCGCGACCACGACGGCGTCGGCCGGGCGCGCGAGGCTCATGGCAGGGCGCGCACGCGCGCCTGGCGCCCGTGCTCCTCGTCCATGAACCGCACCCGGGGGCGCAGCGCCTCGGTCAGCTCGATGCCGCCGTCGTTGTAGACCACCATCACGGCCTCGACGCCGAGCGCGACCGCCACGGCCGGCCAGGCCTCGCGGCCGGCGACCATCAGCGCGGTGGCGGCGGCGTCGGCGCGGCCCGCGTCGCGGTGCACGACCGTGGCCGAGACGATGCCCTCGGTCGGGTAGCCGGTGCGCGGGTCGAGCACGTGGTGGTAGCGCCGGCCCTGGTGCTCGAACCAGCGCTCGTAGTCGCCGGAGGTGAACACGGCCTCGCCGTCCCCGGTCTCCAGCGCGGCCAGCACGGCGGGCTCGCGCGGCGCGCGGAGCCCGATGCGCCAGGCGCGCTCGCCGCGCCGACCGATGGCGCGCAGGTCGCCGCCGGCGTTCACGATGGCGTGCTCGATGCCGCGTTCCTGCAACAGCGCGATGCCCCGGTCGACCGCCACGCCCTTGAGGAAGCCGCCGAGGTCGTACTGCGGGATGGGCTCCGCGAGCGTCGCCGCGATGGCGGCGGCCGGCGGCGGCGCCTCGGGCTGGGCCTCCTCGCGGGCAAAGCCCCACAATCGCACCAGCTCGCCGAGGGCCGGGTTGAACAGCCCGCCGCTGGCGACGCTGAGCGCCTCGGCCTCCGCCAGCAGCGCGGCGAGGTCGTCGTCCAGCGTGGCGGTCTCGCCGGCGGCGAGCGCCTGGTTGACGCGCCCGAGGGCGCCGTCGCCCCAGGGGTCCCATGCCCGGTGCTGGTCGTGGAACAGGGCCTCGACCGCGCCGGCGGCGGCCTCGGCCTCGGCCGGGGGCAGGCCCCACACGGTGACGTCCACGAGGGTGCCCATCGCCATGAAGCGGTGGCGCGTCTCTTGTTCCGCGGCAGGCTGGCCGCAGCCCGCCAGCCACAGCGCCGCCGCCAGGACCGCCGCGCTGCGGATCAACGTCGCCCCAGCCGGCGCTCGATGGCGTCGAACAGGCCGGCGCAGATGTTGGCGCCGTAGAACTTGTCGAGCTCGCGCACGCCCGTCGGGCTGGTGACGTTGACCTCGGTGAGCTTGTCGCCGATGACATCCAGGCCCGCGAACAGGATGCCCTTGTCGCGCAATACCGGGCCCACCGCGGCGCAGATCTCGCGCTCGCGGGGGGTCAGGTCGCGCCCCTCGCCGCGCGCCCCTGCCGCCAGGTTGCCGCGGTTGTCGCCCTTGGCCGGGATGCGCGCGAGCGCGTGGCCGAAGGGCTCGCCGTCGACCAGCAGGATGCGGCGGTCGCCGCCCGCGACGATTTCCGGGATGTAGCGCTGGATCATGGCGAAGCGGCTGTCGTAGCCGGTGAGGGTCTCGAGGATGACGCCGGTGTTCGGGTCGCCGTCGCGGAGCACGAAGATCGAGCGCCCGCCCATGCCGTCCAGCGGCTTGACCACCGCGGCGCCGTGCTTCGCGACGAACTTGCGCATGTCCTGCATGGAGCGCGTCACCATGGTTTCCGGCGTGAACTGCGGAAACCACATGGTGTAGGCCTTCTCGCTGACATCGCGCAGCGCGGCCGGCTTGTTCACCACCAGCACCCCGGCCTCCTCGGCCCGCTCGAGCAGGAAGGTGGTGTAGATGAACTCCATGTCGAAGGGCGGATCCTTGCGCATCAGGATCACGTCCAGGTCGCCGGCGTCGCCCTCGCGCACCGGGCCGGTCTCGAACCAGTGGTCCGGATCGTCCGCCACCCCCAGGGCGCGCAGCCGCATGCCGAGCCGGCCCTCCAGCACCCAGAGGTCGGCCTGGGTCATATACTCCAGCTGGTAGTCGCGCCGCTGGGCTTCCAGCAGCATCGCCAGGGTGGTGTCCTTGGCCGGCTTGATGTGTTCGATGGGGTCCATCACGACCCCGAGGCGGATACGGGACTCGGTCACAGGGAGGCTCCAGTGGTCAGGCTCGGCCGGGGGCCACTATATCAAGCGCGACGCGACACGGCGCATGGCGGCCCCCCGTCCGATATGTTAAAACGCCCGGCAGTGTCCGGAATGAAAACAAGCCCGTGCGTTGCGGACTTCAAGTGGAGAACGACGGTGGATGGAGCGGAGTCGCGCAGTCTGAACGGACTCAAGGTCCTCGTGGTCGACGACAGCAAGACCATCCGGCGGACGGCGGAAACGCTGCTCAGCAAGGAAGGCTGCGAGGTGTTCACCGCGGTGGACGGCTTCGATGCCCTGTCGAAGATCGCGGATCATCACCCGGACATCATTTTCGTGGATATCATGATGCCGCGGCTCGATGGCTACCAGACGTGCGCGCTGATCAAGCACAACAAGGTCTTCAGGACCACGCCCGTGATCATGCTGTCGAGCAAGGACGGCCTGTTCGACCGGGCGCGCGGCAGGATCGTCGGCTCGGAGCAGTACCTGACCAAGCCGTTCACGCGCGACGAGTTGTTGTCCGCCATCGAGACGCACGTCAAGGCCTGACCGCGCGAGCGCGTGGCAGGAGGAGAACCCATGGCCCTGGTACTCATCGTCGATGACTCCCCGACCGAGGTGCACGTCCTGAGCGGCTACCTCAACAAGCACGGCTTCGACACCGCGGCGGCCGCGGACGGGCGCGAGGGCATCGAGAAGGCCCGCGCGCTGAAGCCCGACCTGATCCTCATGGACGTCGTCATGCCGGGGGTCAACGGCTTCCAGGCGACGCGCGAGCTCGCGCGCGACCCCGGCACGGCCTCGATCCCGATCGTCATGGTGACCACCAAGGGCCTGCAGACCGACAAGATCTGGGGCATGCGCCAGGGCGCGGTGGACTACCTGGTCAAGCCGGTCACGGAGGCGCAGCTGGTCGAGAAGGTCCGCGCGGCGCTGTCGGGTCATGGCTGAAGTGCGCCTGGCGGAATTGCGCGCGCGTCCCTTCGCCCTGTTGCGCGAGATGGAGCAGCGCGCCTGGCGCGTCGCCAGCGAGCAGGGCGAGGCGCCGAGCACCCGCGACTGGGTGGGGATCGGCTTCCGGCTCGGCGACGAGCGCTTCCTGGTGGCGCGCGACGAGGTGCGCGAGATCGTCGCCTGTCCCGCCACCCTCGCGCGGGTGCCGGGCGCGCAGGGCTGGATCGCCGGCCTGCTGAGCATCCGCGGCCAGCTGCTGACCTGCGTGGACCTGCGGGCCTTCCTGGGCGGCGCCGCGACCCGGCTGGGCCGCGAGAGCCGCATCCTGGTGATCAACCACCGCGAGCTTGGCACCGGACTGCTGGTGGACGAGGTGCTCGGGTTCCGGCGCTTCCCGGAGGCGGCGCGCGCGGGCGCCCCGGCGAACCTCTCCCTGCCGTGTCGCCAGTACCTGGCGGGCGCCTTCACGGAGGGCGACTCGAGCTGGCCCGTGTTCAGTTTCAACGCGTTGACCGAGAGCCCGTCCTTCCTGCGGGCGGCCCAGGATGACTGAGGCATGTCCGCAACTGTTTCGAGCATGGAACCGCATATGAGACATCATTCCAAGGGCATGGCCCTGTTGCCGATCCTCGGGGTCCTCCTCGTCCTGGTCGTCGCGACCGGGGCGCTGCTGTCCTGGCGCGCCATGCCTTCGGGTAGCCCGGTGCTGTCCGAGGCCGGCCTGCCGTTGCTGCTGGCGCTGCTGGCGCTGGTGCTCTCGCTGATGCTGGTGGTCTCGCTGTGGCGTGGCGAAGAGGCGCGCAGGCGCGCGGCCGAGCACACGCTGCAGAACGACCGCAACCAGGAAGCCATCCTGCGCCTCCTCGACGAACTCGGCAGCCTGGCCGACGGCGACCTGACGGTGCAGGCCAGCGTCACCGAGGACATCACGGGAGCGATCGCCGACTCGATCAACTACGCCATCGAGGCGCTGCGCGGCCTCGTCGCCACCATCAACGAGTCCGCCATCAAGGTGGATGCCGCCGCGCGCCAGGCGCAGGCGACCGCCACCCACATGGCCGATGCCAGCGATACCCAGGTGCGCCAGGCCGGCGACGCGACCGAGTCGATGGCCCGCATGGCGGCCTCCATCGAGGCGGTCTCGGGCGATGCCGAGCGCGCCGCCGACGTCGCGCGCCACTCGGTGGACGTGGCGCACAAGGGCGGCGCCGCCGTGCGCCGCACGATCGACGGCATGAACACCATCCGTGAGACCATCCAGGACACCTCGAAGCGCATCAAGCGCCTCGGCGAGAGCTCGCAGGAAATCGGCAACATCATCGAGCTGATCAACGATATCGCCGAGCAGACCAATATCCTCGCCTTGAACGCTTCCATCCAGGCCTCCATGGCCGGCGAGGCGGGCCGCGGTTTCGCGGTGGTCGCCGACGAGGTGCAGCGCCTGTCCGAGCGCGCCGCCAACGCGACGCGCCAGATCGAGGTGCTGGTGAAGACCATCCAGTCGGACACCAACGAAGCGGTCGTGTCGATGGAACGCAGTACCACCGACGTGGTCGGCGGCGCGCTGCTGGCAGAGAACGCCGGCGCCGCGCTCGACGAGATCGAGAGCGTCTCCAACCAGATCGCCAACCTGGTGCAGAA
>JBLRWH010000088.1:0-8409 GCA_047921395.1 Gammaproteobacteria bacterium
GCCTCGGCCTCGAGGCGCCGGATCGCCGCGGCGCGGCGCAGGGTCTCGGCCTGCAACCGCGCCTCGGCAGCCGCCCGCGCGGCCAGCTCCGCGTCGAGGCCCGCCGCGCGCTCGAGCCCGCGCACTGCCGCCGGGTTGCCCGGGTCGGCGGCCACCGCCATCCCGAAGGCCTCCGTGGCGGCCCGGGACTGGCCGGCCTCGATGGCGCGCGCCCCGTCCGCCAGCGCCTGCGCCACGATGCCGGGGCGCCGCGCCTCGAGCGCCTGCGCGCCGGCGAGCGCCTGTTCCCAGGCCTCGGCAGCGCGCCCATAGTCGCGCCGCTCATGGGCTTCCGCGCCGGCCGCGACACCGGCCTGGAGCGTGGCGAACTCGGCGCCCGCCCAGCGCTCGACGGCGCGCGCCTCCAGCCCGGCGAGCACGGCGTCGAGCCGCTCGCGCACCGCGTCCGCAGCGCGCCTGGCCTCGACCAGCCGCCGGATCTCGTCAGCCGCGGTCTCCCGCGCCGGGGGCTCCGCCGGCTGGCGACGCGCTTCGGGGGGCGCGGCCGCCCGCCGCTCCGCGACCCACTCCGGCAGGAGGAACACCACGGCCGCGAGGACCGCGAGCAGTCCCGCCAGCCCTCCCCAGGCCCAGCGCGCGCCACCACCGCCCGCGCGTGCCGCGGGGCGATTCGCCATCGTGCCAGGCGGCTGCAGGCCCGCGGGACGGCGCACCGCCAGCGTCTCACCGGCCATGGAACGCAGCTGGTCACGGATTGCGCCGAAGTCCGCGGGCCGGGCGGCGGGCGCCGCCGCCGTCAGCCGGGACGCGAGCTGGCCGAGGGGTCCCAATCGTTCCGCCGGCGCAAGCAGCGCCTGGATCAGCCGGCCGAAGCCCCAGGCATCGTCACTGACCGCCGGTGGCAGCCCGGCGCGCTGCTCCGGGCTGGCGAACTCAGCGGAGCCCCCGCCCGCCGCCCGGAGCTCGCCGGTTGCCGTCTCGGGCGCCGCCTCGAGCGCCGCGGCGATGCCGAAATCGGTCAGCCAGGCGCGCCCCGCCGCATCCAGCAGCACGTTCGATGGCTTCAGGTCACGATGGACCAGGCCCAGGCCGTGCGCCTTGCAGAGCGCATCGGCCACCGGCGCGAGCAGCGCCGCGAGCTCGGCGGCCGGGCGACCGCGGGCAACCCGCAGGTCGGGCCCGTCGATTGCGTCCATCGAGAAGCAGGGCGGTGATGCATCGCCGTGGAACGCGCGCACGCGCACGATGTGCGGGTGCTCGAGGCGCGCCACGCGCCGGCATTCCTGCTCGAACAGCCGGAGCATTTCCGGCCGCGCAGCGAACTCCGGCAACAGGCACTTGAGGGCCACCCGCCCGCCGCCCGGGGCGTCCTCGGCGAGCCACACCTCGGCCATGCCGCCGCGTCCGAGCCGCCGAATCAGCGTGTAGCGGCCGCAGAGCCTCGCTCCCTCGTTCAGTTGTGCCATGGTCGCGGGGGTCAGGGGACGGATTCTGCGCCGCCGGCCGCGACCTGGATCTCGGGTACGCCCTCGATAAAGCCCGTCTCCGCGCCGTAGATCGCCCGCAAGAGCTCGCGCCACTCCTGGTACTGGGTCTCGGCCGATCCCTCGAGGCGCCGCGTATCGCCCTGCACCTCGATGACGATCGGCTGGATCTCCGCGCTGAAGGATTGCCCGAGTTCCAGCAGGGCGCTCTCGTGGATGGTCGCCTCGCGGCCGGTCTGCACGCCGGCCTTGACCATCTCGACCCCGCCGATCACCAGCACCGTGCGAGCCGTCCCCGCCGACTGGCTCCTGCCATCCATCATGATCGCGCCGGCAATCGCGGCGACCCCGGCGGCCTTCATCCAGAACGCTTCCTGCTCGATCTCGCGCCGCACGATCTCTTCCTCGTAGGTGAACTTGCGCCAGCTCTGGTAGGGGGATTCCATCTGCCGGTGGAAGGTCGAGTAATGCTCGTTCAGGGTGTCGAGGAACATGAAATCGCGCTCGCGGATCAGCCGCACGCGCTCAAGCATCGGGTCGTCATGGGCGGGCAGGCGGATGACTTCGAGCCGGCCGTCCCGCCTCGGCTCGAGATATCCCTCGAAGGCCTCGGGGGAGAGATCCTGCGCAAACCTCAGCTCCGAGACGCGGCGGATTTCCGTGAGGTTCGCTGCGGCCAGTTTCTCGCGGAAGGCGAGCAGGTCGTTCGCGATGAGGTTGAAGATGCGCTGGTAGGGCTCGCGGCCGAGGCTCGCGCTCTCGGCATACAGCCCGGAGTCGACCCGCGTAGAGTACTCGCGGCCGAACCACGGGCGATTCGTCGAGTCCCGCACCGCGACGGCGAGCACGAGCAACTCGCCGTCGGACCTCTCGATGCGGCCCGAGACGTTGAGATCCATGCCGACCGAACCATCCGGCACGACGCGCACCATGCCCCACTGGCCGGTGTTCTGGAGCGTTTCCTTGAGCTGCACGGGGAGGTAACGGGCCTCGGCCTCGCGCACGCCCTCGAAGATCCCGTCCTTGGGCCGCGCGCCCTCCTCCGGCAGGCCCGGATCGAAGACCTCGATGCCCACGTCGAGCAACTGCGCCTCGGGGATCTCGCCGCTCGCCTGGATCGCCTCGACATACGGGTCGGCGGGCCGCGGCGGGCTGGCGCAGGCCGCCAGGACCAGCACGGCCATGATCACCACGACCACGCGCGACATCAGCGGCCGATTCCCTGCTTGTAATTCCGGTATTCGTCCCACAGTTTTTCCCGCAGCTCCGGGTCCTTCTCCTTCATGGCGGCCTCGCGCAACTGGCGGGCGACGATATCGTCGTCGGCCCCGCTGCCGACGTCCGGCGGGACTCCGGCGCTGCCGCCGGAACTCGTCCCCATCGCGCCTCCTGCGCCGTCCGCGCCTGCATCCGTCTCGCCCGCCGAACCGCCCGCGCCCGGCGGCGGCGCACCCGTGCCGCCGGACGACCCTTCCCCGCCGCCGCCGGCGTCCTCGTAAGCGCCGGCCGTGCCGCCGCCCGCGACCATGTCGCGTGATTCGGATTCCGCCGCTTTCTGGCGCTGCTCCGCAAGCCGCTCCTGCTCAGACAGCAGGACACCGTCAAAGCTCCCGAGCGAGGCCTCGAACTGCCCTTCGAGCGCCTCGGCCCGACTCCCGCCGGGCGAAACCGCCCCCGTGTCGTCGCCCGCGGACGCTTCGGCCGCGGCGGATTCAGCTCCGGATGCCTCGGGCGAGGGGTCCTGGCCGCCCGGGGCCTCGCGCGGCGTCTCCGCCGGCGGTGGCGGTGGCGGAGAGGACTCAGGCGGCGGTTCCGGCGGCGGCGTGGCACAGCCGGACAAGCCAAGCACGAACGCTACCAGGACGATGAACGTCCTGCTTAGAGGGACCGGCGGCGGGCTGGTTCGTTGAGTCATCGGTTGTCCCGGGGCCCCGGATTTCTGGCGCCGGCGCAGCGCCCCGGGTGATCCGGGCACGTCGCGCGCAGGCATGCCGGAGCGGCACGCCGAGCATATCGCCGCCACACGCACAGGTCTACAGCGCCACCTGGGGGGAATTGCAGGCTCGTCTTTTACAAATCAATCAGTTGCACGCCGCCGGTCCATGCCGCCCCCGGCGTCGCCGCTCGGGCGCCGGGGCAGGAGCAGGGCCGGCCCGTCACGCCATACCCGATCAGGACAACGCCAATTAGCCCGGCGGGATGTTCGCGCTGCGGAAGGCATTCGCGACCGCCTGCATGACGCCGCGTTCCACGCTCTTCTTCGGCAGGGTGGCTTCCTTCTGGCAGCCCGGACACCGGTAAGTCGGCAGCGCCAGCTCCACGGCGACCGGTTCGGTATCCGGCAGGCTCAGCTCGACCTGGTGGCTGCTCGTGCTGCCCGCTTCCGCCGGCAGTTCCTGCCCGCAGGACGGGCAGTGGGCGTGCTTGCGGAACAGTCCCTTCTCGACGGCCGGTTCCGCGGTGATGAGGCCATCGGCGTTCATCATCTGCTCGATGAACTTGAGCGGGAACTCCGGCGTGGGGAAGCGCTTATGGCCATTGGCGCAATCCACCGCCGGCAGTCCCTCGATCGCGATGTGGACGCCGCTGTCCTCGCCCTCGACACGCCCGAGTCGCATCGGCTCGACATCGGCGTCGCATTGTCGGCATACGGTTGCTGTCATGATCCCTCTCCTGTCGTTTAAATTTGCTGCATCTCTCCCTTTGGCATCAGTATCTGCAACAATCCTGAACCCGAAACATAGCCCAGCCGCTGGAGTTGCACCACTTATGAAGCCGGATGGTGGCGCGACCCAGCCCCTGCCAGAGAAACGCACCCTGCTCCAGCGCGCCTGCCTCGGGCTGCTGCGACTGTTCGGCTGGCGGATCCTGACGGCGCCGCTGCCGGGCCCGAAGGGCGTGATCATCGTCTACCCGCACACCTCGAACTGGGACTTCATCATCGGCCTGCTGTATCGCCTCGGCACCGGGCTGCAGACCAACTGGATGGGCAAGGACACGATGTTCTTCTGGCCGCTGCGGCGCATGTTCGAACGCATGGGCGGCGTGCCTATCAACCGCCGCGAGCCGCGCGGCTTCATCAGGGACATGCTGACCGCTTATCGGGAGCGCGAGTGGCTGTGGCTCTCGCTCGCGCCGGAGGGCACCCGGGCGCCCAGTGATCACCTGAAGTCAGGCTTCTACCAGCTCGCCGTCGGCGCGGGCGTACCCTGCGGGCTCGGTTTCATCGATTACCGGACGAAGTCCGTGGGCATCCAGACTTTCGTGCGTTTCAGCGGCAACGCCGAGGAGGATCTTGCCGTGATCCGCGATTTCTACGCCGACAAGGGCGGCAAGTTTCCCGAGAAAGCCAGCCAGATCCGCTTCCGCCGCTAGCCAAACAGGTCGTCCAGCCGCCGCCGCGCCTCGTCCGCCGCGGAGGTGCCGGGGCCAGACAGCCCGGCGCGGGGCCGGAACCAGCCGCAGAAATTCGCGCGCGTCTTGTCGGAGACGGCCTCCGCCACCGGCTCGCGGCAGGCGTTCGCCTTGCCCGTGTCGTAGAACTCGCACATCCGGCAGACGTGCAGCTCCGCCCGGCACGCGCGGCACTCCGCGGTGCGCGACAACGGCAGCGGCTCGTCCGTCACCTCGGCGCTGCAGCGCCAGCAGTTCAACGTCTCGTGGGACATGGCTCCCCCCTGTGCTCGTCCGGCTCGCCCCGATTGTACCGCTGGCGCTACACTATGCTGCCCCGCCGCAACCATCCCGAGGGAGCCCGACCGATGAGCAGCGCCCGCCTGCGCCTGAAGCGCATCTACACGGCCGTCATGATGCGCATCGTCGGCTGGGGCCTGCGGGCGATGAGCCGCGTCGACCCCGTGGTGCGCGCCGAGGCTGCGGGCTTCCCGGACGGCATCGTGATCGCCATGACGACCCTGCCGGACGGCCCCAGCCTGGTGTTGCAGAAGACGCCCGCCGGCCACCTGCGCTACCTCGGGGGGCGCCTGCCCGCGGAGGGCCTGGGCCTCGCCATCCGCTTCAAGCACCTCGACTACGCCTTCCGCGTGTTCGCCTTCATCGAGAGCACGCCGACCGCGTTCGCGCGCGCCCGCATGGTGGTGGACGGCGACCTGGCGTCGGGCATTCGCCTGGTGCGCTGCATGTACCGCCTCGAGGCGCTGCTGATGCCGCGCTTCATCGCGGCCCGCGGCATGAAGCGCTATCCCGAGGACCTCGGCCTCGGCTACAAGCTGGGCATGAACCTGAAAATCTACGGCCGGATCGCGCTCGATCTCGTGACGAGGACCTGACGTTGAAAGACACCTATTACGAATTCTTCTGTTCCGTAAAGCTCATCGTCGGCGTGCGGGCGCTCGAGAACATCCCGTTCGAGCTCGGCGCGGTCGGCGCGCGCCGCCCGCTGCTGGTCACCGACCGGGGCGTGGCCGCGGCCGGGCTGGTCGATATGCTGCGGGAGGTCCTCGCCGCCGGCGGCCTCGAGATCGCCGCGGTGTACGACGACGTGCCGCCGGATTCCTCGCTCGCCGCCGTCAAGGCGATCGCGCAGCGCTACCGCGAGTCCGGCTGCGACTCATTGATCGCGCTCGGCGGCGGCTCCCCGATCGACACCGCCAAGGCTGCGAACATCCTGGCCTCCTACGAGACCGACGAGCTGTTGAAGTTTTCCGGCGCGGGCAACCTGCCGCGCCCGCTCAAGCCGCTGCTGGTGATCCCCACCACCGCCGGGACCGGCTCCGAGGTCACCTACGTCTCGATCGTCAAGGACGAGGCGCGCGGCGTAAAGGTGCCGTTCGCCTCGCCCTTCCTGATGCCGCATGCGGCCGTGCTCGACCCGCGCATGACCCTGGGCCTGCCGGCGCAGATCACGGCGGCGACCGCCATGGACGCCATGACGCACGCCTGCGAGTCGTTCATCTGCCTCGCCAAGAACCCGATGAGCGACGCCTATGCCAGCGCGGCCGTGCGCGCCGTCGGCGAGAACCTGCTCAAGGTCCTCGACCAGCCGGGCGACGCGATGGGCCGGCTGGCGCTCGCGCAGGGCGCGGCGATGGCGGGGATCGCGTTCTCCAACTCGATGGTCGGTCTGGTGCACTCGCTCGGCCACTCGGTCGGCGCGCTGTGCCACCTCCACCACGGCACCTGCATGAGCATCCTGTTGCCGGCCGTGCTCGAGTACAACCTGCCGGCGCGCCGCGAGGCCATCGGCGAACTGCTCCTGCCGCTGGCCGGGCCGGAGGTCTACGCCGACACGCCCGCCGCCAACCGGGCGGAGAAGACCATCGCGCGCCTGAAGTGGCTCAAGGACGAGATCCATGCCCGCTGCGGCCTGCCCCGCACGCTGTCCGAGACCGGCAAGGTGGAGAAGTCGCAGCTGGAGAAGATCGCCACCATGGCGCTCGACGACGGCTCGATCATCTTCAACCCGGTGGAGGTCAATCGCGAGGAAGCGCTCGCGGTGCTGGAGCGGGCCTGGTAGCCACAGTGCCCGGCGGAGCGAGGGCCGTGCCGGCGCTCGACGGCATTCGCGTGCTCGACCTGTCCCGGATTCTTGCCGGGCCCTGGTGCACGCAGCTGCTCGCCGACTTCGGCGCCGACGTCGTCAAGGTCGAGAAGCCGGGCGGCGGCGACGACACCCGCCGCTGGGGGCCGCCCTGGCTCAAGGACGGCGGCGGCGCCGACAGCGACGAGTCGGCCTATTTCCTGGCCTGCAATCGCGGCAAGCGCTCCGTGGCCATCGACTTCACCCGGCCGGAAGGCCAGGCGCTCGTGGCCCGGCTCGCGCAACGCGCCGACGTGCTGGTCGAGAACTTCAAGGTCGGTGGGCTGGCGCCCTACGGCCTGGATTTCGAGACCCTCCGGCGCGACAACCCGCGCCTCGTGTACTGCTCCATCACGGGTTTCGGACAGACCGGGCCCTATGCGCAGCGCGCCGGCTACGACGCCGCCATCCAGGCCATGGGCGGGCTGATGAGCATCACCGGCGAGCCCGACGGGCACCCGGGCGGCGGCCCGCAGAAAGTCGGCGTGGCGGTCGCCGACCTGGTGGCCGGCCTGTACGCGGCCAGCGCCATCCTGGCGGCCCTGCACCACCGCGATCGCACCGGCGAGGGCCAGCATCTCGATGTCGCCCTGCTCGACACCCAGGTCGCCATGCTCGCGAACCAGGCCAGCAACTTCCTCGTCGGCGGCCTGCTGCCGGGCCGCATCGGCAGCGCGCACCCGAACATCGTGCCCTACCGCGTCTTCGCCAGCGCCGACGGGCACCTGATGCTCGCCGTGGGCAACGACGCGCAGTTCGCACGCTTCGCCCGGATCGCCGGCCATCCCGAGTGGGCCGCCGACGCCCGCTTCGCTACCAACCCAGCACGGGTACACCACCGCGACACGCTGGAACCGCAGGTCGCGGCCGCACTCGCCCAGCGCGGCACGGCCGCGTGGCTCGCGGCGCTCGAGGCCGCCGGGGTACCGGCTGCGCCGATCAACGACATCGCACAAGTGTTCGCCGACCCGCAGGTGCTGGCGCGCGGGCTGCGCGTCGAGGCGGAGCACGCCTGCGGGGGGCGCGTGGCGATGGTGCGCCAGCCGGTGCGCTTCTCCGCCACGCCCGCACAGGCGCCCCGGGCGCCGCCCGCCTGCGGGCAGCACGCCGCCGGGGTGCTGGCGGAGATCGGCGTGACCGCCCCGGAACTCGCGGCGCTGCGCGCTGCGGGCGTGGTGGGCGGGGTCGCCGAAGAGAAAACAGGCTCGCGCGGAGGCGCAGAGAGGCAGAGGCGCGGAGAAGATAGTTAAATGGGATGTCGAGGCGGGCCGTCTAGCAGAGGCTGGATGCCCTGGACCAACCAGGGCCTGTTCACACTTGGCGGGTCGCCGCGACGGAGGTCATTTTTTTCCACCAGGCAAGGCGCAGCAAGTGCAATGTAATTAT
>JBLRWH010000089.1:0-8395 GCA_047921395.1 Gammaproteobacteria bacterium
GGTCATGCAGCGCGATCTGCATCGCGTGATAGACGTCTTCTTCCGGGCACACGCAGACCGGGCAACCCGGTCCAGGAATCAACTCCACCTGAGGCGGTAGCGCGCCGCGCAGTCCGGCCATCGAGATCGAACGCTCATGGCCGCCGCAGACGTTCATCACCCGCACGCGCTCGGGAAGCGGCAGCGACCTGATGCGCTCCAGCCACTCGCGCGCGGTGGTGCTCATCGCTTCGCGGTCCCGGCATGGTGGTGATCGTGGCCGTGGTGATGCCCGTGCTGCACGCCATGATCGTGGCCATGCCCGCCCCCGGAGGGCTCGGCGGCATGCAGCCGGGCACCCTCGGCCTGGACGGCCGGGCGGCGAGTGGTGCCGGCGGCGATCCGCGCCCGCTGGGCGACCAGTTCGCCCTCCAGCCAGTCGATCCACTGGGCGATCCCTGCGCCCTTGCGCGGCGAGGCGTGCAGTACCGGCGCTGCCGAGCCGACGAGGCGCAGGGCCCGCTCCGCCTGGGCGGTATCGAAATCGTCGAGCACCTCGAGCAGGTCGGTCTTGGTCAGCAGCATCAGGTCCGAGGCGCGGAACATGACCGGGTACTTGGCCGGCTTATCGTCCCCTTCCGTGACCGACAGCAGCGTCACGTTGAGGTGCTGGCCGAGGTCGAAGCTGGCCGGGCAGACCAGGTTGCCGACGTTCTCGATGAACACCAGTTCGACGCCGTCGAGGTCCAGGCGGTGGAGGGCGTCGTGGACCATGTGGGCATCGAGATGACAGGCGCTGCCGGTCGCAATCTGGATGGCCGCCACGCCCTTGGCGCGGATCCGGGTCGCGTCATTCTCCGTCTCCAGGTCGCCCTCGATGACGACCATGCGGCTGGGGTCGCCCAGCGCGTCGATGGTCGCCTCCAGCAGCGCAGTCTTGCCGGCGCCCGGGGACGACATGAGGTTGACGGCGAGGATGCCGCGGGCGTCGAAGTGCGCGCGGTTGTGCATTGCCTGGTGGTCGTTCTCGTCGAGCAGGCTCTTCAGGACCGTGACCGCGGCGCGGCCGTCCTCGGTCTGCTCGAGCCGGCCGCCGGGAGAGACGAGGTAGCGGTTGCCGTCGGTGATGTTGCAGCCGCAGGTATCGCACATGGCGGGCTCCGGAACTTGGTGAAAGGTGGACCGAAACTTTATAACATTTTGGTCGGTGTTGCGCCGGGCGCGGTGAGCTCGACGGACTCGAGCAGCATCTCGTCACCCGACACCATGCGCACATTGAAGGCGTTGCAGGCCCCGCACAGCATGCGGTTCGGTTTCGCCTCGCTGCTGGCGCCGCACTCCTTGCACTGCACCACGATGGCGGAGGGCTCGATCAGCAGCTCGGCGCCGTCCGCGATCGTCCCCGCAGCCGCGATCGGAAAGGCGTGGCGCAGCAGCTCAGCCTCCACGCCTGACAACGGGCCGATCCGCAGCCGCACCAGTTCCACGGCGCCGCCGCCGTTCGCGGCCGAGACCGACTCGAGTTGCTGCACCAGGGCCTGGCAGACGGAAAGCTCGTGCACGTCTCAGGCGCCTGCCTCGTTGGCCACCATGAGGTCATAGATTTCCCAGGCGGAGCGCGCCTCCTGTTCGGTCATCTTCTGGATCGCGTAGCCGACATGGACCATGACAAACTCGCCGATCCCGACCGGTTCGTCCTGCAACATGAACAGGCTGACGTCGCGCTGCACGCCCTTCGCCTCGCAGCGGGCGAGAAAGCCGTTGACCGAGACGACCTGCATGGGGATGCCAAGACACATATTAATACTCCGACACTCGGGTTCCTCAGGGGATCAAGCTGCCACCGGGACGCCGGCAGCGCAAGCTGGTAAATGTCCTGATGCGTCCAGTTCTCATCCCGGTATCCTGCGGCAGCGGCCAAGTCTCACGCGTGGAGCCCTATTCATGACAGCGGAACAGCACGTCCAGCGCGGCACCCTGGTCCTGGGCGTTGGGAACACCATCCTGACAGACGAGGGCGCCGGGCCCTGGGTGGTGGAGCGGCTGCAGACCCTGAACCCCGACGCGCCGGAGATCACTTGGCTGGACGGCGGCACCCTGAGCTTCACGATCGCCACGGATGTCGAGAATGCGCAATACCTGATCATCGTCGACGCCACGGAACTGCACGCGGCGCCGGGCACGGTGCGCGTCTTCGTCGACGAGGACATGGACAGGATGCTGGGCGGGCATGGGCGCAGCATCCACGAAGTCGGGCTGATGGACCTGCTGAACATCGCGCGCCTCACGGAGCGGTACCCGCAGCGCCGGGCGCTGGTTGGCATTCAGCCCGCGATCATCGACTGGGGCACCGAGCCGAGCCCGGCGGTGGCGGCCGCAATGCCGGAGGCGGCCCGTGCCGTGGCGGCGCTGATCAAGGCGTGGACCGGGACGGAGATCGACCCGGGTTGACCTCTCGCGGATGCGTGAATTGCGTATTGCTGGGTCCTGCGGGACCCAATAAATTGCCCCTAAGATATTGAACCAACGACAAAGACCGGCGCGCGACGGGTCCTCTCGAGGATCCAGGGCGCAGTCGGCGGAGGCGCCATGAGCGGTCTCTCGGGGATTGGGGTAAAAGTGGAGTCGGGGCCTGCCGTGGAGCCCGAGTTGCGCGGCAATACCCTGCCCCTGCTGCACGAAATTCGCCATGCGCTCGCCCGCCTGATCGAGGACGGAGAGCCCACCGTCATTGACGTCCAGAGCCTCCCGATGGGTCCCGGCGACCTGAACAGGTTGCTCGGCACCCTCGGTGACGGCGAAGTCAGGGCCGAGGTCGAGGCCCTTGGCAAGACCGTGGTGCGCGAGTCGCGTTATTCCGGCGTCTGGATTATCGAGCACCTGAGCGGCTCCGGCACGATTGCCAGCCGCTTTATCGAGATCACCTGGGTTCCCTCCCTCCTGCACGCGCAGGCCGAGGACGTCCAGGCGGGTCTTACGGAACTTGCCGATGCCCTCGCATCGGCCGGTAGTTGAAGCCCATCGAAGTTCCCTGTGACGCGTAAGGACAGGGCAGTGCGGAGGAGCACAGCATGGCAGCAAGCAAAACCGTAGGCGACGTCCTCCGGGCAAACGGAGTCAGCCGTCGCGGATTCATGAAGTTCTGCGCCGCTACGGCGTCCATGATGGCGTTACCGCCAAGCATGGTCAGTGCCGTTGCCGCGGCGATCGAGAAGGCCAGGCGGCCTTCGGTCATCTGGCTCCCGTTCCAGGAGTGCACCGGTTGCACCGAGTCGCTGACACGCTCGCATGCGCCGACGGTCGAAGGGCTGATCTTCGATGCGATCTCGCTCGACTATCACCACACCTTGCAGGCGGCTGCCGGCCAGCGCGCCGAGGACGCCATGAAGGCGGCGATGGAAGAGAACTACGGCAACTACCTGTTGCTCGTGGATGGCTCCGTCCCGACGGGTGATTACGAGGCCTATTCGTGCACCAACGGCCACACGCATCTTTCGATGCTGGAGGAAGCCGCGGCCGGCGCGGCAGCCATCGTGTCGATCGGCACGTGCGCGGCGTTCGGCGGCATCGCCCGGGCGAACCCGAACCCGACACAGGCGGTCGGCGTGCGGGACATCATCAAGGGCAAGCCGATCATCAACGTATCAGGCTGCCCGCCGATCCCCACCGTGATCACGGGTGTGCTGGCCCACTACCTGACCTTCGGCACGATCCCGGAACTCGACCATTACGGCCGTCCCGTGGCCTTCTTCGGCCAGAACATCCACGACCGTTGCTACCGCAGGCCGTTCTACGAGCGCGGCCAGTTTGCCGAGACCTTCGACGACGAGGGCGCGCGCAAGGGCTATTGCCTTTACAAGCTGGGCTGCAAGGGCCCGGTCACGTACAACGCCTGCGCCACGCTGCGCTGGAATGATGGCGTCAGCTGGCCGGTGCAGTCCGGTCACGGCTGCCTGGGTTGCTCGGAACCGGATTTCTGGGACAAGGGCAGCTTCTACCGGCCGCTGTCGGCCGCTTACTGGGGTGACGCGAAGACCGTCGGCATCAGTGCCGCCGCGGGCGCAGCAGCAGCCCTGGCCGCGGGCGCACTGGCGCGTAGCAAGCAGAAGAAGGCGCAGCAGGAGGAACAGGCATGAACGAGGGACTCTATTTGGAGGGCATGTCGCTGCTCGACTTCGCCCGAGGCCCCGCCTTCAGGTGGGCCGTCATCATTTTCGTGATCGGCATCGTCTGGCGCCTCGGCGCCCTGTTGCTCGCTTCCCGCAAGAACCTGTCTGCGCCGAAGGGCGGTACCACCGCAGGCGGCCTGCAGACCCTGCTGACCCGGTCGGCGCCGCCGCATGAGCTGGAAAAGAACATCGTGTTCCAGCATTACAGCGGCTACGCCTGGCACATTGGCATGTTCATCGTGCTGCTGTTCGGCACGCCGCACATGCTGTTCTTCGCGGACATCCTCGGCTTCACGTGGCCGACGCTGCCCACGCCGTTCATCACCTTCTTCACGGTCGTCACCATGAGCATCCTGCTCACGCTGATCGTGCGCCGGATGATGAATCCGGTGTTGCGCCAGATCTCGACCTGGGATGACTACTTCAGCTGGCTCGTGGCGTTCCTGCCGTTCCTGACCGGCTTCCTGGCATTTGCCCACGTTACCTTCGGGCTGCGCTACGAGACGATGCTCGCTCTGCATATCCTGAGCGTCTGTCTCCTGCTGGTCTGGTTCCCGTTCGGCAAACTGATGCACGCCTTGGTTATCTGGCCGTCTCGCTACAAGGTCGGGGCTGCCTTCGCACGGAGGGGGGTACGGGCATGAGCGCTACTACGATCGACTACGGCACTCTCGGCGAGCGCGCCGCGGCAGGCCTGAAACCCAAGGCCTACACGGATGAGCAGAAGGTTGCCCGGGCCAAGGACGCTTTCATCGCCGGCATGACGGCCGACATGGCGACCTATCTCGAGGCGTGCATTCATTGCGGAATGTGCGCCGAGGCCTGCCATTTCTACATCTCGACCGGCGATGCCAAGTACACGCCGATTTACAAGCTCGAGCCGCTGAAGAAAGTCTACCGCCGCGAACTGGCGCCGACGCGCTGGCTGAACCGGCTGACGACCCGCGACCTCAAGGTGGCAGATCTCGAGGAGTGGAAAGAGCTGGCATACGATTCCTGCACGCAGTGCGGGCGTTGCAGCCTCCTTTGCCCGATGGGCATCCACATCCAGAGCATGATCCAGGTGGTCCGCAGCGGAATTGCCGCGGCTGGCCTGGCGCCCGCGGAGCTGCAGGCGCTGTCCGACGAGCAGAAGGACAAGGGCTCGATTCTCGGTGCAGGCCCGGACAAGCTCCTCGAGGTGGTCGAGAAGGTGAAGGCCCAGGGCATCGACGTGCCGCTGGACAAGGACAAGGCTGACGTGGTCGTGCTGTCTTCCGCGCTGGACTTCCTGAAGGACGAGCGTGTACTGGCTGCCACCGCGAAGATCATGAACAAGATCGGCGCGAACTGGACTATCCGCACTGACGGCTTCGAGTCCGCCAACTTCGGCGCGCTCGCGGGCGACATCAAGGCCCAGAGCCGGATCAGCAAGCGGGTGATCGATGCGGCCATTGCCGCCGGCGCGAAGAAGGTGATTGTCGCGGAATGCGGCCATGCCTACCCGGTGCTGCGCTGGGAAGCTGCGACGCTGTACGGCAAGGAACTGCCTTTCGAGTTCCTTTCGGTCGCGGAGTACATGGGCCAGGAAGTGAAGGCCGGCCGGCTGAAGGTCAAGAAAGTGAGCAATGGCGCCAGCCACGTCACCTTCCATGACCCCTGCAAGCTGGGCCGCATGGGCGGCTCCTTCGGCGAGCCGCGCGACGTGCTGGCCGCGCTGGGTGTGAAGCTGACCGAGATGGAGTCGCACGGGCGCACCAATCTCTGCTGCGGCGGTGGTGGCGGCGTATCGATGCTCAAGAGCGCGCAGAAACTTCGCCAGGCAGCGTTCGAGCTGAAGCGCGAGGAAGTCGAGCGGACCGGCGCGCCCACCGTGGTGACGGCCTGCAACACCTGCATGCAGACACTTGAAGCGGGCAAGACCTGGCTGAACTGGGACAAGGATATCGTGAACCTTGTCAACCTGGTCAGCGAGAACCTGGCCTGAGCCCGGCACGCCGGCAGCGAACGACTTACAAGGATCGGGGTAAATTAATATGAGCAATCGAGTCGTCGTAGACCCGATCACCCGCATCGAAGGACACCTCCGCGTCGAGGTGCAAATGCAGGGGGATCGCATACAGCAGGCGTACTCATCGGGCACGATGGTGCGCGGTATCGAGATCATCATGCGCGGCCGCGACCCGCGGGATGCCTGGGCGTTCGTCCAGCGCATCTGCGGCGTCTGCACGCTGGTGCACGGCATCGCTTCCGTCCGCGCCGTCGAAGATGCGTTGAAGTACGACATTCCGCACAATGCGCAGTTGATCCGCAACCTGATGATCGGCGCGCAGTATGTGCTCGACCATGTCATGCACTTCTATCACCTGCACGCGCTGGACTGGGTCGACGTGGTGTCGGCGCTGAGCGCGGATCCGAAGGCGACATCAGAACTGGCGATGGCGGTTTCGCCGAGCTGGCCCAAGTCGTCCGAGGGCTATTTCCGTGACGTGAAGAAGAAGCTGCAGACCTTCGTCGAAGGCGGCCAGCTGGGGATCTTCGCGAATGCGTACTGGGGGCACCCGGCTTACAAGTTACCGCCGGAGGCCAACCTCATGGCGGTGGCGCACTACCTCGAAGCGCTCGCCTGGCAGCGTGATGTCGCCAAGCTGCACGCCGTCTTCGGCGGCAAGAACCCGCACCCGAACTTCTTGGTGGGCGGCGTGCCGAGCCCGATCGATCTGAACTCCGACTCGGCGATCAATGCCGAGCGGCTCAGCGTCGTCCAGAACATCATCAACATGATGAAGATGTTCGTGGACCAGGTGTACGTGCCCGATACACTCGCCATCGCGGGCTTCTACAAGGACTGGGGCGCCCGCGGCGAAGGCTTGGGCAATTTCCTCACCTTTGGGGATTTGCCGTCGAAATCGATGAACGAGCCCGAGAGCTTCCTGTTCCCGCGCGGCGCGATCCTGAACCGCAACCTGAGCGTGCTCGAAGAGGTCGATTTCAGCGATCCCAATGGGGTGCAGGAGTTTGCCTCGCACTCGTGGTACGACTACTCGGGTGGCAAGGCACAGGGTCTGCATCCCTGGGACGGCGAGACCAAACTCAACTACGAGGGTCGTGGCGGTCCGCAGCCCCCGTACAAGCAGCTCAACGTCGAAGACGGCTACAGCTGGCTGAAGTCGCCGCGCTGGAAGGGCCACTCGATGGAGGTCGGGCCGCTGGCCCGGGTACTGGCGCTCTATGCTTCCGGTCACGACCAGACACGGGAGCTCGTGAACTACACGCTGCAGACCCTGGACGTGCCGGTCGAAGCCCTGTTCTCGACGCTGGGTCGCACCGCGGCCCGGACGCTGGAGACCAAGGTGGTGGCGGATGCGATGCAGGGCTGGATGGACCAGCTGTTGGGCAACATCCGTGCTGGAGACACGAGGACCTTCAACGAGATCAAGTGGGATCCGTCATCCTGGCCGCGGGAAGCCCGGGGCGTGGGTGCCCACGAGGCGCCGCGGGGCGGGTTGTCGCACTGGATCGTGATCAAGGACGGCCTGATCGACAACTACCAGTGCGTCGTCCCGAGCACCTGGAATGCGGGTCCGCGCGATCCGCAGGGCGTTCCCGGCGCCTACGAGGCAGCGTTGCAGGACAACCACCAGCTATACGATCCCGAGCAGCCGATCGAAATCCTGCGGACTATCCACAGCTTCGATCCGTGTCTCGCCTGCGCCGTGCATGTCGCGGACGAGGACGGCAAGGAGCTTATCCAGGTCAAGGCGCTCTAGCCGTTCCGTTTCTCTTTGTTCTCCGGCCGTCAGGCCGTTTACTCCAGAAAGCCCGGTTCGCGCCGGGCTTTCCTTTTTGCGCGGGATGGTATGCTGGAGCGCGTTCGGCACACGCAACGGGAGGCTTCCGGTGGAGGAGTGGTTCAGTCCGGAGCGCTTGATCGAGTTCGGGCAAGCGGCCTGGCTTTGGATCCAGGCCAACGTGTTCGTGGTGCCGAACCTCCTGCAGCTGGTCGTCGTCTGCCTCACCCTCGCCGGCGCGGCATTTGCCGCCCCGCGGGTCGGCCGTTTCCTCGAGCGCGTCGCGACCAGCCAGCGCTGGCGGGGCGTGATCGAGGCGCTGCGAAAACTCCTGTTGCCGGTGTTCTGGTTGCTGCTGGTCGGGATCGCGTGGCAGGCGGCTTTGCTGCAGGGCTGGCCGGCGCGCATTCTGGAGATTGCGTCCAGCCTTTTGATGGCCTGGGTGGTCATCCACGTCGCCTCGAAGCTGATCAGGAA
>JBLRWH010000090.1:0-7817 GCA_047921395.1 Gammaproteobacteria bacterium
ACGTTGCGGATGCCAGGCTCGTGCTGATAGCCCTCGATGTCGGCGTCGAAAGCCCGCCACTCGGAGTGGGCGCCCACCAGCAGCCCCTGCTCGTCGAACGCCCGCTCGCGCACCTGCAGGCATCGACCATCGCCGCTTGGCGAGGCCGCGCACGCCACAGTGCGGGCGGCAACCTCCAGGAAGACCCTGGCCGGCGCACCGAACCGTGCTTCCGGCGTCAGTTCTCCCGTCAGCACCAGCACCTCGCCAGCCTCGGTGAGTAGCGCCAGCGTGGGCTGTGCACTCGCAACCAGGACGGGTTCCAGCGGCTCGGCCAGCAGCGCCGAGAGTGCGGCATCCGCCTCCATCAGGGGCTTGGCGCAAGCCATCATCGTGCTCATCCCGCCCGTCACTACGAGCAGGCCGTCTGCGTCGATCAGGAAGGCGCCGCGAACCCCATTGCAGCCGCCCTGCGCGTGCAGGCGAGATCCGGCGAACTCGAACGAGAATGATCTTTCCGGTTCGGGAAACAGTGCGTCGAGTCGCTGATGATTCGCGTCGGTTGCATCGACCAGCATCCAGCGATGGTCTTCGAGCAGCTCCCCGAGCTCTTGCCGTGGGCTGTGCCCGCCCACCGCCGACTGCGGCAGAATGGCCTCTGACCTGTCCCATGCCGGCTGCGTCTGTCCGGCCTCGAGCAGCAGGAGTCGCCCTTCGCCCACGGCGAAACGCTGCTCGCCGCTCGCGGTACCGAGGATGATGATGTTGCCGCCTGGCCCCCAGTCGAGCTGCCCTCGTTCTGAAGCCGGCGCCGCGCCGCGAACCAGTGGCCGAGACACGATTTCAAAGCTGCCATCTCTCGCCAGAATGAGTTTGACATGAAGGTCCGCGCACTCCGCGCAGGGCAACAGCCCCTCGTACGATCCCGCCCAATCGATCGACACGCGACTTGTGTGCATGTCCACGACCGTAGCAGGGGCGGCCTCCGAGGATGATGCCGTCGCAGGATCGGCGCTTCTTTCAGGCTGGCAACCGGCAAGAGCGAACGCCACCAAGGCGAGGTGAAAGCAGCGCATTTCTATTGGACTCCTTGTAACGAGTAAAGATCGACAAATCTCCCATGCCCTGGCAAGTGCCAACCGACGGGACCGCTGTAGATTACAGCGGAGGCGGGCAGGGCCACCATCGAGGACTTTGGGGCGCTGACGTGTATGGCCGGGTGAAGATCGTGTTCTCCGCGCCGTAGCAGGGCATGGGGCGAAAGCCCCATAGCCAGCGCGACGGCCAGGACCGATGCTGGGAGTGGGACGAGCTGACATTCAAATCGAAGGAGGTATTACCGTGAAAACGAGGACAGTCATACTGATGACCCTGGCCGCCTCCGCGCTTATTACATCCGGAGGGGCTTGGGCGCAACAGGCTTCCAAGGAACGTGCCGGCCAGACGACGCAGGAACGCCAGATGGAGCGCGTCCAGAGCCGCGAGCGAGCCATGTCGCCCGACAAGGTCGCAACGAAGGACCAGGATCGCCTGCAATCGCAGGATCGGGGCCAGGACCGCGACCGTGACCAGGATCAGGACCGCGACCGTGACCGTGATCAGGATCGAGACCAGGATCGAGACCAGGATCGAGACCAGGACCGCGACCGCGACCGCATCCACCAGGACGAGGAGATCTTCGGCAGCCAGATGATGACCGAGCAGGAGCGTCTCCAGCACATGGAACAGATGCGCAATGCCGGCAGTGACGCAGAGCGCGAGCAGATTCGCGCCCGGCACCATGAGGAGATGATGAAACGTGCGCGGGAGCGGGGCGTGAAGCTTGAGGAACCGATCGGCTGAGGCCCGTAGACCCTGACACGCGGATACTGCGATGAACGCTAACAACGCTGAACGCGCACGCTCACGGGACGCCGGCAAGGACGCCGGCGCCCTCTCGCTTGCCATCATCACCGCCCTGGCCGCTGCTGCGGCGCCGGCCGAGGAGCCGGCGAGCGTATCCTCAACAAGCAGCTTCCAGGTGTCCGTCGGCACGGAATTCGCCACCGGCGAGTACGGCGGCGACCGCTCCGTCGACGAGCTGTATATCCCGCTGACCGGCTGGTATCACACCGACCGGATTTCGCTGCGCCTCACGGTGCCGTATCTCCGGGTGGACGGTCCGGCCGGCACCATCATCGAAGGCCCCGGCGGCCAGCCCATACCCGGCGACGGCCCGGACGTGACGGAGAGCGGGCTCGGCGACGTGGTGCTCGGCATGACGCTCTACGACGCCTGGAAGAGCCGCGACGGCAATTTCCTGCTGGACCTGGGCGGCAGCGTCAAGCTGGGCACGGCCGACGAGGACAAGGGCCTTGGTACGGGACAGACGGATTTCACGCTGCAGGCCGACCTCGTCAGGTTCCTGCCCGGCTTCACGGCCATCGGTTCCGTGGGTTATGTGTTTCGTGGCGATCCGGACGACTTTGCGCTCGACGACGGCCTGATCGCCACCGTCGGTGGCGTCGCCAACAATGGCCCGGGCGGCATGCGGGTCGGGGCCTTCCTCGACTACCGGCAGGCCGGCTACGAATTCAACGACGATCGCCTCGAGGCGCTCGGCATGCTCGGCTGGCGCATGCAGGGTTGGGGCGCCTACTTGACAGCCTCGGTGGGTCTCAGCGACAGCGCACCGGACTGGGGTGTCGGCCTGACTTTCGTGTCCCGCCGCTGAGCCGGCCGGTCCGGTATCAGGGCTCGACCAGTCCCTCGCGAATCGCGAACCGCGCCAGCTCGACGCGGTCGTGGATGCCAAGCTTCTGCATCAGGTGATCGCAGTGCTGCTCTACTGTCTTGGCGCTGATCTGCATGGTGCGGGCCAGTTCCTTGCGGCTGAGTCCGCTCGCCAGGTAACGCAGCACTTCGAGTTCGCGCGGGGTGAGCAGCGACAGCCTGCCCGCCGGCGCACCCGGCAGTTCGACACTCTCGCGATGCGATACCAGCCGCGCCCGCACCGCGGAGGAAAACGCGACCCGGCCGCGCGCGGCACGGCGCAGTCCGTCAACGATGGCTTCGGGCGCATCCTCTTTCACCAGGTAGCCGGCCGCCTCCACGGCCAGCGCCTGCGCCAGGTACCCATCGCGCAGGTAAGCGCTGAGAAAAACGATCCGTGTCCCCGGACATTCCGCGCGCACCCGCCGGGCGGCAGCAAAAGGCGACAGTCCCGGCATGTCGATGTCCAGCACCAGCAGGTCCACCTGCCGGGCGCGAACCACGGCGAGCGCCTGGTTGGCATCAGGAACCGCCGCCACGATCTCGAAATCCGGCTCCAGAGCGAGCCGCTCTGCCAGCATGTCGCGCAGGATGGCGTGGTCGTCCGCAAGCAAGATACGCGTCCGTGGGGTCATGCGGCAGTCTCCGCTGCCCGCTCCATGGCAAGGCGCCGCACCAGGTGGCCGAGCTCGCCCAGCCGGACCGCGCGCGAAACAACCAGGGCCAACGCGGACAGGCTGGACTCCAGCTCCCCGTCCCGTCCGACTGCCTCCGCGTCGAGCAGCAGCAGCACCGGGGTCCTGAACCCGTCCGCACGCAGGCTCTGCAACTCGGTCACCGCTTCTGCAACCGCCCCGCGCCAGTCCAGCACCAGCAACGCGGCGCGACCCGCGTCACGCCGGGCGGTCGCCAGGTTGTGATAGCGCGTGACCGACAGGCCCTGGTCTTCGAGCGTGTCGGCCAGCAGCTCGCCCCAGAAGGCGCCCCCTGAAACCAGCACCACGCGCGAGTCGCCAACTGCCGCCCCAGGCCAAACCGGCGCAAGGTCCGAGCGTTCGGGCAAGAGCATCCGGACATGGGTGCCGGCGCCCGGCTCGGACTCGATCTCCAGCGTTCCATCCAGGGACTCCGCGATCCGGCCGGCGGACACCAGGCCCAGCCCGTTGCCCTTCCCCGCCGGCTTGGTGCTGAAGAAAGGCTCGCGCGCTCGCCGCAAGGTCTCTGCATCCATGCCGCAGCCGGTGTCCTTGACGCCGAGACAGGCGAGCGCGGCGCCTGCGCCGCGCCCGGGCTCCCCGGCGCACTGTCGGCGGCACAGCGCCAGGGTCAGCACGCCGCCGTCGGGCATGGCATCACGCGCATTCAGCGCCAGGTTCAGCAGCGCCTGCTGCAGGTTCACTGCATCGGCCTCGACCCAGAGCGGTTCCGTCGCGTGATTGACCACCTGCAGCTGGATGTACCCGGGCAGCAACGGCGCCAGCCATGCGCGCGCCTGTTTCACGAGTGCGCCGAGCTCGACCGGTTGCAAGGCCACCTGCTCATGTCGCACAAACGACATCAGGTTTCGCGTCAGGCCGCGCCCGTGGCGGATCGTGCGCTCGAGGCCTTCGAGCGCGGATCGCCTGGCCTGCTCGGTAGTAGCTTTCCCTGCCAGCGACGTGTAGCCGGCAACTGCGCTGAGCACGTTGTCCACGTCATGGGCGACCGTGCCCGACAGCTCACCCAGGACTTCGAACTTCTGCGCGCGCAGCAGCTCGGACTCGGCGCGCGCACGCGCCCCCATCTCCTTGAGCAACACCGCCTGTTCCTCGCGCAGCCGCCGGACCAGCAGCACCCAGGCCCCGATCGCCAGGCCGAACAGCACCATGGCCCCCAGCAGCGAGACGACCTCGCCCCGGGTCAGGCCGAGTGATTTTTCGATCATCCAGCCGTGATAGGCATCATCGAAGCTGCGCAAGGCCCTGCCGAGCATCATGAGCTGGGTGGAATATTCGGCGCTGGTGACTAGGCCGAAGGCCGCTTCCGCATGCCCTGCGGCCTGCAGCGCGAGCGCTCGCTCCTCGATACGACTCATCTCGTCGAGCGCGCTCAACGCCTCGGCGAGCATGTCGTGACCTGCCACCGTACCCGCCCTCAGCCCCCGGATCTGGTCGCGCAGGCGCTGCTCCATCTCGGCATGCCGTTCCAGCCACTCGGGCTGGCCGGTGGCCATGGCCAGCTGGGCGGTGCGCTGGATTTCGGCCTCCAGGCGCAGCATGGCGTCGTGCGCGTGGGCGGCCTCGCCATGGGACTGGCGCAGGTGGGCGACGGTGATTGAGGCTTCAATAGCGTGCCAGGAAAGCCAGCCGAGCATCGCCACCGCAGCCAGCACGGCGGCAAGCAGCCAGCGCCTGATCGATGCGTCGCTCGTCCTGTCCCTGGCCATCGGCCCCTGCCTCGATTCCGGCCGGATATCCCGGAACCACCGCCTGAGTCTAGCACCCGTGCCGGGTATGGGTGATTCACCCCATGGCGCGCGTTGTCCCCAGCACCCATACACACAGTATAGGGCGGCGCAGGCTTGGCGCAGGCCCCGGTCCCAGGGCCGACAACCCCCCTCCGTGGCGAGCCTGCGCCGCCTTCTGACAAGGAGCGACGGCAACTGCGCAGGCTGTACTCACTGGGACACGGAGGTGACCAATCATGTTGGGGGAAAAGAAAATTGCGTTAGCACTCATTGTTGCATTCGCGACCAGCCTCGCGCTGGCCGCCCCACCCGCCGGTAAAGGCGGTGGTGGTGGCGGGGGTGGGAGCGGCGGCGGCGGCGGCGGCGGCACCGGCGTCGATGTCTACGCCGAGATGGTGGAAATCGATCGCGACGTCAACGGCGTGCCGATCCTCACTTGGGCACTGGGACCGAAAGACAAGTACACCTGGGTGCGCTCGCCGATCATGTTCGCCGACAAGGACGACTGCCCGCTCGAATTTGAGAGCCTCGCTGCGGTGGCCGGCCACTCGATTTACGCCCACCTTGACATCGACGCGCGCTACATCCCCTTCGTGGACGGCGAGATTCCGGTCGAGTACGAGCCGTGCATGACCGAGGCGCACCTCGGCCGCCTGAATGCCGTGCGCGCACCGGCAAAGGTGCTCGACATGGCGCTGCTGGAGCTGGTGACTGCGCTCAAGACGCCAGGCGTGACGATCGGCCTGGACGACGCCGGGCGCCTGAGCATCAGCTACTACGACGATGTGCTCGAAGTGAACGTGGTCAAGACCATCGACGCCCCGCGGGAGAACCTGGCGGGCTTCGAGAGCCTGCTGGAGAAGGCGGAGCTGTCGCACGCCGAGGTGGCGGGCGGAGCCGTCACCGGCCTGCCGATGCGGCCCGACCGCAGCGGACGGCCTGACCGTCAAGCGCTCGAGCTGATGGACCGGGCCGCGGCGATGCTGGGCGCCGCGTCCGACAAGTTCGGCGTGGTAGGACTCGATGAGCTGATGTACGTGAGCGAGATTCTCACCATCGGTCCCGACATGAACGCCGCGGCAAAGGACCTCTTCGGCTCACCGTTCGTGCAGCCGGAGGATCCGACGGGACGGACCTCGTACTTCAACTTCTCGAAGTTCAAGTACAACCGCGCCGCGACCTATGCCGGCGACGTGTGCTACCTGAAGGTGAGCAGCCCTGACGGGCCACCATTGGGTGGCGAGACCTTGCCGGTGGACGTCACCGGGCAGATCGTCAAGGAGCCGATCTTCGAGCTGGTTTTCGGCAACGAGAACTTCGAGCACGATAACGTGTGGGGATTCGCTCGTGCAGTGGATGATGCACGCGCGGTGATCTACTTCGTGCACGAGCACCCGGTGCCGGCCGAGCTGCTCGGGTACTGCGACCTGGACAACGCCAACGGCCAGTAACAGTAGCCTGGTAACGCGGCCCGGAAAGGCCGGATCGATGCATGGGCGGCCCGCAGGGTGCGGGCCGCCCATAAATGAAGGGGGCAACATTATGAACACTCGAATCACGACTATCGTGACGCTGGCCTGCGCGGCTGCGGCGCTGCTCTCGACCCCGGCCCTGGGCCAGGTAGTGCGCGAGACAGGTACGAACTCGCTGGCCGGCCTGCTGGACGCCTACTGGAATCCGGCCGACAGCTTCACTTTCCAGAGCAAGGGCGGCGAGGTGCTGTTCGCCGACGTCGACGCCGAGATCTTCCAGGTCAAGGGCCGCAAGGGCGGCTCGCATGACGACGAGGAAGACTGCGGCGGGAGCGGGGGCGGCCACGACAGCGGCGCAGTCGTCACTGCAGCTGTGGACGACCATGAAGACCACGACGACGCCGGCGGCCCCGGCGGGATGTGTCTGCAGGTGATTAACTCGGCCGGCACGATGATCTGCTGGGCCGATCGCCCGGCGCGGCCTGGCTGGCAGCGTGACCCGGCGATCGCCTGTCCGCTGCCCGACTCCGGCAGGCCGGCGCAGTACCAGCTGCGCGTCAGCCTGAAGAGCGGCGGCTGCGGCCCGGGCAAGGCCGGCGGCCACGACGCGGCCGTGATGGCCGCGCCATCCGACGGTGTCG
Organism: Gammaproteobacteria bacterium; assembly: GCA_047921395.1. GTDB lineage: Bacteria > Pseudomonadota > Gammaproteobacteria > Steroidobacterales > XN24 > XN24. The sequence continues at coordinate 7,290 of JBLRWH010000090.1, forward strand.
TGACGCCTTACGTGCTCAATTGGAGCCTGCGCCGCGTCGCGGAAGACGGCGCCCTGCGCAACCAGTCAGAGCTCGGCACACCGTAACCTGGGAGTACAAGCAAGATAATTCACCTTTTCGCTGGCCGGTGCCCGCTTCTCGCCGACGCCGATACCTGCGTGCAGCGTTCGCTGCGGCGGCGCCCGGCAGGGCGGGGACCCTCCTGGTGATGCAGTGGTTTTCGGGTCCACGTGGACGAGGATCTTCTCGATCACCTCCGGACCCTCGATGCAGGCGACTGCGAAGTATCCCCTTCCAGGAATACAGCCCCTTCGGCTTTAGACCCGCCGAACCCGCGTACTCGAATGCGGCATGGATTCGACGTGTGAACATGGATTTCCCGTCCGGCTTGCGCGACGGCGGGGCTCATGGGGCGAACCGAGGTCACGGGACCGTCATGCCCCCGTGACCTCGGCGTCATCCGTTGCGGTCAAGCTTTGGCGAACCCGCACGGGAGACGTCGATGCCCAGAGCGCACACCTTGCGCCC
>JBLRWH010000091.1:0-7676 GCA_047921395.1 Gammaproteobacteria bacterium
TAGGCCACCGGATGCGAGAAACCGAGCGTCAGGTTCAGGACCTTGCCCTGGGCCTGGGCACGATAGCCGACACCGCGCAGCTCGAGCTTCTTCTGGAAGCCCTCGGACACGCCCTTCACCATGTTGGCAAGCAGCGCCCGCGTGGTCCCCGCCATGGCCCCGGCCGGCTTCGCGGCACCCGGTGTGCGGATCTGCAGGTCCGTGCCTTCCTGGACGACTTCGACCGACGGGTCCACCCGGAGGGACAATTCCCCCTTGGGCCCCTTGACCACGGCGAGGCCATCGTCGAGCTTGAACTCGACACCCTTGGGCAACGGCACCGGCACCTTGGCGACTCTGGACATCGTTCTATCTCGCTGCTCGTTGGCCGCGCCCGTCAGGACACGACACAGATCACTTCCCCGCCGCGGCCCCGTGCGCGGGCTTCGCGGTCACTCATCAGGCCCTCGGAGGTGGAGACGATCGCCACTCCCAGGCCGCCATATACCGTCGGCAACTCGTCCTTGCCACGGTAGACGCGCCGGCCGGGCTTGCTCACGCGATGCAGATCGTCGATCACCGGCCGGCCATCGTGATAACGCAGTTCCACGACCAGCTCTTCCTTGCCGCGGCCCTGGTCCACCGTGCTGAACCCGTCGATATAGCCTTCGTCCTGAAGCACCTTCAGGATCGCCTTCTTGACGCCGGACGAGGGCATCCGCACCTCCACCTTGCCGGCTTTCTGGCCATTGCGAATCCGCGTCAAAAGATCGGCGATGGGATCGGTCATGCTCATCTCTGAATCCTCGGTCCTGTCTCTGGCCGGCTCACCAGCTGGCCTTGCGCAGGCCGGGAATTTCACCATTCATGGTGCTCTCACGCAGCTTGTTGCGGCCGAGGCCGAACTTCCGGTAGTAGCCTCGCGGCCGGCCCGTGATCGAACAGCGGTTCCTGAGCCGCGTCGGGCTGGCGTCGCGCGGCAGCGAGGCGAGCTTCGCGACCGCTTCGAGGCGCTCCTCGTCGGTGGTCAGCTCGTTGACGATGACCGCCTTCAGCGCGGCGCGCTTCGCAGCGTACCTCGCCACCAGCTTCGTGCGGCGCTTCTCGCGCATGATCATGGATTTCTTGGCCATCGGCTGTGCGTCCTCTACTTCCGGAACGGGAACTCGAACGCCTCGAGCAGGGCCCTGCCCGCCACGTCGTCGGTCGCCGTCGTCGTAATCGTGATGTCCATGCCCCGGATCGCGTCGATCTTGTCGTAGTCGACCTCGGGAAAAATGATCTGCTCCTTGACGCCGAGGCTGTAGTTGCCCTGGCCGTCGAAGGACTTGAGCGACAGGCCGCGGAAATCCCGCACGCGCGGGATCGCGACGTTGATCAGCCGGTCGAGGAACTCGTACATCCGCTCGCGGCGCAGCGTCACCTTGCAGCCGATCGGCATGCCGTCGCGCAGCTTGAACGCCGCGACCGACTTGCGCGCCTTGGTGATCACGGCCTTCTGGCCGACGATCGCCTCCATGTCCTTGACGGCGTTATCGACGATCTTCTTGTCGGCAACGCCCTCGCCCACGCCCATGTTCAGCGTGATCTTGGTGATCCGCGGCGCTTCCATGGGGTTCTTCAGCCCGAGACGCTCGATCAGCGCCGGCAAAAGATTCTCTTCGTAATGTTGTTTCAGCCTGGCCATAGTTCACCCGGACGCCGTCAGACGTCCACGACCTCGTTGTTCGACTTGAAGTACCGGACCTTCTTGCCATCCTGCAGCGTGCGGATGCCGATCCGGTCGCCCTTCTTCGCTACCGGGTTCCACAGCATCACGTTGGAAGCCTGCAGCGGCATCTCCTTCTCGACGATGCCGCCGGCCACACCGCGCTGCGGATTCGGCTTCTGGTGCTTCTTCACGACGTTGATGTTTTCCACGAGCACGCGATCATCCTCGAACACGCGCAGCACGGTGCCGCGCCGGCCCTTGTCGCGCCCGGTGATGACGATGACCTCGTCGCCTTTCTTGATCCTGTTCATTCCTGGCTCCCCGGCGCCCTAAATAACTTCAGGCGCGAGCGAGATGATCTTCATGAAATTCCCGGTCCGCAACTCGCGCGTCACGGGCCCGAAAATACGCGTGCCAATCGGCTCGAGCTTGTTGTTCAAGAGCACGGCGGCGTTGCCGTCAAAACGGATCAGCGAGCCGTCCGACCGGCGCACGCCCTTGCGGGTACGCACGACGACGGCGTTGTAGACCTCGCCCTTCTTGACCTTGCCGCGCGGGATCGCGTCCTTGACGCTCACCTTGATGACGTCGCCGACACCCGCATAACGGCGCTTGGACCCGCCCAGCACCTTGATGCACTGGACGCGACGTGCCCCGCTGTTGTCCGCCACCGTCAGGACGGTTTGCATCTGGATCATGACTGCACTCTCTTAAGTCGTCCCGCTGCCGTTCAGCGCTCTGGCGCCCGCTCGACGATCTCGACCACCCGCCAGGCCTTGCGCCTGGACAGGGGCCGGGTCTCGGCGATGTTCACCATGTCGCCGACGCGGCACTCGTTGTCTTCATCATGGGCGAGCACTTTCGTTGTACGGCGGATGTACTTGCCATACAGCGGATGCTTCACCAGGCGCTCCACCGAAATGGAAGCCGTCTTGTCCATGCGGTTGCTGACGACCCGGCCCGTGAGGGTCCGGACGCTGCCGCTGGCCGCATTGTCGATCGTCTCGCTCATCACGCCTTACCCTTTGCTTCCGCCCGGGCTTTCTCGCCAAGCACCGTCTTGACCCGCGCAATATCCTTGCGCACCTTGCCGAACTGGTCCGGCCGCGCCATCTGGCCCGTCGCCCGCTGCATGCGCAGGTTGAACTGCTCGCGGCGGAGCTTCAAAAGCTCCTCCTTCAGATCGACCGCGCTCTTCTCACGCAATTTCCCGGCTTCCATCACATCACCTGCCTGGACACGAACGAGGTGCCGAAGGGCAGCTTGGAAGCGGCCAGTCGGAACGCTTCGCGGGCGACTTCCTCGGTCACGCCTTCCATCTCGTACAGCACCCTGCCGGGCTTGACCTGCGCGACCCAGTATTCGACGGCGCCCTTGCCCTTGCCCATGCGAACTTCCAGCGGCTTCTTGGTAATCGGCTTGTCCGGGAACACGCGGATCCAGATCTTGCCGCCGCGCTTCACGTAACGCGTCATGGCGCGCCGCGCCGCCTCGATCTGCCGCGCCGTCAGGCGTCCACGCGTCGTGGCCTTCAGGCCGAACTCGCCGAACGACACGTCCGCGCCGCGCTCCGCTAGGCCGCGGTTCCGCCCCTTGAACTGTTTCCTGTACTTGGTGCGCTTCGGTTGCAGCATCCTGGGTAACTCCTAGCTGGCGGCCGCATCGGCAGGCGCGGCCACAGGCTTCTCGATCACTTCGCCCTTGAAGACCCAGACCTTGACGCCGATGACCCCATAAGTCGTCTTGGCCTCGGCGAAGCCGTAATCGATATCGGCGCGGAAGGTGTGCAGCGGCACGCGGCCCTCCCGATACCACTCGGAGCGCGCGATCTCGGCGCCGTTCAGCCGTCCGCCGACCTTGATCTTCACGCCCTGCGCGCCGAGGCGCATGGTGTTCGTGACCGCGCGCTTCATGGCGCGACGGAACATTACGCGGCGCTCGAGCTGCTGCGCGATACCTTCCGCAACCAGCTGGGCGTCGAGCTCCGGCTTGCGGATCTCGGCGATGTTGATGCGCACGTCGCCGATGGGCAGCTCCAGCATGCCGGCCACTTCAGCCCGCAGCTTCTCGATGTCCTCGCCCTTCTTGCCAATCACGATGCCCGGGCGGGCCGTGTGGATCGTGATGTGCGCCTTGCGCGCCGGGCGTTCGATCTGGATCCGGCTCACGGAAGCCTGCGCGAGACGCTTGCGCAACAGCCCCCGGATCCTGAAATCCGTATGGACGTATTCCGGGAAATTCCTCGTATCGGCGAACCACCGGGAATCCCAGTCCCGGGTGATGCCAAGCCGAATGCCGACAGGATGTACTTTTTGACCCATGGATATGTCCCGTGCTACTCGTCCGCCACCTGGATGGTGATGTGGCTGTTGCGCTTGATGATGCGGTTGCCGCGGCCCTTGGCCCGCGCCCTGAACCGCTTCAGCGTCGGCGCCTCGTCCACCATGATGGCCGCGACCTTCAATTCGTCGATGTCCGCACCGTGATTGTGCTCGGCGTTGGCGATTGCCGACTCCAGCACCTTCTTCACGATCCGGGCCGCTTTCTTCGGCGTGAACTCGAGGGTCTGCAGCGCGGCGCCCACTGGCTGGCCACGGACCATGTCCGCGACAAGCCGGCACTTCTGCGGCGAGATCCTGGCATAGCGAAGCCTGGCTGCTACCTGCATCTCGATGACTCCTACTTCGACTTCCGATCGCCGGAGTGGCTCTTGAACGTCCGGGTCTGGGCGAATTCGCCCAACTTGTGCCCGACCATGTTCTCTGAAATAAGCACGGGCACGTGCTGACGACCGTTGTGCACGGCAATCGTCAGGCCCACCATATTGGGGACGACCATCGAGCGACGCGACCAGGTCTTGATCGGACGTCGATCGTTCCTGTCCTGCGCCTCACGCGCCTTTTTCAGGAGCTGGGCGTCGACAAAAGGCCCCTTCTTTACCGAACGTGGCACGGCTATACCTCTCCGTTCCCTTACTTGCGACCGCGGCGACGAACGATCATCGCATCAGTACGCTTGTTCTTGCGGGTCTTGTAACCCTTGGTCGGCACGCCCCACGGGGTCGTGGGATGCTTGCCGAAGTTGCGGCCCTCGCCACCGCCATGCGGATGGTCGACGGGATTCATCACCGTGCCGCGGACCGTCGGACGGGTTCCGCGCCAGCGACTGGCGCCGGCCTTGCCGAGCTTCCGCAGGGAATGCTCGCCGTTGCCGACCTCACCGACCGTCGCGCGACAGTCGACATGGACCTTGCGGGTCTCGCCGGAGCGGAGCCGCAGGGTGGTGTAAATGCCCTCGCGCGCCGCGATCATCACCGAGGTGCCGGCGCTGCGGGCGATCTGCGCGCCCTTGCCCGGCTTCATCTCGACGCAATGCACCGTGGAGCCGACCGGGATGTTCCTGAGCGGCAGGGCATTACCGACCTTGATCGGCGCCTCCGGTCCGGACATCACCGGGTCGCCGTCCGTCAGCCCCTTCGGCGCGATGATGTAGCGGCGCTCGCCGTCCGCGTACAGCAGCAACGCGAGGTGCGAGGTGCGATTCGGGTCGTACTCGAGACGCTCAACGCGGGCGGGGATGCCGTCCTTGTTGCGCTTGAAGTCCACCAGCCGGTAGCGCTGCTTGTGGCCGCCGCCCTGGTGACGCACGGTAATCCGGCCGACGTTGTTGCGCGCGCCGGTGCGGTTCTTCTTCGCCAGGAGCGGCCCATAGGGCTCACCCTTGTGCAGCCCCGGCGTCTTGACCTGGACGACGAAACGGCGCCCTGCCGAAGTCGGATTTGCTTTCTGTACTGCCATGAGTCTCAGTCCTGTCCTTGCACGGCGACTTAGTCGCTACCCAGGAAATCGATGGTCTGGCCCGCCGCGAGACGGACATAAGCCTTCTTCCAGTCCGAGCGCCGGCCGAGCATCTGCCCGAAGCGCTTGGTCTTGCCCTTGGTCACGGAGACCTGCACGGCCTCGACCTTGACCTCGAACATCATCTCCACGGCCTTGCCGATCTCCGCCTTGGTGGCGTCGCGACGAACCTTGAAGACCACGTGATTGCCCTGCTCGGACGCGAGGGTGGCTTTTTCGGACACGTGCGGCTCGAGCAGCACGGTCATCAGGCGCTCCTGATTCATCCCAGGTTCTCCTCGACGCGACGCAGCGCGGCCACGGTCATGACGACGTGCTCGTGCCGCAGCAGGCTGACCGGATCCAGCGCGGCGGCCTCGAGAACCTCCACCTTGTGCAGGTTGCGCGACGCCAGCAGGATCTTTTCCTCGTAGGCCTCAATGACGAACAGGCCGCCATCGACGCCGAGGTTCTTCATGAGCTCAACGAACTTCTTCGTCTTCGCCTCTTCGAGCTCGAGCGACTCGACCACCAGCAGGCGCTCGTGGCGGATCAACTCGGAGAGCAGCGAGCGCATCGCGCCGCGGTACATCTTCCGGTTGACCTTCTGCTCGTAGCTCCGAGGCTGCGCGGCAAACGCGCGGCCACCGCCGACCCAGATCGGGCTGCGGATGGTGCCCGCGCGGGCCCGTCCGGTGCCTTTCTGGCGCCAGGGCTTGATGCCGCCGCCGGACACTTCGGCGCGGGTCTTCTGCGCCTTGGTCCCGGCCCGGCCTGCCGCCATGAAGGCGGTCACGACCTGGTGGATCAGGGGCTCGTTGAATTCCTTGCCAAATGCCACCTCGGACACCTGCAGGTCCTTGCCGGCCGCGCCATGCAGCTGCAACTTCATCGTCATGTTCTTAACCCCGCGCCTTCGCGGCCGGCCGAACGACGACGCGGCCACCGCGCGCGCCGGGCACGGCGCCCTTGACCAGGAGAAGATTACGTTCCGCGTCGACGCGGACCACGGTAAGATTTTGGGCAGTCGCGGCCACGGCGCCCATGTGGCCAGACATCTTCTTGCCCTTGAACACGCGTCCGGGCGTCTGGTTCTGACCGATGGACCCGGGCACGCGGTGGGACACCGAGTTGCCGTGGGTCGCGTCCTGCATCTGGAAATTGTGGCGCTTGACCGTGCCGGCAAAGCCCTTGCCGATGGTCACGCCCGACACGTCGACGACCTGCCCGTCCGCGAAGGCATCGACCTTGATATCGGCGCCCGGCGCCAGGTCCGCGCCCTCGTCGGCGCCGAGGCGGAATTCCCACAGGCCCTGGCCTGCGTCGATCCCGGCGCGCGCGTAGTGTCCGGCCTGGGCCTTGTTCACGCGGGACGGCTTGCGGCTGCCCGTGGTGACTTGCACGGCCCGGTAACCGTCCGTCTCTTCAGTTTTGACCTGCGCGACCCGATTGGGCAGCGCCTCGATCACGGTCACGGGCACCGAAGCGCCGTCTTCCGTGAACACGCGGGTCATGCCGCACTTGCGGCCAATGAGACCGATCGCCATCTTGTCTGTTCCTCTATCACCGCACCGACTTCGTTTGGCCGGCGCTGCACCTTGGATTCGGCCGCCTCAACTGGACGCCCGAAGACCGGGCAGACCGCAGCGAAGGCGGAGACGGACGCCGCAGCGTCCGGAAATCATTGACCCGGCGCGGGTTTTCCACGCCGGGTCGTAGCGAGCCCGCTATTGTACGCGGGCCGCCGGATTAGTTCAACTTGATTTGCACGTCCACGCCGGCTGGCAATTCCAGCTTCATCAGGGCATCGACAGTCTTGTCCGTCGGATCCAGGATGTCCATCAGGCGCTTGTGCGTAATCAGTTCGTACTGGTCCCGCGCGTCCTTGTTGACGTGCGGGGAGACCAGGACGGTGAAACGTTCCGTCTTGCTCGGCAGGGGAATCGGTCCCCGCACCGCGGCGCCGGTGCGCCGCGCCGTTTCGACGATCTCCCGGGCCGAGTTGTCAATCAGCCGGTGATCGAACGACTTGAGCCGGATTCGGATGTTCTGGTTAGCCATGGTCTTCAGTCCAGTGAGCCCGCGAGGGACTTATTCGTAAATCTTTGCCACCACGCCGGCGCCGACGGTGCGGCCCCCTTCGCGGATGG
>JBLRWH010000092.1:0-7507 GCA_047921395.1 Gammaproteobacteria bacterium
CGCGTTTCTCGATTCGTCGCTGGGAGGTGGATATTGGCTGGGGCATGCTGCACGTGCTGTCGATGCTAGGCCTTGCCAGGGTCCGGCGCACCGCGCCCGTGACGGTCATGGTCCCGGAGCGCGCGCAGGTGGACCTGGAGATGGTGCGGACGCTGGTGGTCGCGCGGATGCACGTCATGAGCGACTACACCCGGCTTGTGACCCTGCCGACGCTGCGCGCCGAACTCGCCGCGCTGCGCACGCGAATCCCTGAGCGCGCCGGCCGGCTCCGGCGGCTGCTCGTCCGGGAGACGGCGCTGCTCGATGGCGCGGCCCGCCGGCGCCTGAACGAGGTGCTCGACAACAGCCAGGCGCTGGCCACGGTGCACGAGTTCCGTGAACGCCTGAAGGCGATCTGGAGCGGCTCGACCACCAGCAACGACGGCCTGATCGCGCAGTGCCGCGACTGGTGCGCACAGGCGGAGGCCAGCGGGGTACGCTCGCTGCAGGAGTTCGCCGTCAGCCTGCGCGGGTACGCTCTGCGAACTGCCTGATCCGCCGTCCCGGCACGCAGAAACAAAAAAAGGCTCATCGCGCTTTGCCGGGAAAATCGGCTCGCGCGGAGACGCAGACAGGCAGAGGCGCGGAGAAGATAGACAGGTAGGACTACGAGGCAGGTCTTTCGATGGGAGCCGGGGGCTTACGGGCCCCGTCAGTTGGTGTCATGGTTTGTGGGCCACCCATCGCTCCACAGCCTTCACGCTAATCTGCGAAGAATCCAAAAAAACCCGCCGAAAGGCGGGCTTTTTCGTGGCAGCGACCCGGGGGTCCGGCTGCTACTTGATCTTGGCTTCCTTGTAGGCGACGTGCTTGCGCGCCTTGGGATCAAATTTCGTGATCTCCATCTTCTCAGGATGCAGGCGCTTGTTCTTCGTCGTCGTGTAGAAGTGGCCCGTCCCGGCGGTCGATACCAGCTTGATCTTGTCACGCATTGTGCTGCTCCTTAGAACTTTTCGCCGCGGGCGCGCAGGTCGGCGAGGACGTGCTCGATGCCCTTGCGATCGATGATGCGCAGCCCATGCTGGGACACGCGCAGCTTGACCCAGCGCTTCTCGCTCTCCACCCAGATGCGGTGGATGTGGAGGTTGGGCAGGAAGCGGCGACGCGTCTTGTTGTTCGCGTGGGAAACGTTGTTCCCGGTGAGCGGCCCCTTGCCGGTGACCTGGCAGATTCGCGACATGACTGTAATTCCTCGAAAAAACCGGCAACCCGGCCACTGGAGAGTCGGGCATTATGCCGCCGCCGGACGGGCGACGCAAGATTCCCGACTGCGAGTCCTACAGCAGGCCCCGCTCGGCGAAGGACACGCACACCGAATCGCCGACCACCAGGTGGTCGAGCACGCGGATGTCCACGAGGGCGAGCGCGCTCTTCAGGCGCCGGGTGATGACCTCGTCGGCCTGGCTGGGCTCAGCGACTCCCGACGGGTGGTTGTGGGCGAGGATCAGCGCCGCGGCGTTCTGCGCCAGCGCCCGCTTGACCACCTCTCGCGGGTGGACGCTGGCGCCGTCGATGGTGCCGCGGAACAACTCCTCGAACGCGATCACCCGGTTGCGGTTGTCCAGGTGCAGGCAGCAGAACACCTCGTGCGGCAGGTCGCGCAGCCGCGCCCTGAGGAAGCGCCGCACCGCGTCGGGCGACCCCAGCGCCGGGCCGCGCAGGACGGTTTCCTCCAGGTGCCGCCGGGCCAGCTCCAGGCCCGCCTGCAGCTGCGCGTACTTGACCGGGCCGAGGCCCGGCAGGGCCGAGAAGCTGGCGAGGTCCGCCGCGAGCAGGCCGCGCAGGCCGCCGAAGCCCAGCAGCAGCTCGCGCGCCAGGTCGACGGCGCTGCGGCCCGGGGCGCCCGTGCGCAGGAAGATTGCCAGCAGCTCGGCATCGGACAGGCGGCCGGGACCCCCGGCCAGCAGTTTCTCGCGGGGCCGCTCGCTGGCGGGCCAGTCTCGGATGGGCAGGTGCGGCATCTGGGTCGCCATGAGTTGCGGGTTGCCAATGCAAGGGGCACTCAGGTTAAGCTGCCGGCAGCACCCAAGGCATGGAGCCTTTATGGCCACTCTGACAGGAAAAAAGGTCCTCCTCGGCGTCACCGGCGGCATCGCGGCCTACAAGGCGCCGGACCTGGTGCGCCGGCTCCGGGAGCAGGGCGCCGAGGTGCGGGTCGTGCTGACGGCGTCGGCCGGCAGGTTCGTGACCCCCTTGACCTTCCAGGCGGTCTCCGGGCACCCGGTCCGGAGCAGCCTGTGGGACGAAGCGGCCGAGGCCGCGATGGGCCACATCGAGCTCGCGCGCTGGGCGGAGCTCGTGCTGGTCGCCCCCGCGACCGCGGATTTTCTCGCCCGGCTCGCGGCCGGGATGGCGGACGACCTGCTGACGACCCTGTGCCTGGCGAGCGACGCCCCGATCACCGTCGTGCCGGCGATGAACCGGCTCATGTGGGCGAACCCGGCGACCCAGGCCAATGTGCGCACCCTGGCGGCACGCGGTGTGGCGCTGCTCGGGCCCGGCACCGGCGACCAGGCCTGCGGCGAGACCGGCGCGGGCCGGATGCTGGAGCCGCGCGAGATCGTCGCCAGGCTGACGGCGGGCGCGGGCGTGGTGGAAGGCCCGCTGGCGGGACGCAGGGTGCTCATCACGGCGGGACCGACGCGCGAGGCGCTCGACCCGGTGCGCTATCTCACTAACCGGAGCTCCGGGAAGATGGGCTACGCCCTCGCTGCGGCGGCGGCGCGGGCCGGAGCGGAGGCGGTGCTCGTCAGCGGCCCGGCGAACCTCTCGCCGCCGCCGGGCGTGCGCACTGTGCACGTCGAGACTGCCGCGCAGATGCGCGACGCAGTTCGGGCCGAGCTGGCCGACGCGGCCGTGTTCATCGGCGCGGCCGCCGTGGCGGACTACCGGCCGGCGCACCCGGCGCCGCAGAAGCTCAAGAAGCACGCGGGCGAGATGGTCGTAGAACTGGTCCGGAACCCGGACATCCTGGCCGAGGTCGCCGCGTCCGTGCCGCGTCCCTTCGTCGTGGGCTTCGCGGCCGAGACCCAGGACGTCGAGGCCAACGCGCGTCTCAAGCTCGAGCGCAAGTCGCTGGACCTGATCGCCGCCAACAAGGTCGGCAGCGATTGCGGCTTCGACCTGGATGAGAATTCGCTGGTGGCGCTCTGGGACGCGGGGCGCGTGGACCTGGGTTCCGGGACCAAGGCTGAACTCGCTGACCGGCTGATCGGGCTGATCGTGGAGAGAATGCGTGCAGGTCATCAAGCTCAAGATTCTTGATCCCCGCCTCGGGGGCGAATTCCCGCTGCCGGAGTACGCCACCACGGGGTCCGCGGGGCTGGACATGCGTGCCTGTCTCGACGGCCCGCTCGTGCTCGAGCCCGGCCAGACCGAGCTGCTGCCCACGGGGCTTGCGATCCACATCGACGATCCCGGCCTCGCCGCGGTCCTGCTGCCGCGCTCCGGGCTCGGCCACAAGCACGGTATCGTGCTCGGCAACCTGGTGGGCCTGATCGATTCCGACTACCAGGGCCAGGTGTTCGTCTCCGCGTGGAACCGCGGCGGGCAGGCCTTCACGATCCAGCCGGGCGAACGGATTGCCCAGATGGTCATCGTGCCGGTGGTGCGGGCGCGCTTCGAAGTCGTGAAGGACTTCAGCGCCAGCGCACGCGGCGCCGGCGGCTTCGGGCATTCCGGGCGGCACTGACTGCCCCGCCCCGCTGGGGACCGCGGGAGCGCGCCGCCACAGGCCCGCTTCGCTCGCAAAATTTCAAGCTCCCTCAGCGGGCCTGTGACGTCCCGCTCCCGCTGCCGCCTCGATGAGGGGCAAGGCATCGGCGCCTCGCCGGGCTTTGGCGTGAACGTCGAGAGCAGCGCCCGAAGGCCCCTGCGTGGGCGAGGGCGCAGTGGGTGGGGCGTGGCAGGGCTCACCGAGCGATATTGAAATTTTTTGAGCGAGGGGAGCCCTGCCACACCCCGCCCACGTTCACGCCGCAACCCGGCACAGGCCTATTCGGGCGCCGGCAGGCCCTTCAGTTCTCGGAAGCGCGCGATGTCGGCGTCGAACTGGCCCCGGATGCGGTCGATTTCGGCATTACGACGCGCGATCTCGGCGTCGTACTCGCCGATGCGCTGGTTGACGGTCGCCAGCTCGTTGAGGGCCGCGGGGTTGCCGTCCAGCTCCTGGCGGCGCAGGTGCAGCCCTGCCAGGCGCTCCTCGGCAACCTCGTTCTGCGAGGCGAGGAAGCCCGTACGGCGGTCCCGCACGGCCTCGATCTCCGCCACCGAGCTGTAGCTGGCGAGCAGGGCCCGGTCGCGGTCATCGCGAACGGGCGTGTCCGTGGGGTCTTGAACCTCGTTGACCGTGGTGCGCGTACCACGGCTGTCGAGCACCTCGTGGCGCTCCTTGGAGTATTCCGGCGGGATCGCGTCCCCGAAGTGCACCACGCCGTTTTCATCCACCCAGCGGTAGACTTTCTGGGCGTCGGCCGGCGCGGTCCAGGCGACGCAGGCGATGGCGATCATTGCCAGCAGGAAGTGTCGTGTCGTCATGCGCTTCACCTCGGGCGCGCAGCGCGCACCTGTTTGATCTCAGGCGACCCCGTAGCGGCCGCGGTAGTCCCGCAGGGCGGTCAGCCGGCCAGGGTCCGCGTCCTTACGCGTCTCCAGGTCATCCAGCAGGTCTCCAAGTGTAATGATACTGGTCACCGGCAAACCGAGATCCAGTTCGACTTCCTGTACCGCCGATCGTTCGCCCCGGCCGCGCTCCTGTCGGTCCAGGGCGAGCAGGACGCCGCATGGCTCGGCGCCGGCGGCGCGGATGATCTCGATGGACTCGCGGATCGCGGTGCCCGCCGTGATGACGTCGTCGACGATCAGCACCCGGCCGGCCAGCGGCGCGCCGACCAGTTGCCCGCCCTCGCCGTGATCCTTGGCTTCCTTGCGGTTGAAGACCCAGGGCACGTCGCGGCCGTGCCGCTCGGCCAGCGCGACCGCCGTGGCCGTCGCCAGCGGGATGCCCTTGTAGGCGGGGCCGAACAGGACGTCGAACTCCAGCCCGGCGCCGGCGATCGCGTCCGCGTAGCAGGCGCCCAGCTCGGCCAGCGCCGCGCCGGTGTTGAACAGCCCGGCGTTGAAGAAATAGGGACTCTCGCGGCCCGACTTGAGCGTGAAGCTGCCGAACTTGAGCGCGCCGCGCGCCAGCGCCAGCTGGATGAAGGCCTGCTTGTAGTCGTGCATCGCTGGATTCCGCAAGGTCGCAAAAAGATTGGCCGCGGACGAGGGATGTCGCCAGCCGGACGGTATGATACACGCCGGATCGAGCTCCCGAATCGATATGCGCATCATCAGCCTGAACGCCAACGGCATCCGTTCCGCGGCCCGCAAGGGCTTTTTCGAATGGCTCTCCGGGCAGGACGCCGACGTCGTCTGCCTGCAGGAGACCCGCGCGCACGAGCACCAGATTCCGGACGAGGCATTCCGCCCTGCCGGCTACCACTGCTATTACCTCGAGGCGGAGAAGAAGGGCTACAGCGGCGTGGCGCTGTACTCGCGCCGTGAGCCGGAGCGCATCGTCCGGGGCTTCGGCTCGGCCGAGTTCGACCCCGAGGCGCGCTACGTCGAGGCCGTGTTCCCGGGCCTGTCGGTCGCGTCGGTGTACATGCCCTCCGGGTCCTCGAGCGAGCTGCGCCAGGAGGCCAAGTTCCGCTTCCTCGCCGAGTTCGAGGATTTCCTGCGTCGCGTGCGGCGGCGGCCGCGCCAGTATGTGCTGTGCGGCGACTGGAACATCGCCCACAAGGAGATCGACATCAAGAACTGGCGTGGCAACCTGAAGAACTCGGGGTTTCTGCCGGAGGAGCGCGCCTGGATGGACGAGTTGTTCGGTCCCTCGCGGTTCGTCGACGCCTTCCGGGTCGTAGACCCGCGCCCGGAGCGCTACACCTGGTGGTCCAACCGTGGGCGCGCCAGGGAGAATAACGTCGGCTGGCGCATCGACTACCAGGTCGTCACGCCCGGGCTCGCGGAGCGCATCCGCGGCGCGGAGATCTACACCGGGCAGCGCTTCTCCGACCACGCGCCGCTGATCCTCGACTACGACTGGCCGACGTGATCAACGCCCTCAGGCGCCTGCTCGAGCCCTATCGCGACCGGCGCATGGTGACGCTGCTCGCGCTCGGTTTCTCGAGCGGCCTGCCCGCGCCGCTGGTGTTCACGAACCTGTCGATCTGGCTGCGCGACGAGGGCGTCTCGCGCACCGACATCGGCCTGTTCGCGCTGGCCGCCACGCCCTACGCCATCAACTTCCTCTGGGCGCCGCTGGTCGATCGCATGCGCCTGCCGTACTTCAGCGCGCGCTTCGGGCGACGCCGGGGCTGGGCGCTGTTCACGCAGGTGCTGCTGGTGTTCGCCATCCTGGTGCTGTCGCGGGCGCAGCCCTCGGCCGATCTGCTCGTGGTCGCCGCCGCCGTGTTGCTCGTGACCTTCATGTCGGCGACGCAGGATGTCGTCATCGACGCCTACCGCATCGACGTGCTTTCGCCCGAACAGTACGGGGCCGGCTCGGCTGCCGCGATCTGGGGCTGGCATCTCGGCGGTACGCTGGTCGGCGGCGCCGGCGGGCTCTTCCTGGCGCAGCTGTTCGGCTGGAACACGGCCTACCTGTTCCTCGCGGCGGGCGTCGGGGTCGGCATGCTCGCGATCCTGCTGAGTCCCGAGCCGCCGTTCCGGCCGCCGGCCGACACCGTCGAGCACGAGGCGCGGGTCGCCGAGCTGCTGCGCCGCGTCTCCTGGCTGCGCGGCCGGCTGGCCGGCGCGACCGCGTGGGTCTACGGCGCCGTGGTCGCGCCCTTCGTCGACTTCATGAAGCGGCGCGGCTGGCTGCTGATCCTGGTGTTCATCGTGGTGTTCAAGTTCGGCGACGCGCTGCTCGGGCGCATGTCCGGCGTGTTCTACCGGGAGCTCGGCTTCAGCCTGGGCGAGATCGCCGAGGTCATGAAGATCTATGGCTTCATCGCCAACGGCATCGGCGTGCTGGCGGGCGGCGTGCTGGTGGCGCGCATCGGCTTGTTCAGGGCGCTGCTGGTGGCCGGGCTGCTGGCCGCGGCCACCAACCTGACGTACGCGTGGCTGGCGGCCTCAGGCAACGATCCGCTGGTGTTCCGCATCGCCGTGATCTCGGACAACTTCACGGGCGGGCTCGCGACGGTGGCGTTCGTCGCCTACCTCTCGAGCCTGTGCAACGTCGCCTACACGGCCACGCAGTTCGCGCTGCTCGCCTCCGCGGGCAACCTGGGGCGCATCTGGCTGTCGGCCTCGAGCGGCTGGATGGTCGATGCGCTCGACGGCGACTGGGCGGTGTTCTTTGCCATGACGGCCGGGATCGCGCTGCTGGGGCTGCCGCTGCTGTTGATCCTCATGCGGCGTTATCCGGAGGCGCATGTGCGCGCCGCGATGCCGGAGGATGACGCCACGCGGTAGGCCCTAG
>JBLRWH010000093.1:0-7326 GCA_047921395.1 Gammaproteobacteria bacterium
TTCGGGGCTTTTCTTTTACCCCTTCACCAGACTTTCATGAATAATCCGGGCTAGGAGTGGCGAGGCCATGTCGCACCCGAAAACCATCGTCGTAGCCGGCGCCACCGGCGCCCAGGGCGGCGGGCTCGTGCGCGCCATCCTGGCCAACCCGGAGAGCGGGTTCGTGGTGCGCGCCATGACGCGGAATCCGGATGCCCCGAAGGCGAGACAGCTGGCCGCGCTCGGCGCCGAGGTGGTCGCCGCGGACCTGCATGATCCGCCCAGCGTCGCGCGCGCCTTCGAGGGCGCCTACGGCGCCTATCTCGTGACCTTCTTCTGGGAGCATTTCTCGCCCGAGAAAGAGCAGGCCGAGGCCTGGACGCTCGCCGAGGCCGCCAAGGGGGCCGGGTTGCGGCATGTCATCTGGTCGACGCTCGAGGACACGCGCCTCCGGGTTCCCTTGTCCGACGACCGCATGCCCACGCTGCTGGGCGCCTACAAGGTTCCGCATTTCGATACCAAGGGCGCATCCGACCGTTTTTTCACCGAGCTCGGGCTGCCGACGACATTCCTGTTGACGTCCTTCTACTGGGACAACCTCATCCATTTCGGCATGGGCCCCAGGCGGGGCGCGGACGGCAGGCTCGCATTCGCGCTGCCGATGGGCGACCGGAAGCTGCCGGGCATCGCCGCCGAGGACATCGGCAAGTGCGCCTTCGGGATTTTTCGCCAGGGCCCGGAGCTGGTGGGCCGGAGGATCGGCATCGCCGGAGAGCATCTCACCGGGGCCGAAATGGCAGCCCGGCTCGGTGAAGCACTGGGCGAGGATGTCGATTATCACGCCGTCACGCCGGAGCAGTTCCGGAGCTTCGGTTTCCCCGGCGCCGAGGACCTCGGCAACATGTTCCAGTACAAGCATGATTTCGAGTCGGCGTTCTGTGGCGCGCGGGACCCGGCCGTTGCCCGCGCACTGAATCCGGAACTGCAGACGTTCGGGGACTGGCTGGCGCGCCACAAGGCGGAGATCCCCGTCGCCTGAAGCCGTGGCCAGTTGGCTCAGAATTTGGCGCTGAGGCGCAGGTAGAAATCGTCATCGATGCGTTCCTGCATGGCGTCATCCGGCACGTCGATCTCCTCGCGGCGCCGCAGGCGTGCCTCCACGGAGAGCGTTTTCGAGATCACCAGCTGGTAGCGGATTTCCATCAGGCGGTCGTTGTTGCGGAAGTCAGGCGAGATCAGCCAGCCCGCGCCAGCACGACCAAAGACGAACGCGATGTTGTTGTTGGGGGCGAAGTCGAACAGGTTCATGGAGAGCTGGTAGGCCCAGCCGTCGGCGCTGTTATCCTCGCCCGCATTCACGGCCGATTCCACCGGCGTATGGGGCGCGTAGCCGGCCTCGCCGCCGAGCCCGCCGCGCATGCCGTCCGTGCCGATCGGCCATTCTGCAAACAGCTTGGTCGTGAACGTCACGTAGTCCTCGCGCCGTGCTTCGCCGGGGCCGCCTGTGGCGAGCGCGTCGGGCATCCAGGTCGCGGCGAAGACGCGCTGCTTCAGCGGTCCGAGCGGCTGCGTGCTCTCGAGCGCCGCGAAGGTCGTGATGCGGCTGCTGCTGTCGTCGAACGCCAGCGGCCCGCGCGTCGCCTGGCTGGTGCCGTTGCTGGTGGTGTTCTGCAGCACGAGGTGCGTGCGCCACGCGGGCGAGTGCGCGTATTGCAGGTGCAGGCCATCGGTCCACGTGATATCGACGTTCGGGCTGTCGTTCCGATCCAGCGACTTGGCGGCGACGCCCATCAGCTCGATCTTGCTCTGGAACCGGCCGGCGCGCAGCGACCACCGGGCGCCCTCCGGCGCATAGCGGATGAACAGTTCGTCCACGGCGGCGTCGCCGTCGTCCAGCCCGGTGCGGGTCGGCGTCCAGCCATTGGTCCAGAAACGCGTGCGATCCTGGTCGGTCGTGAAGCGTCCCGCGACCCGCCCCCGCAGCATCCATCCGTCCGCCAGCTGCGCCTCTGCGCCGAGCCGCAACCGCAGCCGCAGCCCCTCGTCCTTCGTTTCGGTGCCGTCGCGCGCCTCACGCTCGCTGGCGTAGAAGGCCAGACGCGCGTCGCCAAACGCATTCACGGGTGCCGCGCACAGCACGGTCGAGGGTGCGAGCACGATCGCCAGGAACGCGGCAACAGTCATTCTGGGGGACACCGAGCTGACCTCAATCTGGAATGCGGATGGTGCCAGTGGCGACGGATACCGCCGCGCCGCCGACGCGGACCGCGGTGATCAGGCCACCGCTCAGCTCGACCTCGATGCCAATTGTACTCGGGCGGCCCATCTCGACGCCTTGCTCCACGGTCACGGTGAGGACGCCGTCCGTTGCACCGAGGCGGGGCACGAGCCACCCGGGGAACGCCGTCGCCGCCGCGCCGGTGGCGGGGTCCTCGAGGAAGCCGAGCGAGGGCGCGAACATCCTCGCCCGGTAGCGCGTGCCCTGCGGGCCATCCACGGGCGCGACGAGGTAGACCTGGTTCGCCCACCAGTCCTTCAGTATCTCGCGCCAGCGGTTCATGTCCAGCTCCGCGCGCGCCAGCGTGGCGGCATCGCGCACCGGGATGACGAGATAGGGAATGCCCGCCGATACCGCGGCGGGGCCCCACGCGCCCGCGAGGATGTCCGTGGGGCGCAGCAACACCAGGGCGGCGAGCGCATCGACGGGCGGCGGGTTGGGGCCGAGTTCCGGCAGCTTCGCCGCCCACAGCCACGCGCTGCGAAGGTGCTTCTGCTGGCGCAGGCTGACGCGCACCGGCCCGATCCCCTCGCCGAATACGAACTCGCTCTCCGGCCAGCCTTCCTCGGCCAGTGCCAACGCTGCACCGACGGTCGGGTGGCCCGCGAAGGGCAGCTCAGTGGCCGGCGTGTAGATCCGCAGCCGGTGCGTTTCACCGCGGTTGCGCGGGGGGCGCACGAACACGGTCTCCGAGAGGTTGAACTCGCGGGCGATCCGCTGCATCTGCGCCTCGGTCAAGCCCTCGGCCTCCGGCAGCACGGCCAGCGGATTGCCGCCGTAGGCGGTGTCGGTGAATACGTCGAGTACGCGGTATTGCCGGTGGGTGCGGCTCATGCAGAAGGCCTCTGGTGGGGATGTCCGTGCTTGCGGTGATGCCGCCGCAGCAGCCATACGGGTACGGGCAACATCATGACGCTGCCGAGCACGACGAGCGCGATGCCGACACCGGGGAAACGCAAGGCCACCGGTACAAGCTGCGGCCCGGTGTCGAGCAGGTCGAGCACACCGACGGCGACCAGCACCGCGCCCGCAGCGTCCAGGACCAGCAGGCGCAAGGGAATGCGTTGCCGGTGCAGCTCGATAGTGTTTTTCAAGCGCGCGCCTCGAGGAAGCGCGCCGCGACCCAGCTCGACCAGGCTGCGATGCTCATCGATGGCGGTGCGCCCGGCGACGCGGGCAGCGCGGCCGCATCCACGACGTACAGCCCGGGGAACCCGTACACCTCGCCGCGTCCGTCAATCATGCCCGCCGACTCGCCGGATCCTAGCACCGCCCCGCCGAGCGGGTGGACGGTGAAGGGGCGGCGCCGGGTGCGCACCGGCCGCCCCGACAGCTCGGCGATCCGGCGGAACAGCGCCTGCGTGCGCTCGTAGACGGGACTCGCATCCCGGTCGTAGCGCACCCGGAGCCGGCCGCCGCGCAACATCGCCCGGCCGTCTGCGCGATCCGCGCCCATCGCGATCAGCATCACGCCGCGGCGCAATTTTCGCCGCGCCACTTCCGGCATCGGCATGCCGTCGATACCGACCAGACCGACCGCGATCATGAGCGGGTCACCCGGTCGCCGGTCGTCGCGCAACGCAATCGGCCCGTGGCATGGCAGGCCGCGGCTGAAGTCGGCTTCCTCGTCGTCGAGGGCCCACCACGCGACGCAGTCCCCGTTCGTGCCGAAGCGACGCCCGAGCGCGGGCAGCCCGTCGAGGCCGCGGGCCTCGTCGCGGCTCACCAGCAGGAGGCGCAGCGTGTTCATCGTGCCGGCCGCGAGCATGACGTGCTCGGCATAAAAGGGTTCGATCCGTCCCGTGTAGAGGTTGCGGGTCTGCACGCAGTAGCGCGCGGTGTGGGTCTGGCGGCAGAGATGCACGGAGACCGCCTCGTGCAGGTCCAGTACCCTCAGGCCCCGTCGCATCGCGGGTGCGAGGTAGGCGAAGTCCAGCGTGGTCTTGGTGCCGAAACGCGAACCGAGCAGGCCGCCGTCTTTCCAGTCGGCCTCGCGCCGCCGGATGCCTTCGCCCCAGTCGATCTCGCGGCTGGTGCCGGGCGTCTCTGGAAACTGCACGGCATGCGCGGGACTCACCAGCGCTTCGCCGCCCTGCAACCAGTCCGCCTCGCGATATCGCTGCGCCGTCAGGTTGGGAATGGCGTCCTCGAGTCGCGGTGGCCGGCCGCCCATCTCGGCGATGACCCGCTGGTAGTGTGGCTCCAGGGCATCGCTCGAGACTTCCGGGTGATGGCCGTCCCAGTAATTTTCTACGCGCGGCCGCTCGTTGAGCGCCGTGTAGACGTGGCTCCCGCCGCCGACGCCGGACGAGCACAGCGCCGAGACATCGCCGGCCGAGAACGATTCGAACAGGCCGTAGCGCGACAGCGTCAGCCCCCCGCGCGGCAGCAGGCCGCCGTTGATGCGCTTGATGCCCCCCGAGAACAGCTGCAGGCCGGAGGGGTACCGGATGCGGTTGGGGATCCCCATCGACTGGACGGGCAGCGTGTCGCGCCACGGGCCACGCTCCAGCAGCGTGACGTCCACGCCGGCCTCGGCCAGGCGTGCCGCCGCGATGCTGCCGCCGAAGCCGCTGCCGATGATCAGTACCTCGTGTACGCGCGCCATTCTGCCTCCGTGGCGGGATGCGGGATCTTCATTATCGCCCAGGCAGCAAATCCCGAGCTGTGTGAAGCATATACGTAAATGTGCCTAGGATTGGGCCGCCCCATGGCCGCTTCGACATCGTGCTGCGGCGGGTGTAGCAACCGCGCGCAGAGGAAAAGGACCCTGTGCTACACTGGTCCCGTGTTACACGGGAGCGACTGACGGAGTGACCCATGGCCAATCTCACCCTGAGCCTGGACGACGAGCTGTTGCAGAAGGCGCGCGAAGCCGCGCTGCGCGAGCAAACCTCAGTCAACGCGCTCGTGCGGGAGTACCTGGAACGGTATGTCGATGCGCGCAGCCGGCGCATGGAGGCGCTCGATGCGCTCGATGAACTCGCTGATCGCACGCGCTCGGCCAGTGGCGGGCCCTGGTCGCGCGATTCACTGCATGAGCGCGGAGCGCGCTGAGCGATGCGCGCATTCGTCGACACGAACCTTTGGGCGTACCGGCTCGACCGGCGCGACCCAGGTAAATCGGCGTTCATCCGTGACTGGTTGCGCAACCTGGCCGAGGCGGAAGATATCGTGATCAGCACGCAGGTCATGATCGAGTTGCGCTCGGTGCTGACGCGCAAGTTCGAACCGTCGTTGTCACCGACAGAGACCCGCAGGGCGCTGGAGGCGCTGGCGGGCTTCGATGTCGTCTCCACCCATCCCGACATGGTGCTCGACGCGCACGAGCTCGCGGAGCGCGAGCAGCTTTCCTGGTTCGATGCCCTGATCGCAGAGGCCGCGGTCCGCAGCCGTTGCGAGGTGCTCTACAGCGAGGATTTTGGCCACGGCAGGAGCATTGCCGGCCTCAAGGTCTGCAATCCTTTTCTGCAGGCGCGTGGCGGCGAGACATGAGTGCGGCACCGGAGAGCGTGTGGCTGAGCCGTTGCCAACCGACGCTGGCGCTGGCCTGCAAGCCGGGGTGGACCTGACTGACAGCGCCGCGTTGCTGCATCCGCGGGTTGCCACGCTGCGCTCGCGATCGAGCACGGTTGCGAGTGGGTATCGCTCGACCGTGGCTTCGCTGCGCTTCCCGGCCTGTCGTTCCGCAACCTGCTGACATCGAGTCGAGCGTAAGGGTCGGCAAGTCCGGCTGCTACGCCAGCATGGCGAACAGGGCTGCCCACCTTTGTGCCGGCCGGGTGTAGGCGGAGATGAATGTCGTCGACTCCTCGGCCTGGCTGGAATACTTTGCGGATGGCCCCAACGCGGGGCATTTCGCGAGCGCCATCGAGGATACCGCGGCGCTTCTCGTGCCGGCGATCACCCTGCTCGAAGTGTTCAAGCGCATCAGCCAGCAGCGCGACGAGGCGACGGCTTTGAAATATGTGGCGGTGATGCAGCAGGGGCGGGTCGTGGACCTCGATGCCGCGCTTGCGCTACGCGCCGTGGCCCTCGGGCTGCGCCACAAGCTGCCGCTGGCCGACAGCATCATCTATGCCACCGCGCGGAGCCTTCGGGCCGTTGTGTGGACACAGGACGCCGACTTCGAAGGGCTTGACGGCGTCCGCTACGTGCCGGGCGGGAGCCGATGAATTTTTTCGCCGAACTCCGGCGCCGCAACATCATCCGCGTTGGGCAGCATTGCGGTGGGGACCTAGCGCAGATATATTTGCTATCACATAAAGCAAAATGGAAGAATCACAATGGCAAGCAGCCTTCATGTGCGGAATGTCGACGACGAGCTCATCGTTCGCCTGAAGCGTCGGGCCGCGCGCCATGGTCGCTCGGCCGAGGCCGAGCACCGCGAAATCCTCCGCCAGGCGCTGGAGTCCGAGGCCGAGTTGGAGATCAAGCCTTTGCTCGCCAAGATCCGCGCGCTCAGCGCCGGACGCAAGCAGACCCCCTCCGAAGTGCTACAGCGCGAAGGCCGGGACGAGCGTTGAGCGAGGTCGTAATCGATGCCAGCGTCGCGATCAAATGGGTCGCGCCGGAGGCATTGAGCGAGCACGCCGTTGCCCTGCTCGAAGGCCCACGACTGTCCGCGCCGGATCTGCTGGTCGCCGAATGCGCCAACATCCTGTGGAAGAAGGTTGCCCGCAGCGAGATGAAAGGGGATGCTGCCATCGTCGCCGCGCAAGCGATCGAGCGGATCGAAATCGAGTTGGTGCCGATGCGCCTGCTCCTCGCAGAGAGCCTGAAACTGGCGCTCGAGCTTGACCATCCTGCCTATGACTGCCTGTATCTCGCACTTGCGCTGGCCCGTGACTGCCGCTTCGTGACGGCTGACGGGAGACTTGTGAAAAAACTCGCCCAAACGGGCGGACAGCGCCTTCGCGATTGCGTGCTCACGCTGGATGTGGCGCCGGCACTCTTTTCATGAACTTCTTCGCCGAACTCAAGCGCCGCAACGTGTTCCGCGTAGCACTGTTCTACGTGGTGACCGCCTGGCTGGTGATCGAGGTGGCCGAGACGGTGCTGCCGCTGTT
>JBLRWH010000094.1:0-7022 GCA_047921395.1 Gammaproteobacteria bacterium
GTACGTAGATCACAATGCCTGACCAAGTCGACCGCACCCCCGCCGCGCCCCGGATGGTCATCCTGCTGGTGATTTCGGTCGCCATCGGCCTGTCCGCCTGCGCGCGCAGCCCTGAGCCGGTGCCGCTGGAAACCCCGGCGGCGGCCGGCGCCATGCTCCCCAGGCTGAGCGCAGATCCCTCGGGCACGCTCTGGTTGAGCTGGGTCGAGCCCGGGCCCGACGCGCATACGCTGCGCTTCGCATCGCTCGGTGACGACGGCTGGTCGGGCGCGCGCACCGCGGCGCGTGGGGCCGACTGGTTCGTGAACTGGGCGGACTTCCCCTCGGTCGTGCACCTCGGCGAGGGGCGGCTGGCGGCTCACTGGCTGCACAAGCTGGAGGGCGGCACCTATGCCTACGAGCTGCTCGCGTCCGTCTCGACGGACGGGGGCGCGCAGTGGTCAGCCCCGGCGGCGCCGCACGGCGACGGGACCGCGACCGAGCACGGCTTCGCCTCGCTGTTTCCGGTCCCCGGGGGCGCCGGGGCGGTCTGGCTGGACGGCCGCAACACTTCGGGCGGAGACCACGGTGACGGGCACCACTCGGGCCACGGCGCCATGACCCTGCGGGCGGGCGGCCTCGACTGGTCCGGGCGACCGCTGCCCGAATTCGAGCTCGACGCGCGGGTCTGCGACTGCTGCGGGACCGCCGCGGCCACCAGCACGCACGGGGTCACGGTGGTCTACCGGGGCAGAAGCGAAACCGAGATCCGCGATATCCACGCCGTCACCCTCGGACCGGACGGCTGGTCCGCGCCAGCGCCCGTAGGCGACGAGGGCTGGGAGATGCCGGCCTGCCCGGTCAATGGCCCGGCGCTTGCCGCCCAGGGCCAGCGGCTCGCGGCCGCGTGGTTCACCGCGGCCCAGGGCCGGCCCCGGGTGCTCGCGGCCTTCTCCTCCGACGGCGGCCTGAGCTGGAGCGAGGCGGTCGAGGTCTCGGGTGACGGCGCGCTGGGGCGCGTGGCGATCGTGATGCCCGACGAGGCCTCCGCAGTAGTCAGCTGGCTCGAGAACACCGGGGGCGGGGCCGAGATCCGCTATCGGCGCGTGCCCCTGGCAGGCCGCCCGGCCGCGGCCAGGACCCTGGCGACGACCTCCCCCGCGCGCAGCTCCGGCTTCCCGCAGATGGCGCTCGCGGGCAACCGGCTGGTGTTCGCGTGGACCCGCGGCGGGGAATCCGCCGGCATCGCCACCGCAACGGTCCCAGTGCCCTGATCGCGAGAGTTCAGGTCATCCGGCGCAACGCGGCAATGCGCTCGTCGAGTGGCGGATGGGTCATGAACAGCCGCTTGATCCCCGCGGCCCGGTGACCCGAGATGCCGAAGGCCGCCAGCTGGTCCGGCAGGGTGGCATTGTGGCCCTGCTTGAGCCGTTCCAGCGCGGCCACCATGCGCTCGCGTCCGGCCAGGCGGGCGCCGCCGGCATCGGCACGGAATTCCCGCTGCCGCGAGAACCACATGACGATCATGCTCGCGAGGATGCCGAGGAAGATCTGCGCGACGATCGTGACGATCCAGAAGCCGGGCCCGTGACCGCGCTCGGTGCGGAACACGAGCCGGTCGACGAGATGCCCGATGACGCGCGAGAAGAAGATCACGAAGGTGTTCACGACGCCCTGGATCAGCGTCAGCGTCACCATGTCGCCGTTCGCGACATGGCTGATCTCGTGGGCGAGCACCGCCTCCACCTCTTCCCGCTTCATGCCGCGCAGCAGGCCCGTGCTGACGGCGACCAGCGCATTGTCGCGCCGCGCCCCGGTGGCGAACGCGTTCGGCTCGGGGGCGTCGTAGATCGCGACCTCGGGCATGCCGATCCCCGCCTCGCGCGCCTGCCGGCGCACCGTCTCGAACAACCAGGTCTCGACCGGACCGGACGGCTGTGTGATCACCTTGGCGCCCGTCATGCGCTTGGCGCTCCACTTGGAGATCGCCAGCGAAATCAGGGAGCCGCCGAAGCCGAAAATGGCCGCGAAGACCAACAGGGCGCCGAGGTCGAGGTCGACCCCCTGCTCGTCGAGGATGCCCTCGAAACCAATCAGGCTGAGGACGATCGACAGGACCAGCAGCACGGCGATATTGGTCGCCAGGAACAGGAACACGCGCTTCATCGATGATTCTCCTTCGCTCCGGGGTCCGGTGCTCCAACGTAATTGGGGGCTCGCCCCGCCATTTGCAAGACCGCAGACCGGGCCTGCGGGTTCCGCGGAGAGAGCCTAGTCCGCACTTCTTTCGGCGACCGCGCCCTTTTGGACGCCCTCGTAGGCTCGCACCCGGAAGACGGTGCCGGGATCCATGCGGACGAGCTCGCCCGCGATGTAATCGGCCAGGCACTCGATCGTCGTGTCAGCCGGCACGAGCTCGCAGCGCGCGCGCCAGATCTCGAGTTCGAACTCACCCTGCGGGGCCTGGTACGCGAACAGCAGGGCCGGACGATCACCGAGGCGCGTTTCCGCGACCAGGTCCTCCTCGGAACCGAGATAGATGTCCCGCCAGCGCTCGGCCCAGTGGCGTTCCCAGTGATCGTTGCGCCGGCCGGCCGTGTAGATCTCGATCCGCGAGCGGTGCCCGTGCGCGATCCGCTGGCAATTCCCCGCATGCCGCTTCAGCCCGTGGCTGTAGTGGTAGTACGCGCCCGGCGTGTCCTCTTCGCGCAGCGCGACGCGCACCACCCGGACGTTGGCCGGCATGACGGCTGCGACGCGGGCCTCGAGCCCGGCACGCAGCGCAGGCATCGTGACCTCGGCGGCGTCGAGCTGGCACACCGCCACGCCGGGCGAGCGCAGGCGCAGCCCGGCCGCGGGCGCCTCGATCCGGATCTCGCCGCTGGCGGTCAACTCGCTGATCTCGAGCCAGCCGCAGCGGGCAGGCACGAGCAGCTGGTGATCCGCATACTCCTCGGCGGCATCGCGCGCGATGCGCTTGACGGCGCCGAAATCCAGCACCATCGACTGCTCGTCGAGCGCCCCCTCCAGCTCGAGGTCCAGGATCCAGCTTTCACCGACCAGGCCGCGCTCCCGGTCGAGCCGCGAAAAGTCGAGGACGGTGAGTTGTTCGACGAACAGGCAGGCCATGGAGGACGTATCTCGGGAAGGCGTGAGGCGTCATTGTACTGCCATCGGCGGGCATCCAGCGGTCGGGCCGGCGACACACCGCGGCGACAAAGCGATGCCTCAAGGCGTTATGATCGCGGTTCCACGGGCGGAGAACGAAGGGGATGACAAGCAGCAGGGGGGCGCGCCGACGGAGCCAGCCCGGCATCTCGCCGGGGCACCCGATCGAGTCCGTCGCCGCCAATGCCGGCGACACGACGGTCGCCTGGCAACGCTATGACGAGGGCATCATCGAGGAGCGGCTGGAGACCGGCCTCGATGCGGCGCTCGCCGGCCTCGACCCGGCGATGACCGACTGGGTCCATTTCTCGACGCCCCCGGGCCCCGCCGCCCTGCGCTGGCTGCACGAGCGGCTGGGGCTCGACCCGCTGGCCCTGGAGGACGTGCATAACGGCCAGCAGCGTACCAAGCTGGATCGCTACGAGAACCACAGTTTCATGGTCGTCTCGGTGCCCGTGCTGCACGCCGGCGAGCTGGCGCTGGAGCAATTGAGCCTGTTCCTCGGGCCGCACTGGATCGTCAGTTTCTGGAATGGCGACGCCGCGCTGGTCGAGCCCATCAGGCAACGCCTGCACAACAGCAGCATCGGGCGGATCCGCAAGCGCGGCGCCGACTACCTGTTCTACTGCCTCGTCGATTCGGCCGTGGACAGCGGCTTTCCGGTGCTCGAGAGCCTGCGCGACACCATCGAGGCCCTCGAGGATGAGTTGCTGGAAACCCCCGGCAACGAGACGATCTCGCGCGTGCACGGCCTGCGCCGCCAGCTCGCCCTGATGCGGCGGCTGGTGTTGCCGGGACAGGAGGCGCTGCAACAGCTGCTGCGCAGCGACGACTCGCCGCTCAGCGCAGGGACCCGGCGCTACGTCCGCGATGTGCTGGACCACCACATGCGCATCAGCGAGATGCTCGAGCATCTCGTGGAGCTCACCCGCAGCCTGCATGAGCTCCACCTGATGAGCCTGAGCCATCGCATGAACGACGTGATGCGCCTGCTGACCATCATGGCGACCATCTTCATCCCGCTGACTTTCATCGCGGGCGTCTACGGCATGAACTTCGACCCGGATGCCAGCCCATGGAACATGCCGGAGCTGAGGGCGCGCTACGGCTATCCCCTGGTCATGCTGCTGTTTGCCGTGATCGGCTTCGGCATGGCGTGGCTCTTCCGGCGGCGAGGCTGGTTCTGAGGATGGCCGCTGCGCGACCGCTGCCAGTGCTCGGCTGGCGCGAATGGGTGGGGCTGCCTGAACTGGGCATCCCGCGCCTCAAGGCCAAGGTCGACACCGGTGCGCGCACCTCCGCGCTGCACGCCTTCGAGGTCGCGCCGTTCGAGCGCGACGGCGTGCAGTGGGTACGTTTCGACGTGCACCCGGACCAGTACGACTGCACCCGCATCGTGAATTGCGAGGCGCCCGTGCTGGACCGCCGCATGGTCTCCGACTCCGGGGGGCACCGCGAGCGGCGCTGGATCATCGAGAGCACGCTCAGCCTGGGCAGGCTATGCTGGCGCATCGAGATGACCCTCACGGATCGCGACCCGATGCGCTTCCGCATGCTGCTCGGGCGCACCGCGTTACACGACCGCTTCGTCGTGGATCCCGCGAAATCCTATTGCATGGGCCGCGCCCGGAAAGCACGCGGCGCCTCCACGGAGAAAAAATAATGCACATCGCCATCCTGTCGCGAAACCGGCACCTGTATTCGACCCGGCGCCTCATGGAGGCGGCCCGCGCGCGGGATCACCTGGTCAGCGTCGTCGACCCGCTCAAGTGCGTCATGGACGTCACCTCGCTGCGACCGACGGTTTATCATCGTG
The DNA here is from genome assembly GCA_047921395.1 of Gammaproteobacteria bacterium. GTDB lineage: Bacteria > Pseudomonadota > Gammaproteobacteria > Steroidobacterales > XN24 > XN24. The sequence goes on from JBLRWH010000094.1 coordinate 4,964, forward strand.
GCGAGATCCTGCCGCTGTTCGATGCCGTGATTCCGCGGATCGGCGCCTCGGTCACGTTCTACGCGCTCGCCGTGTTGCGCCAGTTCGAGGTCATGGGCGTCTACCCGGTGAACGAGTCGGTGGCCATCGGAAGGAGCCGCGACAAGTTGCGCTCACTGCAGCTGCTGGCCCGCGCGGGCATCGGCATGCCGGTGACGGCCTTCGCCAACTCGCCGGACGACACCAAGACCCTCGTCAGGCTGGTCGGCGGCGCGCCGCTGGTCCTGAAGCTGCTGCAAGGCACCCAGGGTCGCGGCATCGTCCTTGCGGAAACGAACAAGGCGGCGGAAAGCGTCATCGATGCGTTCCGCGAGCTCCATGCGAACTTCCTCGTGCAGCAGTTCATCAGGGAGGCCGGTGGCGCGGACATTCGCGCCTTCGTGATCGGCGACCGCGTCGTCGCCGCCATGATGCGGCAGGCCAAGGAGGGGGAGTTCCGCTCCAATCTCCATCGCGGCGGCTCGGCCTCCGTGGTCAAGCTCAGCCCGGCGGAACGTGCCACGGCGGTGCGCGCGGCCAAGACCGTCGGTCTGAACATTGCCGGCGTGGACATCGTGCGCAGCAAGGACGGCCCCCTGGTGCTCGAGGTGAACTCCTCACCCGGGCTCGAAGGCATCGAGAAGGCGACTGGCAAGGACGTGGCGGGGATGGTCATCGACTTCATCGAGAAGAAGGCCAAGCCCCACCGCACCAAGACGCGCGGCAAGGGCTGAGCGCAACCCGCCATGAACCAGGAAACCATCACGATCGGCGGTGTCAGCATCGCGCCGGGCGAGCGCCGCGGGGTGTCCCTGCCGGCCGGAATGCTGCATACCCACGTGCCGGTAGAAATGCCGGTGTGGGTCATCAACGGGCGGCGCGCCGGACCCCGGCTGTTCATCAGCGCGGCGGTCCATGGCGACGAACTGAACGGCATCGAGATCATCCGCCGGATTCGCGCCAGGCCGCTTACCGGCCTGCGCGGCACGCTGCTGCTGGTTCCCGTCGTGAACGTTTTCGGCGTGCTGCATCACTCGCGTTACCTGCCCGATCGGCGCGACCTCAACCGCAGCTTCCCCGGCTCTGAGCGTGGCTCGCTCGCGGCCCGGCTCGCCCACCTGTTCATGAGCGAAATTGTCGACCGCTGCACGCACGGCATCGACCTTCATACTGGCGCGCTCCACCGCAGCAACCTGCCGCAGATCCGCGCGCAACTCGACGATCCAGAGACGCGCGCGCTGGCCATCGCGTTCGGTGCCCCGGTCGTGCTCGACTCGCGCCTGCGCGACGGCTCATTGCGCGAGGCCGCGGCCGAGCGAGGCATCCCCACCCTGATGTACGAGGCCGGCGAGGCGCTGCGCTTCGACGAGATGGCCATCCGCATGGGTGTCTCGGGAATCATCGAGGTCATGCGCCAACTCGGCATGCTGCGCAGGAAAACCGCACAGCGGGCCAGTCCCGCGAACCCTGTCATCGCGGACAGCAGCCACTGGGTGCGCGCGCCCGAGGGCGGCATCCTGCGCAGTGCGCTGCGGCTCGGGCAACGCGTCTCGGCGGGCGAACTGCTCGGCCGGGTATCGGATCCCTTCGGCACGCGCGAGTTTCCGGTGCTCGCCACGCACGCGGGGATCGTGATCGGGTGCAACAGCTTGCCGCTGGTGAACGAGGGCGACGCATTGTTTCACGTCGCGCGCATGGCGCGGCCCGGCGAGGCTTTTGCGGCCGTGGAGGCGATCGCGGATTCCTTTCGCGACACGCCGCCAATAGGTTGAGTGGCAGTCGAGCGAGCTCTCGGACGAGCCGATTCCTTGTCTCCACACCAAGGATAGAATCTCCGTCGCCCCGGGTGCTGACACAGGTCAAGCTGGCGCTGCGAGTTACCGTAACGCCGAACGCGCATTCATCCTTCCGTAGCAAGAGCTTCACGGGCGTGTAGCGGACTACCGCCATCCTTGGCCTCAATGCAGGCCACCGGTAACCGCATATGAGCGCAGCCAGTTGGCTGACGAAGCTCGGGGACGCCGAAGTCCGTTTCTGCCTA
>JBLRWH010000095.1:0-6866 GCA_047921395.1 Gammaproteobacteria bacterium
AATTTCTTTTCGGTGGGCGAGAACCTGCGCGTCACGGACCTGCCGGGCTACGGCTACGCCCGCGTCCCGGATGCCGTCCGGCAGCACTGGGGCAAGCTGATGGACAGCTATTTCCTGCGCAGGCAGTCGCTGGCCGGGCTGTTCATCGTCATGGACATCCGCCACCCGCTGACCGACTTCGACCAGGGGATGCTGAACTGGGCGCGGGAGGGCGGTTGCCCGGCGCATATCCTGCTGACAAAGGCCGACAAGCTGTCACGGGGCGCGGCCGCCTCTGCCCTGCTCGGGGTGCGCAAGGCCGTCGGCGACGCGGCCACGGTCCAGCTGTTCTCCGCGCTCAAGGGGACCGGGGTGGACGCAGCGCGGGAGGTGCTGGACGACATGCTGGGCATGGAAAGGCGGGCTCGCGCAGAGGCGCAGAGAGGCGGAGACGCGGCGGGATTGTGAAAAAAAGCCCCGGGGCAAGGCGCCCCGGGGCGATAGCATCTCCCGGCTTGGGGGAACCGGGCTGCAGGCCCGCCCAGGGAGGGTGGCGGGCGAGCGTCGGATTGGCGCTCACGGATAATGACCGCCGCAATGCGGCAAAAGTTCCGTGGCGTTACCGCGATCGGCGGGGGCCGTCACAGGCCCGCTTCGTTCAAAAATTTCAACTTCACTCAGCGGGCCTGTGACGGCCCCCGCCAAGGCCTGGTCGCGCCGGGCGACACCGCGGCGATCCGCCCAGCGTTAACGGGGCCCTAGTGCGCCTCGTCCCAGTTCATGCCCGCGGCGGCCTGGACCTTCAGGGGCACCGACAGCGCCACGGCTTCGCCCATCAGGCCATCGAGTTCGCGGACGAGCGCATCCACGTCCGCCGCCGCGACCTCGAAGACCAGCTCGTCGTGGACCTGCATGATGAGCCGGGCCTCGACCTTGCCGAGCGCGAGCCAGTCGGCGACGCGGATCATCGCCAGCTTGATGATGTCGGCCGCGGTGCCCTGCATGGGCGCGTTGATCGCGCTGCGCTCCGCGTACTGGCGGCGCTGGGTGTTGCGCGAGCGGATCTCGGGCAGGTGCAGGCGGCGGCCCAGCACGGTGGTGACATAGCCGTCCTCGCGCGCCTGCTGGCGGGTCTCGTCCATGTAGCGCTTCACGCCCGGGTAGCGCTCGAAATACAGGTTCACGTACTCCTGCGCGGCGCCCCGTTCGATGCCGAGCTGGCGCGCCAGGCCGAAGGCGGACATGCCGTAGATGAGCCCGAAGTTGATCGCCTTGGCGGAGCGCCGCTGGTCCGGGGTGACCTCGCCAAGCGGCGTGTCGAAGACCTCGGCGGCCGTCGCCTGGTGCACGTCGAGGTCCTCGCGGAACGCGGCCTGCAGGCCCGCGTCGCCGGACAGGTGCGCCATGATCCTCAGCTCGATCTGCGAATAGTCGGCCGCGACGATGCGGCAGCCCTCGGGCGCGACGAAGGCCTGGCGGATGCGGCGGCCCTCGGCGGTGCGGATCGGGATGTTCTGCAGGTTCGGGTCGGAAGAGGACAACCGCCCCGTGGCCGCGACCGCCTGGTGATACGAGGTGTGCACGCGATTGTGCCGGTCGGTCAGCTCCGGCAGCCGGTCCGTGTAAGTGGACTTCAGCTTGGCGAGGCCGCGGTACTCGAGCACACAGCGCGGCAATTCGTGCGCCGCGCTCAGCTCCTCGAGGACATCCTCGGCCGTCGACGGCTGGCCGCCCGGCGTCTTGCGCAGGGGCGTGAGCCCGAGGCGGTCGAACAGGATTTCCTGCAGCTGCTTCGAGGAGCCGATGTTGAACTTGCCGCCGGCGGCCTCGAAGGCCGCGGCCTCGGCGATGGCCATGCCCTTCTCGAGCTCGCGGCTCTGGCGCCTGAGGAGCGCAGTGTCGAGCAGCACGCCGTGGCGCTCCATGTCGCCCAGGATCGGGACCAGCGGGCGCTCCAGCGTCTCGTAGACATGCTGCAGGCCCGGCGTCGCCACGAGCCGCGGCCAGAGCTCGCGGTGCAGGCGCAGCGTGACGTCCGCGTCCTCCGCGGCGTAGGGCGCCGCGGCCGCCACCGGCACCTGGTCGAAGCTGATCTGCTTCGCGCCTTTGCCGGCGACGTCCTCGTAACGAATGGTCTCGTGCCCCAGGTACTTCAGCGCCACCGAGTTCATGTCGTGGCGCGTCGCCGTCGAGTCGAGCACATAGGACTCGAGCATGGTGTCGTAGCGGATGCCCGCCAGCGCGATGCCGTGGTTCGCGAGCACGTGCCGGTCGTACTTGAGGTGGTGCCCGATCTTGCCCTTGGCCGCGTCCTCGAGCAGGGGCCGCAGCTTCTCGAGCGTCTCCGCGAGGTCCAGCTGCACGGGCGTGTCCGGGTCGCGGTGCGCCAGCGGCACGTACGCCGCCCGCCCCGGCTCGACGGCGAACGACACGCCGACGATGCGCGCGCGCATGTAATCCAGGCTGTCGGTCTCGGTGTCGAACGCGAACTCGTCTTCGGCGGCCAGCTGCGCCAGCCAGCCGTCGAGCTGTGCCGGCGTCAGCACGGTGTCGTAGTCGGCCGCCACGGCGGCGCGCGGCGGGTCGTCCGCCTTGCCGGCCGCGGGTTTGCCATCCGGCAGCTTGCGCAGCAGGGTGTTGAATTCCAGCCGGCCGTAGAGCGCGCGCAGTTTTTCGACATCGGGCGGGCGCCGCACGAGTTCGCGGGGACCCAGGTCGAGGTCCACGTCGCACCGGATGGTGGCCAGTTCGTGCGACAGCTCGAGCTGGTCCAGGTGGGCGCGCAGGCTCTCGCCGATCTTGCCGCCGACCTCGTCGGCACGCGCCTTGAGGGTGTCGAGATCACCGAATTCCGCGAGCCACTTGGTCGCGGTCTTCGGGCCGCATTTTGGCACGCCCGGGATGTTGTCCGAGCTGTCGCCCACCAGCGCCAGCCAGTCGACGATGCGCGCCGGCGGCACGCCGAACTTCTGCTCGACGCCGGCGGGATCGAGCACGGTCCCGGTCATGGTATTGACGAGGGTGACGTGCTCGTCGACGAGTTGCGCCATGTCCTTGTCGCCGGTGGAGACGAGGGTCTGCATGCCCGCGGCGGTCGCCCGCCGGGCGAGGGTGCCGATGACGTCGTCGGCCTCGACGCCAGCGACCTGCAGGATCGGCAGGCCGAGCGCCTCGATCACCTCGAGCAGCGGCGCCACCTGGGCGCCGAGCTCGTCGGGCATCGGCGGCCGGTTGGCCTTGTACGCCGCGAAAAGCTCGTCGCGGAAGGTCTTCCCGCGGGCGTCGAACACCACGGCGAAGTGCTCGGGCTGGTGTTCGTCGAGCAGCTTGAGCAGCATGTTCACGACGCCGAGCACGGCGCCGACCGGCTCGTCCCGGCTGTTGGTCAGCGGCGGCAGGGCGTGGAAGGCGCGGTACAGGTACGAGGACCCGTCCACCAGCACCAGCGGCTTGTCGCTCACCGGGGCGCCTCGTCGAACAGGTGCTCGCCGCGCCACAGGTCGGCCACCGTCTCACGCTCGCGCACGAGGCGCGCCTCGGCGCCGGAGACCATCACCTCGCAGACGCGGGGCCGGGCGTTGTAGTTGGAGCTCATCGCGAAACCATAGGCGCCGCCGTCGCCGACCGCCAGCAGGTCCCCCGCCCGGACCGGGAGGCGCCGGTCGCGGCCGAGGAAGTCGCCGGTCTCGCAGACGGGGCCGACGACATCGATGGGTTCCGGGTCGGGCGTGCCGCCTGAGCGCACCGGGACGATGTCGTGCCAGGCCTCGTACAGCGCAGGCCGGATCAGGTCGTTCATCGCGGCATCGACCAGCGCGAACTTCCGCCCGTGGCCCTGTTTCAGGTAAGCGACGCGCGTGAGGAGCAGCCCGGCCGGCCCGGCGATCGAGCGCCCGGGTTCGAGGACGATCTCCAGCCCCAGGCCGCCGAGCGTCGCGATCACGACCTCGGCATACGCGGCGGGCGTCGGCGCGATCCGGCCCTCGTGGTCGATGCCCAGGCCGCCGCCCGCGTCCACGTGCGCGAGGCGCATCCCTTCGGCCTGCAGCGCGCGCACGAACCCTGCCAGCTGCTCGAGCGCGGCGGCGAGCGGTTCGAGCGCCATCATCTGCGAGCCGATGTGGCAGGCGACGCCGTCGACGCGGATGCCCGGAAGGGCGGCGGCGCGGGCGATCAGCGCCCCGGCATCCTCGAGCGCGATGCCAAACTTGTGCTCGCGCCGCCCGGTGGAAATGTGTCGGTGTCCGCCGGCCTCGACGTCGGGGTTCACGCGCAGGGCGACGCGCGCCTCCGTGCCCGCTTCAACCGCCAGTGCCGAGAGGCGGTGCAGCTCGGGCTCGGACTCGACATTGAAACAGGCGATCCCCTGGGCCAGCGCGTAGCGCAACTCGTCGTCCAGCTTGCAGGCACCGGAAAACACCACCCGTCGGGGGTCGCCGCCGGCCGCCAGGACGCGGGCCAGCTCGCCGCCGGAGACGATGTCGAACCCTGCGCCGCGCGCGGCGAGGACGCCGAGCACGGCCAGGTTGCCGTTCGCCTTGACCGCGTAGCAGACGCGCACGCGGTGACCCGCGAAGGCCGCGACATAGGCGTCGTAGCGCGCCTCGAGCGCGGCGCGGGAATAGACGTAGCAGGGCGTGCCGAAGCGGGCCGCGATCCTGCCCAGCGGCAGGGCCTCGGCGCACAGCTCTCCGTCGCGGTACTCGAACGCCGGGTTCACGATCCGCCTGCCGTGTCGTCCTCGTCGTCCTGGTCTTCGTCCGTGGCGATCGGTGGTTGTGCGGTGACTTCGGGGGTGGCCGGCGGCGCCGCGGCCTCTTCCTCGAGGTAGAGCGAGCCGAACATGCCGCAGCCGGACAGCAGCAGCAGCGCGAGCGGCAGCGCGCGCCACGGCCGCGTCATGACGGCGTCCGCGGCATCACGGCCAGGGTCAGGCGCGACACGCACACGAGCCGGCCATCGTCGTCCTCCACCCGCGTCTCCCACACCTGCGTGCGCCGCCCGATGTGCAGCGGCCGTGCCGTGCCGGTGACCTTGCCGGCGCGCACGGAACGGAGGTGATTGGCGTTGATCTCGAGCCCGACGGCGTATTCGGACTCCATGTCGAGGCAGCAGTTCGCCGCGCAACTGCCGAGCGTCTCGGAGAGAGCCGCCGTGGCCCCGCCGTGCAGCAGGCCGAAAGGCTGGTGGGTGCGCCGGTCCACCGGCATGGTCGCGACGAGATAGTCGTCGCCGACCTCGGTAAAGCGGATCTCGAGCTGCTCGACGAGGGTGTCCTTCGCGAGCGCATTCAGTCCCTCGAGATCGGGTCGTTGGCGCCAGATGCTCATTCCGGCTCCTTCCGGCCGGTCTTGTCGCGCAGGCTGCGCAGCTTTTCGCCGACGCGCCGGTAGGCGTCGCGGAAGGAGACGCCCTCCTCGGTGACAAGGCGGTAGGCATCCTGGGTCGCGTACAGCTGCTGCTCCATGCGAATGTTCTCCGCGATGAAATTCACCTCCGGCAGCGCATGCCCGATGATGCCGAGCGTGGCTTCCGCCAGGTCGATCGCGCGGAACAGCGGCGCCTTCAGGAGCTGCAGGTCGCGATGGTAGCCGGAGGTCAGCTTGGCCGGGACGGCGAGCGTCTCGGACAGGCAGCCGAGGGAGGTGGCGGCGCGCGCCCGCACCAACTCGAAGACGTCCGGGTTGCGCTTCTGCGGCATGATCGACGAGCCGGTCGTCATCGAGGTCGGCAGCGCGACGTAGCTGAACTCCTGGCTGCAGAACAGGATCAGGTCGGAGGCGAGCCGCCCAAGGTCCTGCATCAGCAGGTGGATTTCGAACACCAGCTGCGCCTCGGCCTTGCCGCGTGACAGCTGGACCGCTGTGACCGGCTCATGGATCGAGGCGAAGCCCAGCGCCTGGCGGGTGTGCTCGCGATCCAGCGGCAGGCCGGGGGCGCCGTAGCCGGCGGCGGAACCCAGCGGGTTGCGGTCGGCGCGCCGGCTGGCCGCCAGCAGGCCCTCGGCGTCGTCGCGCAGCTCGGCGGCGAAGCCCTCGGCCCACAGCGGCACCGAGCTCGGCATCGCCGGCTGCAAGTGCGTATACCCCGGCAGCGGCGTCTCTGCCTCGCGCTGCGCGAGCGCGTCGAGTTCGGCGGCCACCTGCAGCGTGCCGTCGTGCAGGCGCTGCGCGGCGTCCTTGAGATAGAGCCGCAGCGCGGCGAGCACCTGGTCGTTGCGCGAGCGGCCCAGGTGGACCCGCGCGGCCGCTTCCGGCGATACCAGCGAGAGCCGGTGCTCGAGCGCGTTGTGGACGTCCTCCTCCTCGAGGCCGATGGTCCACTCGCCGCGCGCGTGTGCCTCCGCGAGCGCCTGCAGGCCGGTCTCGATCGCCTCGAGGTGCTCCTTCGGCAGCAGGCCGCGCGACTCCAGCATGCGCGCGTGGGCGATCGATGCCTGCACGTCGTATGGCACGAGGCGGTTGTCGAGCAGGTGGTCCTCCCCGGCGGTGTAGGCGAGAACCTGCGCGTCGAGCGGGTCGCCCTTGTCCCACATGCGGCTCATCAGTCTTCTTCCTCCGCGGCGGCCTGCTCCTCGGGCGTGAGCGTGCGGGTGTCTTCCACGACCAGCGTGCCCGTGCCCTCGTTCGTGAATACCTCGAGCAGCAGGCTGTCCGGCACCTGCCACGAAATCACGTGCACGCGCGGCACGCCGCCGCGCACGGCAAACTTGATGGCGTCCGCCTTGGGCTTCATCCCGGCGTCGAGGCAGCCGTCCGCGCGCATCCGTTCGAGGTCCGCGAGGTCGAGGTAGGAGACCAGCGAGTTCGGGTCCTGCGGATCCTCGAGGATGCCCGGCGCGCCGGTGACCAGGATGAGCTTCTCCGCCTGCAGCGCCACGGCGATCG
>JBLRWH010000096.1:0-2933 GCA_047921395.1 Gammaproteobacteria bacterium
CGTGCCGTTCAAGGCCGTGGACATCGAGCCGCTCGCCGAGGGCCCGGCGATCCGCGACCTCGAGGCGCTGACCCGGGCGCTGTGCCACCGCGCCGATCGGACCGCCTGGCTGGCGGTCCTGCGCGGCCCGTGGTGCGGCCTGTGTCTGCCCGACCTGCTGGCCGTCGCCGGCGGGCGTTTCGATGACCTCTGGTCGCGCCTCCAGGATCCGGCCGTGCTCACGGCGCTCAGCGAGGATGGACGACGGCGCCTGACGCGGCTGGCGGCGGCGCTGCGCCCGTCCCTGGCGGAACGCGGCCGCGTGCCGCTGCGCCGGGTCGTGGAGGGGGCATGGCTCGCGCTCGGCGGGCCCGCGACCCTCGAGCGGGCGTCCGAGCTGGCCGACGCACGACGCTTCCTGGAATTTCTGGACGCGCGAGCGCTGCATGGCGATCTCGACGATCCCCCCGCGCTCGCCGCGCTGCTCGGCGAGCTTTACGCCGCGCCCGACGCCGAGGCCGACGATGCCATTCAGCTGCTGACGATCCACAAGGCCAAGGGCCTCGAGTTCGACCACGTGGTGCTGCCGGGACTCGACCGTGGCGTCCAGGGCGAGTCCAGGAAGCTACTGCGCTGGCTCGAGCAGGTCCGCGAGGACGGCACCGAGTTGATCCTCGCGCCCATTGAGGGGCTCGGCGAGGACAAGGACGAACTGCATCGCGCGCTGCGCGAGCTGGACGGACGGCGCGATGCGCTGGAGAAAGACCGCGTCCTCTACGTGGCCGTGACCCGGGCCCGCGATCGACTGCATCTGGTCGCCGGGATCGCGCCGGACGACCCGGAGACCGGGGAGCCGCCGCTGCCTCCTGCGGGTTCGCCGCTGGCGCGTCTCTGGCCCGCCCTCGGCGAGGCGTTCCTCGCGGCGCGCCAGGGCGCCGAGCGTGAGCCTGCCTCGCGGACGGCGCGACCGGTGCCGCGTCTGCGGCGCCTGGTCTCCGGCTGGCGCGCCCCCGAGTTACCGCGGGCGCCTGGCTGGGATGCGGCGGAAGCCCCGGCAGCACCAGGTGCGGCCGTGGAGTTTGACTGGGTGGGCCGGGAGGCCCGCGCCACCGGGGTGGCGGTGCACCGCCTGCTGCAAGTCATCGCTGTCGAAGGGGCCGACGCGTGGCCCTCAGAGAGGCTGGCGCGGGCGGCACCGGTCGTCGAGGCGTTGTTGCGCGAGGCGGGGCTCGTCGGCGCCGGGCTGGCGGAGGCGGGTGCGCGGTGCCTGGCCGCCGTGGAGCGCACATTGGCAGATCCACGCGGGCGCTGGCTGCTCGAGCCCGGACATGCCGGCGCCGCCAGCGAGTTGCGGGTGAGCGGGTGGGTCGAGGGCCGCGTCGTCGAGGGTGTCGTGGATCGCTGTTTCGTCGACGACACGGGTGTGCTGTGGATCGTCGATTACAAGGCGGGTCGCCACGAGGGCGGCGAGCTGGATGCGTTTCTCGACCGGGAACAGGAACGCTACCGGGGCCAGCTCGAGCGCTACGCGCGCCTGCTCGCCTCGCAGCACGAGGGCCCGGCCAGGCTGGGACTCTATTTCCCGCAACACGCGGCTTGGCGGGAGTGGGACGCGCCCGGCGGGTGAACGCTCAGGGTTTGCTGGACAGGACCAGTCGCCGTCGCCCGTTGCCGAGATCCTCGCCGACGAACGCCAGCCCGTCGACCAGTTCCTTCGGCGGATTCTCCCCGGGGGCCAGGTCGGCGCCGAAGTGCCACTGGTGGCGCTCGGGTAGCTCGATCCGGCCGTCGACTGCCAGCGGGCCGCCGAGGGAACGGATGTCGCCGGCTGGCGACCCCGACTGCTCGGGAAAGCTGAACTCGAATGGACCGAGCGTGAGAATGACGCCCGGCAGGTCAAGGTCAGCGACGGACGCGCGGCCGGCGATCACCGTCGGCCAGCCCCGCGAGATCTCGAGGCGCTGCAGCGCGACGCGCAGGTTGCCGGCGACGCCGTCCGGCACGATCCTGCGCGGCATCGTCGCCAGCGAGAGCGAGGCATCCAGATCGGTGAGGGTCTGCCGGTTACCCAGCAACGAAAAGTCGAGCCGGCCGCGCGCATAGCCGTCGTGGCGCCGCAGCTCGAGGTCCCAGGCCGGCTGCAGCAGCAGCAACCGCACCGGGTATGCATCCCAGGAGAGTGCGCCCAGGCTCTCTCCCGACACCGAAATCTCCGCGGCGCGCCCACGCCAGACGGTGCCTTCAACGCCCCAGGCGCCGATCATGCCCGGCGCGAACCACGACAGGGCGAGGCGTGCGGGGAAGGTGGCCATCAGTCCGGCAAGTACGGCGACGAGGCCCGCCGTCGCGAGCACTGAGCGGCGGTCGACCAGGCTCATTGCAATCCCTGGCGCAGGACCAGGCTCGCGTTGACGCGGCCCTCATCCGGAGTTCTGTCGAAGCTGGCCGACTCGATACCGAGCCCGGAGCCGGCATTCAGGGTCGCGAGCCAGCGGGTGATGTCATCGAAGGCCGCGTTCTCGAGGCGCACGCGGATCCCGTCTTCGCCGACGGGCTGGTTGCGCGTCAGCGCGGCCCCCAGGCCGGCGCTGCGCGCGCTGCGGTCGACGATGACGACCAGCGATTGTCCGCTGAGGTCCGGGCCGGCAGCCGGCAGGTCAGAAGCGCCCGCGAGCTCCGACGCTGCGCCGCGCAGGAAAGCGAGCGTCTCGCGCTTGGCCTCGACGCGGCTGGAGGTCGTGGCGGAGGCGCCGTACAACGGGCTGAGAAGCACGCCCCAGACAAGGAAGATCGCGACCACCACAGCGCCGATCGAGACGAACAGGCGTTCCCGCTGCTCGAGTCCCAGGAACCAGCCCTTCATGCGCCACCCCCGGTCAACTGGATGCGGCCCTCGACGCCATCCGCGCGCTGGTTGGCCTGCTGGATGGTGGCGGTGAACCGGCCATCCTTCG
>JBLRWH010000096.1:3033-4125 GCA_047921395.1 Gammaproteobacteria bacterium
ACGGCCAGCAGGGCCGCTGCCGTGCGCCAGGGTTTCCACAGCCTGTCGAGCTGGGTGCGCGGAGCAAACTGGCCCTGCAACAGGTTGATCGGCTCGCGCGTCACCACGCCCTCGGCGAGGTGCGGCAAAAGGCCGCCGGGCAGGCGCCGGAGCTCGACACTCGCGATGCGTGTCCGCAGCGCTTCGAGTTGCTCGCCGTACTTTGCCTGGGCCGGCTCCGTCAGGTAAACGGAGAGGTGCTTCGGAGCGTCCGCTGCGCCGGGAAACTCCGGGCCGTAGCGCAGGGCTTCCTCAACACTGCCGATTTCCAGGACGACCGGGAGGCGGTCGCCGCTGCGTGCGATGCAGCGCTCCGAATCGAGCAGCCAGTTGAGATGATTGGGCGCCGCAGGTGCGCCCTCGGCTTCGGAGCAGATCACCTGGGCATCGAGACCGGCCTCGGCAAGCAGCGCCAGCCAGCCCTCGAGTTGTTCTCGGTCCACCGCGGCGGCGGTGATCTCGCCATCGGCCTGCTGCCGCCCCGCGGCAAAGTGCAGCGCCTCGATGTCCTCGGCAATCTGTTCCTCGAGGGCGAATGGCAGCGCGCGGAGTATCTTCGTCGCACCCCGTACCGGGAGCGTGACGCTGGTGAGCAACACGTCGACGGCGGGCGCGAGGACGATTACGCGGCGGCCGGCCGCGGCGGGTGCGGCCATGGCGATCGGACCCGCGCCGGGCACGCCCACGCGGCGACCCTGCTCGTCGGTCACGATCCAGGTGCCGGCGCCGGTGTCGGCGGGCTCGAGTCTCAGGACAAGGGTTTCAGCCATGGAATTTGTGGTGTTACTCGTCTGCGAAGCTGCGGATCACGGTAGAGGCAAATCCTGCCGCATCGCGTTGGATGAGACTGTACATGGTGAATCGCTGGGTGCCAATATCAACCCGGACCGCGAGCCGGAACCAGTTGCTGGTCACCCCCAGCGCGCCGCGGGCCTCGGCCGGCACCAGGTCCCCGAGCTGCTCCAGGGAATCCCAGCCGTCCTCGGGCCTGTCCAGCAGGATCTGCTCCGCTTGCCGGGGCCCGAGTTCCTCGGACACCGTCAGCAGGACCTC
>JBLRWH010000096.1:4225-6611 GCA_047921395.1 Gammaproteobacteria bacterium
CAGGCGATCGTCGTCGAGCTGGTAGGCAACCCGCTGCACCGCCGCGCGTGGCTGGCCCAGCGGATTGCTCCAGCCCCCACGGGTGAACTCGACGGCGTACCGTTGCCGCGAGTCGGCGAGCACGGCGCTGCGCGTGCCATCACCGATCTCCTCCCGGACGGGACGGGGCTGGAGCTGGTACAGGTCACGACTCAGCTGCTGGACCGCGAACTGGATCTCCCTGAACCGGTCGGCGTTCTCGCGCGCGATCACCTGTTGCGTCAGCACGGCCTGCAGGCCGCCGTAGGCCATTACGCCGACGACCGCGAAGATCGCGGTCGCGATCAGCACCTCGAGGAGCGTGAACCCGCGTTCGCGGCCGGTCATTCCTCGTCCTCTTCTTCCTCGCCCGCATCGGGTCGGTTCGGCGAGTCGGGCTGGTCTTCGCCGTCATTCTCACCATCGGCCGGGAGCGTGCCCGCGCCCCACCAGTCGATGCGTGCAGGCGCCACCTCGGCGCGGCGCGACACGAACCCGGCCATGATCGTGATCACGTCATCCGGGAGGTCCTCGTAAGCCACGCTCATGTCGATGCGCCGCAGGTCGGTCACACCGGTTTCGGAAATGTCGGCCTCCCAGCGCCACTCCCGCCCGGCGAACTCGGTGCTGCCATCGAAGCGGCCGACGTCAGGAAAATCGCCCGAAATCCTGATCTGGCTGATCATGTTCATGGCGATCCAGTCCGCCAGCGCGCGCTCGCGCAGGGTCGACGTCGAATGGGCCATCTGGATGATGCCGTTGAATACCGCGATCAGGCCGATGGAGACGATGGCGAGCGCCACCATGACCTCCAGAAGGGTGAAGCCGCGCGCCCGCCGTGAATTCATGGCCGCGACTCCGGCTCGATGAGCTCGAGTTCACCGCGCATGCCGCCGCGAAGCACCCAGGCGTCGGCGACGAAATCTGTGACCAAGAACAGCTCGAAGGGCGTGAACTCGCCGCTGGAGAAAATGGCGACGTGGGGCAGCAGGTCATCCTGGCCGCGGTCACGCGTGCGATCTTCGTCGTCGACGACCACCTCGCGACCGTCCACGGCCAGGACCACCCGGACGTCCGGGGGCAGGGTGCGGCGACGCATGATCGCCTCGTCGTCGACCACCGACCACAGGCGGCTGTCAGGGTCCCAGGACAGGAATCGGTAGCCGTCGGTGAACAGTTCCAGGCCGTAGTCGCGGCCCTGGATGAGCGACTCCTCGGCCACGAGCTCGAGCAGCGCGGTGAGGCGGCGCGCCTCGGTCTCGGTCGGCGCCTCCGAGCGCAGCGTACCCATTGAGATCAGCACCATCCCGGCCATGATCGCGAGAATCACGATCACGACCAGCAGTTCGATCAGCGAAAAACCGGTCGCGCGAGACGGCGCGACCCGGCGCGGCTCAGTAGACAGACCAGTTGCCGATTTCGGCATTGATGCCTTCGCCGCCAGGCTGCCCGTCGGCCCCGTACGTAAAGACATCGAATTCTCCATTCTGGCCCGGATAGAGATAACGGTAGGTGTTATTCCACGGATCCTTGGGCAGCTTGTCGAGATACGGGCCGCGCCAGTTCCGGACCGACGGGTCGTTCGGGCGGGTGGTGAGGGCGTCCAGTCCCTGGTCCGTGCTGGGATACCTGGAATTGTCCATGTAGTAGAGCTTGAGCGCGCTTTCGATCCCGCGGATGTCCTGCTTGGCCCGCGTGATCGCGGCGTCATCGATGCGGCTGATGACGTTGGGCGCCACGATCGCGGCGAGGATCCCGAGGATCACCACCACCACCATGATTTCGATCAGGGTGAAACCTGCCTGGCGCAGTCCCGCGGGCCGCGCACGCATAATGGAAAATGCTCTGTTGGAAGACATCGTTCAGCCTCGAGTGACGGGCGCGGGAAGTCGCTTCCGGGCGCACAGTTTAAATCTCCGGCAATGATATCAGAACGCCCCGGCGGGCTCGGTCGCGCCATGGGCCTGCGGGCGGGGAGTCCGCCTGTGCCTATAATGTTCGCCCGACCTGCAGGAGTTGCGCCGATGGCGATCGCCGTCATTTTTCCCGGCCAGGGATCCCAGTCCGTCGGCATGCTCGCACGGCTGCTCGCGGAGCAGCCTGCCGCGGCGGCCGCGTTCGAGGAGGCCAACGAGGCGCTCGGGTATAACCTCGGGGCCCTGGTCGCCGCCGGTCCCGACGAACTGCTCAATCGCACGGACCATACGCAGCCGGCCATGCTGGCGGCCGGCGTCGCGGTCTGGCGCGCCTGGCAGGCGCGGGGCGGGCCCCGGCCGGCGGCGATGGCGGGGCACAGCCTGGGTGAGTACACGGCGCTGGTGTGCGCGGGGGCGCTTGGATATGCCGATGCGCTGCGCATCGTCCGCCT
>JBLRWH010000097.1:0-6566 GCA_047921395.1 Gammaproteobacteria bacterium
TTGCCGACGCCGGACACGTCCAGCCCCATGGCATTCAGCGACTCGACCGACGGCTGGCCGTGGTAATCATTGAATCCAAGCAACTGGACTTCCAGCAGCTGCCCGGGGGCGTTCTCGCGCCCCTCCGCCCTGACGCCACTGGCCAATACGGGGGCGGCCAGCAGCGGCAGGCAGGCCAGCGCGGATACACAAACGGCGCGTTTCATCTTCGCAGTCTCCAGGGTCGGGCACGAGGGTTCTGATCGTTCCGAGCACTTTATGGACTGCTAGCGTTACGTCCCGGTTAACGCGCGGTGAACATGGTGGCCCACCATGGCGAGCGCGGCTTGCTGGCCAAGCGCCGCCGGCCACCCCGGCGGCCGATACTTACAGCAAGACCAGCGAAGCCAGCCCCAGGAAGGCAAAGAAGCCCACCACGTCGGTGACCGTCGTAACGAAGGGCCCCGACGCGAGGGCGGGATCGACGCCCATCCGTTCGAGCGCCAGCGGCAGCACGATCCCCGCGAAGGCGGCCGCGGCCAGGGTCAGCATCATGGCCATGGCGATGACCGCGGCGAGCATCGGCACGCCGAACCAGAACGCGACGACCAGGGACAAGATGATCCCGAAGGCGCCGCCGTTGAGCACGCCCACTATGACCTCGCGCCACAGGACACGGCGGGCGTTGTTGCCGGTCAGCTCGCGCGTGGCGAGCGCGCGCACCGCGACGGTCATCGACTGCGTCCCTGCGTTGCCGCCCATCGAGGCCACGATGGGCATCAGCACGGCCAGTGCCACCATGGCCTCGAGCTCTTCCTCGAACAGCGAAATCACGAAGGAGGCGAAGATCGCAGTCAGGAGGTTGATGAACAACCAGATGAAACGCCCGCGCGTTGTTTCCCAGATGCGGTCGCTGAGCGAGCTTTCCGCGCTGACGCCGGCCAGGCGCAGGATGTCTTCCTCGAGTTCCTCGTCGAGTACGTTCATCGCGTCATCGATGGTGATCACGCCGACGAGCCGGCCCGCGTCGTCAACGACCGGCATCGAGATCAGGTGATACTTGTTGAACAGGTGCGCGACCTCCGCCTCGTCCTCGGTCGCGCTGACGGTGCGGAAGCTCTCTTCGCTGATGTCACTCAGCAGGACGTCGCGCCGAGCGGCCAGCACCCGGCCGAGCGTCACGTAGCCCTTGGGCCGGCCGTCCGCGTCCACCAGGATGACGTGATAGAACTGGTCCGGCAGCCATTCCGCAGAGCGCAGGTAGTCGATCATGTCGCCCACGCTGAAGTCCTCCGGCGCAGTGACGGTTTCGGACTGCATGAGGCGCCCGGCCGCGCCCTCCGGCCAGGACATGGCGCTCTGGACCGCCGCGCGGTCCTCGCTCTCCAGCGAGCGCAGGATGAAGTCCCGCTCGGGCTGCTCGAGGTCCTCGAGGATGTCGACCAGGTCGTCGGAATCCAGCTCGCGCACCGCCTCGGCCAGCACCTCGGGCGGCAGCACATCGATGACTTCCTCCCGGATCGATTCGTCGATCTCCGACAGGATGTCGCCTTCGAACTCGGAGGCGTACAGCCTCAGGAAGGTCCCGCGCTGCTCAGTGTCGAGCTGCTCCAGCAGGTCGGCAATGTCCGCGGGGTGGACCGGCTCGAGCGCCTCTTTCAGCGCGATGGCGTCCTCGTGCTCCAGGGCGGCCCGGATCACCTGCCACTGCTCGGGGGTGATTTCTTCGAGGACTTCGGTGACCCCCTGGGTCGGCTCTGGCTGCTGCATCCGTCGTCCCTCTCCTGAGCATGGCCGCGTTATCTTACGCGGATCGTCCGCGGCAGGCAGGATCCCGATTGCAGCCGCACACGGGTTCCGGGACAGTGCGGTTGAAACTTCCTTTCCCGGCCAGGAGCGTCTCGTGGACCCAGGAGAGATCGGATAACCCGGCCGGCGATGGCGGTCTTGCTGCTGTGCGGTGGCCTGGCGATGCTGCCATCCACTGCCTCAGCGCAGGCCATCCCGGTGGAACTCCGCCAGTCCGTGCAAGGCTGGCAGCTGTGGCGCGGTGGTGAGCCGTACTTCATTCGTGGCGCCGGCGGGACGGATTCCTTGCAGCAGCTGGCGGCGTCCGGGGCCAACTCCGTGCGCACCTGGGCGGCCGACGATGTCGACGGCCTGCTCGATGAGGCGTACGCGCTCGGCCTGAGCGTGACCGTGGGCCTCTGGCTCGGCCCGGTCGACGCCATGACCGAGCTGTGGTCAGGCACCCCGCCGAAGAACCTGGCGCCGACCGTGGCGCCGCTCGTCCTGGACGGTGCGGCCGAGGCAAACATACCGCTGCTGGTGAAAGGCGAGGTGCGCACGCGGAGCACTGCCATGCGGGCAAGGCGTGCATCAAGCTGCGCTACACCGGCGAGAGCTGCTGGGCCAGGACGCCGCGCATACTGATTCAGGCCAGGCGAGCATCGAAGGCATCATCCTGGCGCAGGAGCGGCGGCGCTACCGCGTGTCGCTGAAAAAGGTCGACCTGTCCAGCATCAAGACCGGTTTCGTCGTGACCCTCACGGGGCGGCTCAACTCGGTGACGGTTTACCTCGACAGCATCCAGTTCGTGCGCTGAGCACGATGCACTGCGGGCCTACTGCGGCGGTGTCGTGAACCGGTAGTTCGCCGACCAGGCCGCGGTCGCGCCGGGCTCGAGGGCGACGCGCGTGAACACTTCCGGGCAGAAGCCGTCGGCGCTGGCATAGACAGCGAAGCGGTCGGGCGAGAACGACGCCTCGTACCGAACCACCGGCGCGCCGTCGACCTGCCACTCGAGCGTGCCCGAACCGGTCGGCGCCCCGCCAAGATCGCTCGCGTAATAGGCGGCCGCGCCGGGCGCGAGCGGTGCAGTCATCTCGAGCGAGAAAGGCGCGCGGCGGAAAGCCGTGTCCGCCTCCGGCAGCTCGAAGCCGGTGACCACGCGGTAGCCTGGGCCGACCGCGATGTGCTCCGCACGGAACCAGTGGTGGTTGTAATGCTCGAAGGTCCACGGCTCGGCGCCGGTGTTGGTCAGCTCGTAATGGATGACCAGCCCATCCGCGCCGCGCAGCTCGTAGGACTTGCGGTAATGGTAGTCGCCGGCGCGCTGGCTGACCGAGAGCGATGCGTCCCCCGCCGCCACCTCGACGGGAAACAGCGCATCCACGGGATAGGGATGGGCAAAATCATAGTTCTCTGCCGTATCGCGAACCAGGCGTCCCACGCCGATCTTCACGAAGGTCTCGCCGGTGGCCGCGGTTTCGTAGCCGAGCACGCCGTCCCCGTACAGGCCGAACTCGTCGCTCAATCCCCAGGGCCCCAGCAACTCGACGCCATCGAGGGTCACGCTGCGAACGACTGCGGTGCGGTCGAAGCGCGGCCCGAACTCCGCACAGTTGTGATCTGTATCGACTTCGATCTCGATGCGCAGGCCGTCGCTGGCCAGCACGTGCACCTCCGCCGGTGCCGCCTGCGCCGCGAGGGACAGCAGGGCCATGGACGCAGTAATAAAACCCGCGGCAATTTGCAGACGCTTTGATTCCATGATCATGTCCCTCCCGGGCAACAGATTTTATCGGGCAGATCTGGCCTGGCGCGGCGCCTTTCCGTCACAGGCCCGCCAGGAACGTCCCAGCGCTGTCGGTAATGCGCTGCCGCTCGTCCGCAGAAAACTTGTCATAGGTACGCACCATCTGTGCCATGCGCGGGTTGTTGTCGATCTTGTCCCGGTGCCGTGCAATGAAATCCCAGTAAAGCGCATTAAAGGGGCAGGCGGTTGCGCCCGTTCGCTGCTTCACGTCGAATCGGCACGAGTCGCAATAGTTGGACATGCGGTTGAGGTAAGCGCCACTGGCCGCGTAGGGTTTCGAGGCGAGTACGCCGCCATCGGCAAACTGGCTCATGCCCACGGTATTGGGCAGCTCCACCCACTCATACGCGTCGGCATAGACGCTCAGGTACCACTCGTGCAGGGCGTTGGGATCGATGCCAGCCAGCAGCGCGAAATTGCCGGTGACCATCAGGCGCTGGATGTGGTGGGCATAGGCCTGTTCCCGGGTCTGCGTCACCGCGGACCTGACGCAGGCCATGTCGGTCCGTCCCGTCCAGTAGAACTCCGGCAATGCACGCGCGTGGCCAAAGAAATTGCTGCGCTCATAACCGGGCATCTTGAGCCAGTAGATGCCGCGCACGTATTCGCGCCAGCCAATGACCTGGCGGATGAATCCCTCGGCCGCATTCAACGGCGCCTTGCCAGTGCGATAGGCCGCCTCGACCTGTCGGCAGATACGGACGGGATCGAGCAGACCGCAGTTCAGGTATTGCGAGATGACCGCGTGATACAGGAACGGCTCGCCCGCCAGCATCGCGTCCTGGAAGTCGCCGAAGCGCGGCAGGGCCTGCTCCACGAATGCGCTGAAGGCTGCCTCGGCAGCGGCGCGTGTGACCGCGAACCAAAAGGGCTCAAGGTCGCCAAAATGATCGCCGAACCGGGCCTCGACCAGTGCGAGCACGTCTCGTGTCACCGCATCGGGCGGGCACGCCTTTGGCCGGGGCATGGAAAGGCCAGCGTCCGCTGCTTTGCGGTTCTCCGCGTCAAAATTCCACTTGCCGCCGGCCGGCTTGCCACCGTCCATCAGGAGCCCGGTCCGGCGGCGCATCTCGCGATAGAAATATTCCATGCGCAACTGCTTGCGGCCCGACGCCCAGCCAGCGAACGTGGCGGGCGAGCACAGGAAACGATCATCGGGGAAGATATCGACGGGGATGGAGAATTGCGCCTGCCAGCCCTCGAGCATCTGCTGCACGCGCCATTCCCCGGCTGCGGTTACGATGATGCGCTCCGGTTTGTGCTCGGCAACGAAATGCGACACCTGGCCGGAAAAGCTGCCTTGGTTTTCTGGTGCGTCCAGCTTCACGTAGTCGACCGCCCAGCCCGAGGCGCGCAACTCTGCGGCGAAGTGGCGCATGGCGGAAAAAAGAAACGCGATCTTCTTCTTGTGGTGGCGGACATAGGTGGCTTCCTCGTGAAGCTCGGCCATGAGCACGCGGTCCCGCGCCGGATCGCCGGCGGCCAGGCTGGAAAGGGTCGGTGTCAGCTGGTCGCCAAGGACCAGGATGAGGTTGCGAACGCCGGCCATCGGAAGTCCAGTCCCTGTTGTGCTTCTGACCTGGCTCCGGAGGATACCCTCCCGAGCCGGTGCGTTGGTCGCGGGCAGCAAACTTCGGCATAATAATGACGAGATTGACAGCGCTGTCACCGGAGGACGCACCCATGAGCTCGACGCGTGAAATGGCCCAGCCTTTATCCGACAGGGAACTCGAGCGCCTCGATGCCTGGTGGCGCGCGGCCAACTACCTGTCCGTCGGGCAGATTTACCTGTTTGACAATCCGCTGCTGCGGGAGCCGCTCGAGCGGAAGCACATCAAGCCCCGCCTACTGGGCCACTGGGGCACCTGTCCCGGCCTCAACATGTTGTGCACCCACCTGAACCGGGTGATCAAGCGCGACGACCTGGACATGATCTACATCATCGGGCCGGGGCACGGCGGACCCGCGATGGTCGCGCATGCCTACCTCGAGGGCACCTACAGCGAGGTCTATCCGGAGATCAGCCAGGACGCCGAGGGCATGCAGAAGCTCTTCAAGCAGTTCAGCTTCCCCGGCGGTATCCCGAGCCACGTGGCGCCCGAGACCCCGGGCAGCATCCACGAAGGCGGCGAGCTCGGTTACGCGCTGAGCCATGCCTACGGCGCCGCGTTCGATAACCCGGAGCTGATCGTCGCCTGCGTGGTGGGTGACGGGGAAGCCGAGACCGGGCCGCTGGCCACCAGCTGGCACGGCAACAAGTTCCTGAACCCGGCGCGAGACGGCTGTGTCCTGCCGATCCTGCACCTCAACGGCTACAAGATTGCCAACCCCTGCTTCCTCGCGCGCATTCCGCGCGAGGAACTGACCAAGCTGTTCGAGGGCATGGGCTATAAGCCGCATTTCGTCGAGGGCCACGACCCGCGGGCAGTGCACCAGCAACTCGCTGCGGTGCTAGACACCGTGCTGGCGGAGATCCGGGGGATCCAGGCGAACGCGCGCGAGCACGGCGACCTGCGCCGGCCGGCCTGGCCGATGATCGTGTTCCGCACCCCCAAGGGCTGGACCTGCCCGCCGGAGATCGACGGCAAGAAGTGCGAGGACTACTGGCGCAGCCACCAGGTGCCGATGGGCGACATGGACGACGAGTCGCACATCCGCGTCCTCGAGGACTGGATGAAGAGCTACCGGCCGGAGGAGCTATTCGACGCCGACGGCGGGCTCGTGCCGGAGATCGCCGCCCTCGCGCCGCAGGGCGCGCGTCGCATGAGCGCCAACCCGCATGCCAACGGCGGCCTGCTGATGCGGGATCTCAAGCTGCCGGACTACCGGAATTATGCGGTCGAGGTGGCGAGCCCCGGCGCGACCATGGCGGAATCGGCGCGCGTGATGGGCACCTACCTGCGGGACGTGATGAAGCGCAACCTCGACAGCAACAACTTCCGCCTGTTCAGCCCGGACGAGAACAACTCGAACCGCTGGCAGGACGTGC
>JBLRWH010000098.1:0-6313 GCA_047921395.1 Gammaproteobacteria bacterium
GGCCAGCGCCTCGCCAGCCTGCAGAACCCCGCGCTCGGCCCCACCTTCGTGGCGGCGGAGGCGCGCGTGCGCGAGCTCGACGAGCGGCTGCACCAGCTGGACGCGGATTACAAGCGCGCGCGCGAACTGCATGCCCAGGGGCTGGCGTCGGCCGCGCTGCTGGATCGAACCCTCGCCGAGCGCAATGCCACGCGCGAAGCGCGCGCCCAGGCGCTCGCCGGCGTAAGCGAGGCGCGCGACCAGCTCACCGAGGCGGTGCTGCGGGCGCCCTTCGATGCCACCGTCGGCGATCTTCTCGTCGAACCCGGCGACTTCGTCCAGGCCGGCCAGCCCGTGCTGGTCCTCGCCGGGGACCGCGGTCTCGAGGTCGAGGTCCAGCTGCCGGAGGGCCTCGCGCGCGGCATGAAACACGGCGCCCCCGTCGAGATCCGGGCGGTCGGCTCGGGAATACGGCTGGCGGGACATATTCGCGAAGTCGGCCTGGCGCGGCATGGCCGCCCGGCGCCGGCGATCGTGGCGCTGCAAGATGCGGCGGACTGGGAGCCGGGAATCTCCGTGTACGTCACCGTCACGCATCCCGAGGAGCCCGCGATGACCGTGCCGATCGCGGCCATCGTGGACCCGGGCACAGGACAGACGCGCCTGTTCCGGATAGTGAATGACCGCGCCGAGGTCGTGCCGGTGACCGTGGGGCGCCTCGTCGGCGCCCGCGTGATGGTCCGGGGCGAGCTTGCGCCGGGCGACCGCGTGGTGATCGCCGGCCACCAGCAGCTGCTCGACGGCGAGGCCGTGAGAGTCCTGCCCTGAACGCCATTCTCGCCAGCCTGGAGCGGCGCCGGCTGATCCTCGCCGCGGTCGCGACCTTGTCCCTGCTCGGCCTGTTCGCCTGGCTCGAGATGGACCGCCAGGAGGACCCGTTTTTCCCTTATCGCTACGGCCAGGTGCTGGTCAGCTGGCCCGGCGCGGATGCCGCCCAGGTCGAGCGACTCATTCTCAACCCGCTCGAGGAAGAAATCGCGCAGATCGAGGAAGTCAACGAGCTGCGCGGCACCACGCGGCTCGGCTTTGCCATGCTCATCGTGGGCATGCACCAGCACGTCTACGACACCGATGACGTCTGGCAGCGCATCCGGGTCGCGGTCGGCCGGGCGGAACGAAAATTCCCCGCCGGCGCAGGACAGCCGGAGGTCCTCGACCGGATGCTGGACTCCGAGGGCATCGTCCTCGCGATCACGGGCACGGATGACCTGCTGGTGCTGAACGAGGCGGCGCGTGCGCTGCGCCGCGACCTGTTCCGGATGGACGAGATCGCCCGCGTCGTGCTGCTGGCCGATCCCGTCGAGCAACTCGTGGTGGGCCTGGATCCGTCCGTCGCCGCCAACTGGGAGCTGGACGCCTCCGCCATCAGCGAACAACTGGCCGCCCGCAACCTGACCATGTCGGGCGGCTCGATGATCCGCGACGGTCGCTCGCTCGTGCTGCGGCCGCAGACAGAGTTTCGCGACCTGGAGGAACTTGGCGACACGCCGATCCGGCTGCCGTCAGGCGCCATGCTGCCCCTGCGGGAGATCGCGAGTCTACGTCTCGAGCCGGCGGACCCGCCTACCGAGCGCATGTGGTTCAACGGCAGGCCCGCCGTGGGACTCGGCATTGTCATCCCGGAAAACCGGCTCAATTCGGTACGCTTCGGCGAGCGGCTGCGCGTGCTGCTGGACGAGCTGCGGCCGGCCTATGCGCCGCTCGAAATTCACGAGATGTTCTACCAGCCCAAGTGGGTGGAGGATCGCCTGGCGGAACTGGCGCGCTCGCTGCTGCTCGGCGTGGCCATCGTCGTGCTGGTGCTGCTGGCATTCATGGGGCCGCGGCTCGGCTTGACGGTGGCCGGCGTGCTACCGCTGGTGACCCTCTCATCGCTGGCGCTCTACGCCATGGGTGGCGGCATCCTGCACCAGATGGCCGTGGCGGGCCTGGTCATCGCGCTCGGCATGCTGGTGGACAACGCCATCGTGATGGTCGAGAACCTGCAGTGGCACCTGGACCAGGGCCGTGGCCGGCGCGAGGCGGCAATGCTGTCCGTGCGCGAGCTCGCCGGACCCCTGGCTGCAGCCACCGGCACCACGCTCGCGGCCTTCACGCCCCTGCTGCTGGCGCCCGGCGACACCGCGGACTTCACCCGCGGAATCCCGGTGCTGGTCATGCTGACGCTGTTCGTCAGCTACATTTACGCGGTGTTCGCGACCCCGGTGCTGGCGACGCTCACCCTCCGTCCGCAAACCGCGGGTGGGGCTGACCGGATGGCGCGACTGGGCGCAAGGCTCGGGGCGCTTGCAGTCCGTCGGCCGTGGACCATCCTCGGGATTGCCGCGGCACTGGTTGCAGGCGGCGCAATGCTGTCGGGGTACATCCCGCGCGATTTTTTCCCCAGCACCGACCGCAACCAGCTGGTCGTGGACCTGAGTTTTTCGGAAGGGACCGAGCTGGAGCACACGGCTCTGCAAACCAGTGCATTGGCGCTGGAAATCGCACAGCGCCCGAAGGTCGCCGATGTGCACGTCTTTGCCGGCTTCAGCGGCCCGCGCTTTTTCTACAACCTGATCAAGATTCCGCGCACGCCCCATCTTGGCCGCATCGTGGTCGTGACCGAAAGCGAAAGGGACCTGCCCGACCTGATGCACTGGGTGCGCCGACGAGCTGGCGAACTGATGCCCGACGCACACGTGGTCGCCGCCCGGCTTGGCCAGGGGCCACCGATCGATGCCCCGATCGAGATCAGGATCTTTTCCGAGCGCCCGGCGGAACTGGTGGCACTCGCCGAGCAGGTCATGCAGCTGGTACGCGCGACGCCCGGCGCCGTGGATGTGCGCCATAACCTTGGCACCGGCCTCGCAACCCTGTCGCTGGATATCGATGACGCGGCGGCGGCGCGCCTCGGCCTGTCGCGCGCCGATGTCGCCACGCTGCTGTCGGCTGTGAGCCTCGGCAAGGAGTTTTCGACCTGGCGCGCGCGTCGCGAGCCGCTGCCGATGCTGCTGCGTTCCCCCGAGGGACGGGCGTTCCCGGTAGAAGCACTCGAGGGCCTGCCGCTCGCGTTGCCCGACGGCAGCTCCGTACCGCTGGGCCACGTGGTGAACATACGTGTCGAGTGGCAACCGGCCGTGATCCGTCACCGGGACATGCAGCGCATGACGGCCGTGCTCGCCGAAACAGAGGAAGGCTATACCTACGGGCAAGTGCTTGCTTCGCTCGCACCACACCTCGAGCGGCTCGAGCTGCCGCCAGGCGCACGCCTTGTATACGGCGGCGCAGCGGCCGAGGCCGGCGAGGCGAACAGCGCGCTGTTCCGCAGCCTGCCGATCGGTATCCTGCTGCTGCTGGTATTCCTGTTGTACCAGTTCAATTCATTCCGCCTGCTCGGCATCGTACTGGTCACCGTGCCGCTGGCCGTCGTCGGCGTCGCGCCCGGGTTGCTGCTGGCACGCCAGCCGTTCAGCTTCACGGCGATCCTCGGGGTCGTCGCGCTGGTCGGCATCGTGGTCAACAACGCCATCGTTCTGATCGACCTGATTCGCAGGCTGGAGCAGGACGGCCTGGAGACGGGCGCCGCGATCGTCGCGGCCGTCGGGAGGCGGACGCGCCCCATTCTCATGACTACGGCGACGACCGTCGCGGGCCTGCTGCCGCTGACATTCACCCGTTCCACGCTGTGGCCGCCGCTTGCCTGGGCGATCATCTCGGGCCTGCTCGCCTCGACGCTACTGACGCTGGTGGTCATTCCCGCGCTGTATCGCCTGCTGATGCGACCCGGTGCCAGCCCGGCGGCCGTGTCCGGGAATTCTTCCGGGTGAACTCCGGCGAGACTTGATCTGTCGAAATGAAAAGATCAAGGTTGTAGTCAGGCTTCTCCACGCGAGGCACCCCGATTTTGCGTCATCGCCGCCGGCCCGCAGTCGTCGCCGTGCTGGTCCTGGGACTGGCCGTGTCCGGCTGTGCCGCGCCGTTGCCGGGGCGACCCGACGCAAACCTGCCCGGGGATGCGGAGCTGCTGTCGGGCGAGGCGCTGTTTGGCAGGCCGGTCTCCGCAGCCGAGCTGCCCGACAAGGACGTGCGCGGCCTGGACGACGAAATGCGGGCCTTCGTCCACCAGGCCGTCCTCGGCGCGCAGATGCAAGACACCCGCCTGCAGCGACTGCTGCAGGCGATGTTGAGAAGCGGGTTGTTCTCGCTCAATTACCAGAACGAGCAGACGCTGACGGCCAGCGAGACCTTCCACGGCGGCGTGGGCAACTGCCTGGCGTTCACCAACCTGTTCGTCGCGCTGGCGCGCGAGGCGCGCCTGAACGTGAGCTACCAGCAGGTCCAGGTGCCGGCCGTGTGGACCGGTGACAGTGACATGGCGATCCTGAACCAGCATGTGAATGTGCGGGTGCGGGACACCACCGACGGACGCTACCCGCCCCGCCACCAGGAAGTCGACTTCAACCTGCCGAGCCTGCGCGGCAGGTACCCGCAACGGCCGATCACGGACTCCCACGTGGATGCGCTGTTCTATAACAATCTCGGTGCGCAGGCGATGCGGGCGGGAAACCCGCGCGAGGCATTCATCTACTTCCTCAAGGCGATTTCGACCAACGAAGATGTCGCCGCCACATGGACCAACCTGGGCGTGCTCTACCAGCGCCATGACCGGCAGGACTATGCGGAGAGCGCTTTTCACCGGGCGCTGCAGGCCGACCCCAGGCACCGGCCCGCCATGAGCAATCTCAGTCGGCTTTACGAGCAGCAGGGCCTCTCCTCGCTGGCCGATGTGTACCGCGAAAGAATCCGGGCACACCAGCAACGGAACCCTTACTACCACCTGTTCCTCGCGGAGCAGGCCTATGCCGACGGTCGCGCCGACGATGCCCTGGCCGCGATCAACAAGGCCATCCGCCTGCGCAACGACGAGCACCGCTTCCATTACATGCGCGCCGTAATCCTCGCCCAGGTCGGGCAGCTCGATGCCTCGAGGGCGAGCCTGGAGCGTGCCCGCGACCACGCCACGGTGGCCCAGATGCGGACCCTTTACGACCGGAAGCTGCGCGCCCTGCAATAACGGCCGTCAGAGCGTGTAGCCCTTCTCCCGGAACAGCGCCAGGCACACCGCCGCGACCCTTGGGTCGTAGCGGGAACCGGCTCCCGCCTCGATCTCCTCGAGCGCGGCGTCGACGGCTCGGGGCGGCCGCTGCGGACGACGACTGGTCATGGCCTCGACCACGTCCGCGACCCCGATGATTCTCGCCTCGAGCAGGATCTGCTCGCCACGCAACCCTGCCGGGTAGCCGCTGCCGTCGCAGCGCTCGTGGTGCTGCAACACGATCTCCGCGAGGGGCCATGAAAAGTGGCTCTTGCGCAGGATTTCGTATCCCTGGCGGCTGTGCGTCCTCGCGATCTCCATTTCCAGCGGCGTCAGCCGACCCGGCTTGTTGAGCAGTTCCACGGGGATCGCCAGCTTGCCGACATCGTGGACCATCGCCGCCATGCGGATACGCTGCCGGGTTTCCTCGTCGAGGCCCAGCTCGGCCGCGATCGCGCGCGCCAGGTTCGCGACCCGTTTTTCATGGCCCGCCGTGTAGGGGTCCCGCATCTCGACGATCGTATTGATGACGTCGATCGTGGCCAGCATGTTGGCCTCGAGGAATTCCATCTGGCGCGCCTCGCGCTGCTCGTGCGCCTTGCGCCCCAGGAGGCCCCAGGCGCTCTCGGCCAGCAGGCGCACCCGGTCGATGTCTTCCTCGTCGTACGGGTGAGCCTTGTTGCCAACGCCCAGTACCATGACAGGTATGCCCTTCTCCAGCACCGGGACGGCGAGATGACGACTCAGGGGCGAGTGGCCCGGGGGCAGGCCACGCCGATATGCCTCGTCGTTGAGCTCGTTGTGGACGACCGGGCGCCCCTGACGCACGCAATCCGCCCAGATGCCGGCGCGATCCAGCGCAAAGTGCGTCTCGGACTGGATGGCGCATTCGGCCAGCGCTCCGGACGACCAGGCAGCGAGCCTGATGTCGCCACCCTCCTCCACCACGTGCAGGTAAGCCGCCCCGCTGGCCGTCACCTGCTCGGCGAGCTCGACGGCGCGCCGGCCGACCCCGGCCTCAGCCAGCGCCGGCGCCTCCTCGTGCAACGTCAATAACGCGCTGATCAGTCGATAGCGATCGGCCGCGAAGTCATCCCGGTTCGGCATCAGGGGCCTCTCTACTCCGTGCCTGGGCGACCGGGGATATGGTGGCTACGGGTGGGCTCGAACCACCGACCTCAGCATTATGAGTGCCGCGCT
>JBLRWH010000099.1:0-6084 GCA_047921395.1 Gammaproteobacteria bacterium
CCGGGCAGGTCGGCTCCATGCTCGAACTCCTCCAGGGCAGACTCTCGAACGAGGTCATGGCCGTCGTGACCGACCGTGAGACGGGTCTCTTTCCACGCCCCGGCGAGATCAGCTTCGATTGCTCCTGCCCCGACTGGGCGACGATGTGCAAACATGTCGCGGCCGTGCTGTACGGTGTCGGCAACCGGCTGGACGGCCGGCCCGGACTGCTGTTCACGCTCCGCGGTGTCGACGCCGACGAACTGATCGCCGAAGAACTCGCCCTGCCTGCCGCGTCCGGCACCGACGCGCCGACGCTTTCGGAGGATCACATCGGAAGCATCTTCGGGATCGAACTGGATGCACCGGTCTCGCCGGCACCCTCTCCGGGAAAGCCGCCTCCCCGGCTTCGACCGACCGGAAAGTCCGTCGCCCGCCTGCGGCGACAGTCGGGCGATACCGTTGCCGAATTCGCACGCCGCCTCGGCGTCTCGAGCTCCACCGTTTATCGCTGGGAGTCGACGGCGGGGCGTCTGAAACTGAAGCCTCGAATACTGGAAGCGCTGGCCGGGTTGAGCCGGAAGGCCTGAAAAAGCTGGCGCCCGGCCGAAGCGGTACGGGTGGCACAGCCCGGATTTCCCAATCGGCAAAGATATTGCCCGATGCTCCTTGAAAGAGCATGACCTTCCCTTTCGGGAGACAACACTTTCACACAGGCCGATCTTGGTGAGCTGAGCAGGTGATCCGCCTCATAGCCCAACTTGCGTCGCAGGGCTGTTTACCCAAAGGTATAGCCAAACGAAAACGAGCCCCGCAGGGCCCGCATTAAATTCTTTATTTTCAGTTAGTTAGTGGTCGGGGCGAGAGGATTTGAACCTCCGACCCCCTGCACCCCATGCAGGTGCGCTACCAGGCTGCGCCACGCCCCGACCGAGAGAAAACTGAACGGGCGGGAACCCGTTCGAAGGGGCGGCATCATAACCGATGGCGCCGTCCCGAGAAAGCGAAATGCAGCGACTATTTGCTGCGGAGGATCTTGAGGACTTCCTCGAGCTCCATGCGGAGTTGCTTGACGATCTGCACGCTCTGCGTCAGGTCTTCCTTGGCGTCATCGCCGGTCAGGCGCTGCCGTGCGCCGCCGATGGTGAAGCCCTCTTCGTAGAGCAGGCTGCGGATCTGGCGGATCAGCAGCACGTCACGCCGCTGGTAATAGCGCCGGTTGCCGCGCCGCTTGACGGGCTTGAGCTGGGGAAATTCCTGCTCCCAGTACCTCAGCACGTGCGGCTTGACGCCGCAGAGCTCGCTCACTTCACCGATGGTGAAGTAGCGCTTGCCGGGAATGACCGGCAGCTCGTCGTTATTCCCCGGTTCCAGCATACGATTCCACCCGCGTCTTGAGCTTCTGGCCGGGGCGGAAGGTCACCACCCGCCGGGCCGTGATGGGAATCTCCTCGCCGGTCTTCGGGTTCCGGCCCGGGCGCCGGTTCTTGTCGCGCAGGTCGAAGTTGCCGAATCCGGACAGCTTCACCTGCTCGCCATTCGCCAGCGCCGCCCTGAGCTCCTCGAAGAACATCTCCACGAGTTCACGCGCCTCACGCTTGTTGAGGCCCATGTCCTGGAACAGCGCTTCCGCCATTTCAGCCTTGGTGAGTGCCATGTCAGTCTCTCATCCTGGCGCCGAATTCCGACTCGAGCCGGGCCACCACCGCAGCCACCACCCGGTCCCCCTCATCGTCGGTAAGAGTGCGCGAGGAATCCTGTAAAATCAAGCCGAAAGCCACACTTTTTCGACTCGAATCTATACGATCGCCGCTATATACGTCGAAAATCTTGGATTCTGTTAAAAGGGCTCCGCCCGCAGACCGGATCGCCCCGAGCAGCGCTTCCACCGGAACACCCTTGTCGACCAGCACCGCAATGTCACGACGGATCGCCGGGAAGCGGGAAATTTCCTTGAATACAGGGAGTTCGGCGGCAAAGCTGATGTCTTCATCCAGCTCCCACAACAGCGGCGCGAGATCGAGATCCAGCGCGCGCACCAGGCGCGGGTGCAGCGTTCCGATCCAACCCGCCTCGCGTCCGTCGCGCAGGATGCGGGCGCACTGCCCGGGATGCAGCGCTGAATGGGTCGCGGCCTCGAACCGGAAGACCCCCGCGGTCAGGCCCAGCAGGGCCTCCACGTCGCCCTTCGCGTCGTGGAAGTCGACATGGCCCGAGGGCGCCCCCCACTGCTCCGGCCAGCGGGCGCCGGCAAGCAGTCCGGACACCGTATTAAGTTGTTTTAATTCATCATCTTCTAAGATAAACCTCAGACCAAACTCGAAGATCCGAACGCGCGGCTGGCGGCGGCTCAGGTTGCGTCGCAGGGCGTGCACGAGACCGGGCCACAGCGACACGCGCATGTGGCTCAGCTCGGACGAGATCGGGTTGGCCAGGGGCAGCGACTCGACCCCGGGGAACAGCGCAGCCTGCAGGTCGGGATCCACGAAGCTGTACGTCACCACCTCCTGGTAGCCGCGCGCCGCGAGGATGTCGGCAAGCCGCGATAACGGCAGGCGCCCTTCCGTCGCGTCGCCGAGCGCGGCAGCCCCCGGCCCGCGTTGCTCGGGGAAGCGGTCGTAGCCGTGAATGCGCGCGACCTCCTCGATCAGGTCCACCTCGAGCGCGATGTCGAATCGATGCGAGGGTGGAGTCGCCTCCCAGCCTTCGCCGGTGCTCGCCAGGGTCATCCCGAGCCCGACCAGGATCCGTTCCACCTCGGCATCGGGCACGGTATGGCCGAGCAGAGCCGCCAGGCGCGCACGCCGCAGCGCCACCGGCGCGCGTGTCGGCAGGTGCGCCACTGAGGCCTGCTCGATCACCGGCCCCGGCTGCCCGCCGGCGATCTCCACGAGGAGCGCGGTGGCGCGCTCGATGGCGCGGCGCTGCTGCTCCGGGTCCACGCCGCGCTCGAAGCGCAGCGAGGCATCCGTATGCAGGCCGAGCCGGCGCGCGCGCCCGGCGATGGCCAGCGGCGCGAAAAACGCCACCTCGAAGAACACGTCGCGGGTCGCTGCCGACACCCCGGAATGCTCACCGCCCATGATCCCCGCCACCGCGCGCGGTCCGCCGTGGTCGGCGATCACGAGGGTGTCAGCTTCCAGCATCACCTCGCGGCCGTCGAGCAACACGATCTGCTCGCCGGGCTCGGCAAGGCGCACGATGATGCCGTCATGCAGCGTGCCGAGATCGAAGCCATGCATGGGCTGGCCCAGCTCCAGCATGACGAGGTTCGTGACGTCCACGACCGGGTGGATCGGGCGCAGCCCGGCGCGGCGAAGCTTTTCCTTCATCCACAGCGGCGTGACCGCATCAGGCC
This sequence comes from Gammaproteobacteria bacterium, assembly GCA_047921395.1. Taxonomy (GTDB): domain Bacteria; phylum Pseudomonadota; class Gammaproteobacteria; order Steroidobacterales; family XN24; genus XN24. The sequence goes on from JBLRWH010000099.1 coordinate 3,338, forward strand.
GGATGCCACGAATCACACGCCCGACGAAGCGCGGACACGCCTCGGGCGCGCGCACCTCGACGGGAAACTCGTCCGGCACGGCCGCCTGGACGGGCAGGATCTCGGGGCCCGACAGGGGCATCCCGTTGAGCAGGGCCACCTCGCGCGCGATCCCGAGTACGCTGAAGCAGTCCCCGCGGTTCGGCGTCAGGTCGACGTCGATGACCTGGTCGTGCAGCCCGAGCCACTCGCGCAGGTCGGCGCCGACCGGCGCGTCGGCCGGGAGGTCCCACAGGCCCGCATGGCTATCGCCGAGGCCGAGCTCGCGCTCGGAGCAAAGCATGCCGGCGCTCTCCACGCCACGCAGCTTTGCGCGCTTGATCTTCATTCCGCCGGGCAGCTCGCCGCCGACCAACGCGACCGGGGCCTTCATGCCCGCGTACACGTTGGGTGCGCCGCAGACGATGCCGAGGGTCTCCGCCGCGCCCACGTCGACGCGGCAGACGCTGAGCTTGTCGGCATCGGGATGTCGCTCGACGGATTCGACCCGCCCGACCACCACCAAGCTGAACGCCGGCGCCGCCGGCGCGGTGCCATCCACCTCGAGGCCCGCCATGGTGAGCTGGCTGACGATCCCGACGGTGTCCACCGGCGGATCGACCCACTCGCGGAGCCAGCGCTCGCTGAATTTCATCGTACCGCTCCCTGGTTGAACTGCCGCAGGAACCTGAGATCGTTGTCGAAGAACAGGCGCAGGTCGTCGACGCCATAGCGCAGCATGGCGAGCCGCTCGACGCCCATGCCGAAGGCATAGCCGGTGAACTCCTCGGGGTCGATCCCGCCGAACTCCAGCACGCGCGGGTGCACCATGCCGCAGCCCAGCACCTCCAGCCAGCCGTCGCCCCACTCCACGTCCACCTCGGCCGAGGGTTCCGTGAACGGGAAGTACGAGGGCCGGAAGCGCAGCCGGACCTTGCGTTCGAAGAAGCGCTCGAGGAAATCGTGCAGCACGGCCTTGAGGTGCGCGAAGCTCACGCCGCGGTCGACCACGAGCCCCTCGACCTGGTGAAACATCGGCGAATGCGTCTGGTCGGAGTCACAGCGGTAAACGCGGCCCGGCGCGACCAGTCGCATCGGCGCGCCATCCCGGCGCATCGAGCGGATCTGCACCGGTGACGTGTGCGTGCGCAAAAGCCTGCCGTCGCCGAAATAGAAGGTGTCGTGCATCGCCCGCGCCGGGTGATGCTCAGGGATGTTGAGCGCCTCGAAATTGTGGAACTCGTCCTCGACCTCGGGGCCGGTGTGCACCTCGAAGCCCGCCTGGCGAAAAATCGTCTCCATGCGGCGCATGGTGCGCGTGACGGGGTGCAAGCCGCCCATGCCCTCGCCGCGTCCCGGGAGGGTCACGTCGATGCGCTCGCCCTCGATGGCCCGCCGTTCGCCCTCGCCCTCGAGATACGCCTTGCGGGCCCCCAGGGCCGCCTGCAGGGCCTGCTTGGCCTCGTTGATGACTTGCCCGGCCGCGGGGCGCGCCTCGGCCGACAGCGCGCCCAGCCCCTTCAGGAGCTCGGTGAGCCGGCCCTTCTTGCCCAGGTAGCGGACCCTGACCTCGTCCAGCCCGGCGAGGTCCTCGCAGGCCGCGATTTCCTGCCGGCCCTGTTCCAGCAGCTGTGCTACGTCTTCCACGCTGATCCCCTTCAAAAGAAAAGGGGAAAGGCCCCGCAAGGCCTTCCCCCTTCATGCCGTCCCCGCATCGCCGAGGCGCTGCGGCGTGTCCGGAACAATCCGATCCGGCTTAAGCGGCAAGTGCGGCCTTGGCCTGTTCGGCGACGACCCCAAAGGCCTCCGGCTCGAACACAGCCATGTCCGCCAGCACCTTGCGGTCGAGCTCGACGCCGGCCTTCTTCAGGCCGTCGATCAGGCGGCTGTACGACAGCCCATGCAGGCGCGCCCCGGCGTTGATACGCACGATCCACAGGGCGCGGAAATCGCGCTTGCGTGCCTTGCGATCCCGGTACTGGTACTGGCCGCCCTTGGTGACCGACTGCCGCGCGACGCGGAAGCTCTTGCGCCGCTGGCCGTAATGGCCCTTGGCCTTCTTGAGAATTTTCTTGTGCCGCGCACGGGCGGTCACACCACGCTTAACTCGTGCCATGGTTCACCTCCTTACGCGTAGGGGAGCATTTTACGGACGGCCTTCACATCGCTCTCGGCCACCAGTTCGGTGGACCGGAGGTGGCGCTTCCGCTTGGTGCTCTTCTTCGTGAGGATGTGATTCAGGTGGGACTGGCCGCGCTTGAAGCCGCCGCCGCCCGTCGCACGGAACCGCTTCGCGGCCCCGCGATTGGTCTTCATCTTGGGCATTTACGTTTCTCCGTTTTATGGCCTGGTCGGGCTCACTGGCCCTGCAGGCGAAGCCGTGGCCTCGGGGTCTGCACCCCTCGGTCCGCGGCTCACTTCTTTTTAGGCGTCAGCACCATGGTCATCTGCCGCCCTTCCATTTGCGGGAACTGTTCTACCGACGCCATTTCGACGAGGTCGTCCCGCACTCTTTCGAGGAGCTTGGCGCCCAATTCCTTGTGCGCCATCTCCCGGCCCCGGAACCTCAGGGTTACCTTGGCCTTGTCTCCCGCCGTGAGGAAACGAATCAGGTTCTTCAGCTTGACCTGGTAATCGCCTTCCTCGGTTCCCGGCCGGAACTTCACTTCCTTGACCTGGATCTGCCGCTGCTTCTTCTTCGCGACCTGGCTCTTCTTGTTCTGCTCGAA
>JBLRWH010000100.1:0-5865 GCA_047921395.1 Gammaproteobacteria bacterium
GCTGCCTCGACTGTAAAATCACCTGAATTTCACCCACACGACTTCCGGAAGAGCCCATTAACTTACGCAAATCCAGTAAAGTAAATTCACAAACGAATTCTTTTCCCAGCTTGCGCAGCGTCCCGCACAGAGCGTGCAATATGTCAAACCGCCTCGAGCGCGAAAATGACTCGATATCGGACACGACCTCGGTGGCCACCGACGCATGCAACGCGCAAAAAAAACGCCCCGGCAACCTCTCCAAAAGGATTGCCGGAGCGTCCGTTGCGGACCGGTTCTCGCGCGTGTTATTCCGCCGTGAGCATCAGCGTTTGGTTGCGATCGAGCAGGTCGTTCAGGTACACGAGGTCCTCCTCACTGAGCGTGCCGGCCTGGCGCTTCAGCTGCAGTAGATTGAGCAGGTATTCGTAGCGTGCGCGCGCCAGGTCGCGGCGCGTCTGGAAGAGCTCGCGCTCCGAATCGAGCACATCGAGCAGCGTGTAGACGCCCGAGCGGAAGCCGCGCGTGCGCCCTTCCACCGCGCTCTCCTGCGAAGTCAGGGAGGCCTCCAGTGCACGCACGCGCTGGATCGCGCTGATCACGCCCTGGTACGCGCCGCGCGTCTCGCGCATCACGACGCGATGCTGGAGCACTCGTTCCTGCTTGACGCGATTCAGCGTCATGTCGGCCTCGCGCGCCCGGGCCAGCACGACGCCGCCGGAGAAAACAGGCATGTTGAATTGCACCCCGATCACGTTCGTATCGGTGTTGCTCGCGCCGCCCGTGACGGCGCCGCCGACGTCGGTATTGCCGGTGCTGGCCACCAGCTCCAGGCTCGGATAGTGGCTGGCGCGCACACGCTTGGCCTCGTGCTCCGCGACCTCGACCGCCGCATTGCGCGCCATCAGCAGCAGGTTCTGGTCCACGGCGCGCGCCACCCACTCGCCGAGATCGGCCGGCTGCGGCGGCAGCAGGGGAATCTCGGGATACAAGGGATACACGCTGCTGACCGCGTCACCGGCGAGCTCGCGCAGCGCCTGGTAAGCGTCATCCAGCGCATAGGTCGCTTCGATCAGGTCAGCCTGCACGAACGAGAACCGGGCCTCGGCCTCGTACTCATCGGTGATGGCCGCAAGGCCGCCGCGCCGCTGGGCCTGCACCAGCTCGAGCTGGCGCCCCACGGCCGCCAGCTCAGCCTCGCTGAGCGACACCCTGTCCTGCGACGCCAGCAAATTAAGATATAGCGCGGCGGCCCGCAGGATGAGTTCCTGCTCCGCCGCGGTGTACACGGCGAATGCCTGGCGCACCACGGCGCGTGACTGTGACAGCTGCACCCAGGAGGAATAGCGGAACAGCGGCTGGCTGACCTGGAACTGCCAGGTCCGGGTCGTGAACCGGCTCCGCCCGATACCGAACACCGGCTGCTCGCGCTCGAGGATGTTCTGCTCGGTGCGGCTCTGGCGTGCGTCGAAGCTCAGCTGCGGCATCAGCTCCGCACGTGCCTGAGGGATCTTCTGCATGGCGGCCTGGTAATCGTAATGCGCGGCGTGATACCGCGGGTCATTCCGCAAGCCTGCCTCGTAGACATCGAGCATGTCTTCCGCAGCATGCGCAGCAGCGCCAAGAAACAAGACAGAAAACACTGGCCAGATGAATCTGCGCATACGATTCCCCCGATAGCGACGCCCGAAGAGCAGCGCCGATTGTGCCACAGGCAACGTCCGTGTCCATGGCACCTGTTGGCGAGTCGCAACGTGACGATGTTCATTCGGCGCGGTATCTGGCAGTCTCGCGGCTGACCCATCATAATGCGGCGATCAGTCAGGCTTTGCTTCGGATCGACCGGACGCTCAAGACATGAATAAAAAAATCAAAACGGCGCTGCTCGGCATGGTGCTGCTTTTGCCTGCCTCCTCCCTGATGGCCTTCGACGAGCATGGCCGCTGGTACGGCACCCTGATGATCTCGGGCATCGACGACGACGTGCAGCGGGACGTCGAGACCGAGTGGTCGGGCTACCATCTCGGCGTCGGTCGCGGCTTCGGCAGCGAGTGGGGTGTCGAGATGAACCTCGTCGGGTCCCGCTTCAAGAACGACGAACGCGACGTCTCCGCTTTGCAGTGGGGCTTCGGGCTCGACGTGTCACGGCGCCTCGCGACGACGGAATACTTCATGCCCTACGCCGTCGCGGGTGCGGGCTGGATGATGACCGATTACAAGTTGAACCGAGATGATCGCGATGGCGGAATGTTCTCGGTGGGCGGTGGTCTGTTGTTCCCGATCTTGCCGATGAAGATGTCGCTGCGCACCGAGCTGCGCGCGCGCCGGGACTTCAGCGACGGTGCCCTCACTGATTACCTCCTCAGTATCGGCGTGCAGATCCCCTTCAGCTTCGTGAACCTGGGCCAGCCGGAGGCCAGGCCACGCGCAGATGGCACGCGTCCCGCCCAGGCGGCGCCTTATGGCTGGGCCAGGGATTCGGACGGGGATGGCGTGGCAGACGCCGCGGACCTGTGCCCCGCCACGCCTGCCGGCCTCACAGTGAATGCGCAGGGCTGCGCAGCCGAGGAAGACGCCGATGGCGACGGGGTACCGGACGTATTGGATATGTGTCCCGACACGCCGCCGGGCGCCGCGGTCGACCGGCACGGCTGCAGGCTCGCCCTGCCGACCGGGGCCGCTGGCGCACGCTAGAAATCACGATGAGGGAAGTGGTGGAGCCGATCAGAATCGAACTGACGACCTCCTGGGTGCGATCCAGGCGCTCTCCCAACTGAGCTACGGCCCCACGAGAAGCCGGGAATTCTATTGCATGGACGTCATGGTTCGCAATGCCGAGGCCACCGACTGGGCGACGATCGCGGAATTCAACCGCGCGCTCGCCGCCGAGACGGAGGACAAGGCGCTCGACTGGGACACGGTCGCCAACGGCGTCCGCCGTCTGCTGGACGACGCGTCGAAGGGCCGCTACTTCCTCGCCGAGACCGCCGGCCGCATCGTCGGCACGACCATGATCACCTATGAGTGGAGCGACTGGCGCGACGGCTGGATCTGGTGGATCCAGAGCGTCTACGTGCACCCGGAATTCCGCGGCCGGGGTTGCTTCGGACGCCTGTACCGGCATGTCGTGGCGCAGGCGGCCGATGAGGGCGTGCGCGCCGTGCGGCTGTACGTTCTCCGCAACAACACCCGCGCGCGGGCCATCTACGAGAAGCTCGGCATGCAGGAGAGCGGTTACACCGTGCTCGAGACCGCCGAAAGCCTGCCGGAATAACCCGCCGCTCCCGAGGACCCTCCCATGCTGAAAGCCGGCGATCGTGCCCCGAATTTCACCCTCCCCGACCAGGACGGCCGCGAGGTTTCGCTCGCGCAGCTGCTCCAGGACGGGCCCGTCGTGCTGTATTTCTACCCGGCGGACTTCACGCCCGGGTGTACGAAAGAGGCCTGCACGATCCGCGACATGCACGACGAGATCGCCGCCGCGGGCATGCGGGTGGTGGGCGTCGCCCCGCAGGACGCGGCCAGCCATGCGCGCTTTCGTGACAAGCACGGCCTGCCTTTCACGCTCCTCGCCGACCCTGACAAGGCCGTGATCAAGAACTACGGGGTGGACGGGCCGCTGGGCATCGGCGTGCGCCGCGCGACCTTCCTCGTGGGCGCCGACGGGCTCATCAAGGATGCAGTGCTGGCCGATATCCTCATCGGCCGGCACGAGGAGTTCATCCGCGCGGCCATCGCCGCGGCGCCGGCCTCAGGGCAGGACTAGCGACAGCACCATCCCGGCGCTGGCCGCCAGGCCGAGCACGGCCAGCATCCCCCATCCCCGCCACGCGAGCAGCGCCAGCGCACCTGCGGCAAACAGCGCTGAGGCCAGGTCCAGGGTCGAGAACGCAGGCACGAGGATGCGCAGTGGGCCCAGCTGTAGTGTCTCTATGCGCTCGAACAGGACGTGGAGCGCGAACCACAGCGACAGGTTGAGCACGGCCCCCACCACGGCCGCGCCCACGCCAGCCATTGCCCCGCTGAGCCTGGGACGACCGAGCAGGCGGTCGACCCATGGCGCGCCGACGAAGATCCAGACGAAGCACGGCGCGAATGTGGCCCACGTGGCCACCACGCTCGCCAGCAGCCCAGCCATCACCGGGTCGAAGGGCGCGGCGTCCCGCCAGGCGGCAAGAAATGCCACGAACTGGAGCACCTGGATCAGCGGCCCCGGTGTGGTCTCCGCCAGTCCCAGGCCATCGACCATCTCCGCCGGCGACAGCCAACCCTGGGCCTCGACGGCGTGCTGGGCCACGTAGGCCAGCACGGCATAGGCACCGCCGAAGCTGACCACGGCCACCTGGCTGAAGAACAGCCCGACCTGGCTGAGCAGGTGCTGCGGCCCAAGCAACCAGGCGATCGTCGCCAGCGGCACGAGCCAAACCGCCAGACCGATGGCCGCCGTGATCGCGGTGCGAGTGGGACGCCCCGCGGAGTCCGTTTCCAGCGCGTCAGTCTGGCGATGGCGCGCCTCCCATAGCCCCAGCCCCGCCGCCGCGAGGATGACCAGGGGGAATGGCAGCTGCAGGAAGAACAGCGCCACGAAGGAAGCCAGCGCGATGAACACGAGGACGCGGCCCTGCAGGGCGCGCCGCCGCAGCCTGTCGAGCGCGACCAATACGACCGCGAGCACCGCTGACTTCAGGCCGAACAGCAGGCCCTCGACCGCGGGCACATCACCGAACCATACGTAGACATAGGACAACAGCAGGATCGAGGCGAAGCCGGGCAGGATGAACAGCAGGCCCGCGACCAGGCCGCCGCGCACCCCGTGCAGGACCCAGCCGAGATAGGTCGCGAGCTGCTGGGCCTCCGGACCGGGCAGCAACATGCAGAAATTGAGCGCATGCAGGAAGCGCCGCTCGCTGACCCAGCCCTTCTCCTCGACCAGGATGCGATGCATGACAGCGATCTGGGCAGCCGGCCCGCCGAATGACAGGATTGCCACCCGCACCCAGGCCCGCGTGGCCTCGCCGAAACTCGGCGGGCTCACTCGCCCCTCTCGCCAGCTTCGATCTGCACGGTCACCTCGAGGGTGCCACGACCGCGGGTGTCCGCCTGCAGCGGATATTGCCTCAACACAGTGCAGCCTCCCGGCCAGTCGAATCCCGGATTCTAGCCGAGCATCTGCCCCCCGGGGCCGCCTGGCGGGAATCGCTGGGGAAAACCCGCATGGCCCGTCGGCGCGGCGCGGTGCAGGATGTCTGGACCGATGCAAGGTTGCCGGAGGCTAGGTCATGAAATCTGTGCTGGTACTGTACATGAGCAAGGGAGGCCACACGGCCCGCATCGCGCGCAGGATCTGCGACAGCATCGCGGCGGCCGGGGGGCGCGGCGAGATGATGGATATCAACGAGGCGGTCCACGAGGGCGTCGACTGGGACGCGTACGACATCGTGGCGCTGGGTTCGCCGGTGTTCTACGGCACCTACGACAAGACCGTGTTCGAGTTCATCGCCACGCACCGGGAAAAGCTCGAGACGAAGCCCAGCAGCTTTTTCAATGTTTCTGTCGTCGCCCGCACACCGGAAAAGGCCACCGTCGAAGGCAACCGCTACATGCAGAAGTTCCTCGAGCTGTCGCCCTGGAAACCCAAGGACCTGAAGGTCATCGCCGGCAAGGTGGATTATCCCTCGTGGGGCTGGCTCGATACCCTCATGATCCAGATGATCATGAAGTTCACGCACGGCCCCACCGACAAGACGGCCGTCATCGACTATACGAACTGGGACGATGTCGCTGCCTACGGGCGGCACCTGCTCACGCTGGGCTAAGCCGCGCTTGCGAACCTAGTAACGCAGGGTCAACAGGCGGGTGCCGCGCAGCCTCGAGTAGCTGACCACC
>JBLRWH010000101.1:0-5854 GCA_047921395.1 Gammaproteobacteria bacterium
GGCTTTTCTTTTACCCCTTCACCAGACTTTCATGAATAATCCGGGCTAGGGCCTGGCTGGCCCCTCCGGCCTCAGCGGATGCGTGACATGCCGAACAGGGCCGCGCCAAGGATCAGGCCCACGGGCAGCCATGCCGTCAGCCAGATGGGCGCACCGTAGACCTGCGCACCGTCGGCGAGCGCGCCCTTGCCCAGGATATACAGGATCCCCACGAGGAAGCCGATGATGAACCGTGCGCTGTTGCCGCCCGAGCGCAGCGGACCGAACACGAAGGGCAGCGCCAGCAGCAGCATCGCCGGCACCGCGGCGACGTTGGCCAGCCGCTGCCACATCGCCATTTCGTAGCGGCCTGCCTGGAGATCGTTCGACTCGAGGTAGCGGATGTATTCCCGGAGCATCGGGATGCTCATGCTGTTGGTGTCGATGACTGACACGGACATCACCGACGGGTCGATCCCGGTGAGCAGCTCGAGGACAGGCAGTTGTTCGGTCTCGAGCCGCTCGCCGAAGCGCGTCAACTCGACGTCCTCGAGTGTCCACTTGCGATCGTGGCCGACCTGGGCGCGGCGCGCGAGCGCCACCGAAGCGAGCCGGCCCGATGCATCGAACTGGTAGACGTACACGCCGCCGAGTCGCTCGAGCGTCTCGACCTGCAGCACATTGAAGACCCGCTCGCCATCGCGCAGCCAACTGCCCGACAGGCCGGAGAGGCTGGTGCGGTCACGCTTGAGTTCGTCGGCATACTCGTCCGCAAAACGCTCGGCCGTCGGCATAACGAACTCGCCGAGCGCCGCCGCGGCCGCCGCGAACAGGGTCCCTGCGATCAGCATCGAGTAGCCGAGGCGCCGCAGGCCGACACCGGCTGCGCGCACCGCCACCAGCTCGCTGTGCTTCGCCAGCGCGCCGAGCCCCATCATGCCGCCGAGCAGCGCCGCGATCGGGAACACGTCAAAGGCATTGCGGGGCCATTGCGCTACGACGAGGAGGAAGGCATCCGGCGCCTGGAAGCTGCCCCGGCCGACATCCTGCAATTGCTCCGTCAAGCTGATGAAACCGATCAGGACCAGCAGCACGATCATGACCAGCAAGGTCGCGCGGGCCGCCGCCAGCGCAAGGTAGCGATCCAGGATGGTCATGCCGCCCTCCACCGTGCGCGCAGGCGCCAGGCCCCGCCCGACTGCAGGTACAGCATCACCAGGCCGACCGCCAGCAGGATCCCGTGCACCCACCACAGTCCGAGCCACTGCGGCGTATGACCCTTCTCGATCAGCATGCGCCCGACGCCCAGCAGATTGCTGTACAGGACAAACACCAGGATCGCGAACCCGAGCCGGCCATAGCGGCCCGAGCGCGGCGGGGTGCGGCCCAGGGGAACCGCCAGCAAAGTGAGCACGAGTAGCGACGCCGGCGCACTGAGACGCCAGTGCAACTCGGCGCTATCCTCCGTGATCCCGGTGCCGAACAAGGCGAAGGTCGGCATCTGCTTGCGCTGCTGGGATGGATCGGCGCGCTGCGGGACAGGCAGCGGGATGCCGTGTTCCTGGAACCGTGCCGTGCGGAACTCGGGGCTGCCTGGTCGCCCGGTATAGCGGATCCCGTCGTATAGCACGAGGTAATTCTCGTCGCGCTCGAGGGACACGCGCTGCTCGGCGCGGGCCGCCGTCACAACCTCCACGCTCTCATCGGTGCGCTGCTGGATGAAGATTCCCGTGAGCTGACCCGCCTCGTTGCGATCGCGGGCGTAGAACACGAGCCGGCCGGCCGAGGCGCTGCGGAACCGGCCCGGCTCGAGGGCCGTCAGCTGCACCTGGCGCGCGCCTTCCAGGCGGATGTCCGCCGCCATGCGCGCCGCCCATGGCGCCGTATCGAAGGTCAGCACTGCGAGGCTGCCGGCGACCGCCACGCCCGCCCAGAGCAGCGGCCGCAACAAACGGCCTGCGCCAATCCCGCACGCGTTGAGCGCCGCCATCTCGCTGTCCCGGTACAGGCGGCCCATGGTCAACAACACCGCAAAGAAAAAGGCCGCAGGGACCATCAGGCTCAGGTACTCGATGGTCGTGAGCCCCATCAGCTTGAGCACGGCCTCGCGCGGAATGCGGTCGGCCGCCGCCCGGGCCAGGCCGCGGGCAAACTGGTCACCGAGCAGGATCAGCATCAACACGGTCGTGACACCGATGAAGGTGCGAAAGATCTCTCGCAGCAGGTAGCGGTCGATGATCCCTGTCACAAGGCGCGCAGTTTCGGCCTGCCCCCTAATCCATTAAACTCCGGCATCTTACCGCGTCCGCATCCAGCGGGGCGGCACCAAGGGGAGTGGCAGATGGACTTTGTTGCGAAGACAGGCACGGCGGCGACGCTGCGAACCGACTGTGCGATCGTCGGTGTCTACAAGAATGGCGGCCTGTCCCGGGCGGCGCAGGAAATTGACGACGTCAGCGGGAAACTGGTTTCCGGCCTCGTGAAAGACGGCGATTTCACCGGCAAGCCCGGCGCCACGCTGCTGGTCCACAATCCGTCCGGGATCAACGCCCGGCGCCTGCTGCTGGTCGGGCTGGGCGAGGCCGGCAAGCTCGACCTGAAGGGCTGGCGCAAGGCGCATGGCGCGGCCGTGCGGGCCCTGCTCGGCACGGGCGCCCGCGACGCCTTCAGCTTCCTCTCCATGGAGGACGTCGACGACGCGGAGACCTACCTGCTGGCGCGTCATGCCGCCGAGGCCGCCGAGGATGCCGCCTACCGCTTCGACGAAATGAAGTCGGAAGTCGAGGGTCCGCCGCCCAAGCTGGCCAGGCTCGCCTTGTGGGTCCCGGACCGGAAATCGCAATCCGCGGCGGACCTGGGCTTCCGCCACGGCAAGGCCATCGCCGAGGGCCAGTCGATCGCGCGGCGGCTCGGCAACCTGCCCGGCAACGTCTGCACGCCTGCCTACCTTGCGGCCGAGGCGCGCAAGCTCGGGTCCGGCCATGCCGCGCTCAAGGTTTCCGTGCTGGAACAGGCGCAAATGAAGAAACTGGGCATGGGCGCGCTGCTCTCCGTCGCGCAGGGCAGCCGCCAGCCGCCGAAGCTGATCGTCATGGAGTGGCGCGGCGGGCCGAAACAGAAGCCCCCGATCGTGCTCGTGGGCAAAGGCATTACCTTCGATACCGGCGGCATTTCCATAAAGCCGTCGCCCGCTATGGACGAGATGAAGTTCGACATGTGCGGCGCCGCGAGCGTGCTCGGCACGATGGCGACGATCGTGCGGCTCGAGCTGCCGCTCAACGTCGTCGTGCTCGTGCCGGCCGCCGAGAACATGCCGGACGGCCTCGCCAGCCGCCCGGGCGACATCGTCAAGACGATGTCGGGCCAGACCGTCGAAATCCTGAACACCGACGCCGAGGGTCGGCTGGTCCTGTGCGATGCGCTGACCTATGCGCGCCGTTTCAAGCCGGCGACGATCGTCGACATCGCGACCCTGACGGGGGCCTGCGTGATCGCCCTGGGACAACACCTCAGCGGCCTCATGAGCAACGACGACACCCTCGCGCAGGAACTGCTCCGCGCGGGCGTCGACGCCGAGGACCGGGCCTGGCACCTGCCGATCGGCGAGGATTACGACGAGCAGCTCAAGAGCAACTTCGCGGACTTTGCGAACGTCGCGGGCCGCGAAGGCGGCGCGATCACGGCGGCCTGTTTCCTTGCGCGCTTCACCCGTGACCTCAAGTGGGCTCACCTGGACATCGCCGGCACCGCCTGGAAGACGGGCCAGGCCAAGGGCGCGACTGGCCGCCCGGTGCCGCTGCTGGCGCAGTTCCTGATGAGCCGGGCCGGCGTCGCCTGAGGGCCGCGCCACGGACCCGGATGACGCGCGTTGACTTTTATGTTCTCGAGGATGACGCCGAGCTGGCGCGGGAGCGCTTCGCCTGCCGGCTGGTGGAGAAGGCCTGGCGGCTGAAACATACCGTCTACCTGCATACCGCCTCGGCGGCCGGCGCGCAGCAGCTGGACAGGCTGATGTGGACCTGGAGCGATCGCAGTTTCCTGCCGCACGTGCTCGATGCGCCCGACCTCGAGCCGGACCTCGCGGCCGCCACGCCGGTGCGGATCGGCGCGGGCGCAGCGCCGGGTTTCGAGGCGGAGATCCTGGTCAACCTCGATCGCGAGGTGCCGACGTTCTTCAGTCGTTTCGACCGCGTGGCCGAGATCGTCGGCGGCGGGGCCGAGGAGCGCGCGCTGGCGCGGGACCGGTTCCGCTTTTATCGCGATCGCGGCTACACGCTCGAGACGCACCAGATCGAGAGTGCAACGCGATGAAGAAGAAGACCAGCCAGAAAAAACAGCAGGCCGACAAACCGAACATTGTGCCCGTGCTGGTCAAGCAGGTCACCGAGGATCTGCAGGACACGCCGCCGGTGCTCAAGGCGATCGCGGTCCCGGCGCCGGGGCAGCTCTCCGATCACGAGCTCGGCGCACTCAAGGCCGAGCTCGTCGCCGTGGCCTGGGAAGTCGTGCTCGACTCGCTGCACTCAGCGGTCCGCGAGGTCGAGGCGGCATTGTTCGAACAGGTCTCCACCCGGCTGCGCGACGAACTTCCCGAGATCGTCGAGCGCGCGCTGCGAAATCACCTGCGCACCTGACAAGGATTGGTTCACCCGATGCAGACGACCTATAACCCCGAAGACATCGAGGTCGAGATCTACGCGGACTGGGAGCGGCTCGGCTGCTTCGACCCGTCCGGTGTCGGCGACCCTTACTGCATCATGCTGCCGCCGCCGAACGTGACCGGCACCCTGCACATGGGCCATGCCTTCCAGGACACGATCATGGACGCGCTGACGAGGCTGCATCGCATGCGGGGCCGCAACACCCTGTGGCAACCCGGCACCGATCACGCGGGCATCGCGACCCAGATGGTCGTCGAGCGCCAGCTGAACGCCGCGGGACAGAATCGGCGCGAACTGGGCCGGGAGAAGTTCGTCGCGCGCGTGTGGCAGTGGAAACAGGAGTCGGGCGACACCATCGAGCGCCAGCTCAAGCGGCTCGGCGCCTCCGTGGACTGGTCGCGCCACAAGTTCACCATGGATCCGGACCTGTCGCGGGCGGTCACGCGCGCCTTCGTCAGCCTGCACGAGGAAGGCCTGATCTACCGGGGCAAGCGCCTCGTGAACTGGGACCCGGTGCTGCACACCGCCCTCTCCGATCTCGAGGTCGTCTCCGAGGAAGAGCCCGGCAAGCTGTGGCACTTCCGCTATCCTCTGGCCGACGGCGACGGCGCGCTCGTGGTCGCCACGACGCGTCCGGAGACCATGCTCGGCGACACGGCCGTCGCGGTGCACCCCGATGATCCGCGCTACGCGGCCCTGGTCGGCCGCGAAATCCTCCTGCCGATCTCCGGGCGGCGGATCCCGATCATCGCCGACGACTACGTCGACCCGGAGTTCGGCAGCGGCTGCGTCAAGATCACGCCGGCCCATGACTTCAACGACTACGAGATCGGCCGGCGTCACGGTCTCGAGATGATCAACGTGCTCGACGACGACGCCTCGCTGAACGCCGGCGTCCTCGAGGCCTATCGCGGCCTGGACCGGTTCGCGGCGCGCGAGCGCATCGTGGTGGACATGGACGCCCTCGGCCTGCTGGAGAAGGTCCAGGATCACCGCATGGTCGTGCCGCGCGGCGACCGTAGTGGCGCCGTGCTCGAGCCCTACCTGACCGACCAGTGGTACGTGAAGGTCGCGCCGCTCGCCGAGCCCGCGATCGCCGCCGTCGAGGACGGGCGCGTGCGTTTCGTGCCGGAGAACTGGTCGAAGACCTACTTCGAGTGGATGCGCAACATCCAGGACTGGTGCATCAGCCGCCAGCTCTGGTGGGGCCACCG
>JBLRWH010000102.1:0-5809 GCA_047921395.1 Gammaproteobacteria bacterium
GCGAGCCGCCAGGCGGCGCGCAAGTTCGTCACCATCGCGATGGACAAGATCGAGTTTCACAAGCCGGTGAAGATGGGCGACATCGTCAGCCTGTGGGCCGACACCATTCACATCGGGCGCAGCTCGATCCGCCTGCGCGTGGACGTGCTGGCGCGCTCGCGCCTGGTCGACGAGGACGTGCGCGTCACCAGCGCCGAGGTCACGATGGTGTCGATCGACGAAGCGGGCCAGCCGACGCCGATCTTCCCTTAGGACGCTGGGCCCTGGCGGCCGAGCTCCTGGGCCTGGATGGCGGTAATGGCCACCGTCTTGACGATGTCGCTGACGCTGGCGCCGCGCGAGAGGTCGTTGATCGGCTTCATCAGGCCCTGCAGGACGGGCCCGACCACGACCACCCCGGCGGAGCGCTGCACGGCCTTGTAGGCGTTGTTGCCGGAGTTGAGGTCGGGGAACACCAGCACTGTTGCGCGCCCCGCGACCTCGCTGCCGGGAATCTTGGTGCGCGCCACGGCGGCATCCACGGCGGCGTCATACTGGATGGGACCCTCGACCGGCAGGTCGGGACGCCGCGCACGGACCAGGGCCGTCGCGGCCCGCACTCGCTCCACGTCCGCGCCCGCGCCCGAATCGCCGGTCGAATACGACAACATGGCGACGCGCGGCTCGATGCCGAACATCTCCGCCGTGGCCGCCGAGCTGATCGCGATGTCCGCCAGCTGCTCCGTGGTGGGCTCCGGCACGACCGCGCAATCCGCGTAGACGAGCACCCGGTCGCGCAAGCACATGAACAGCACGCTCGAGGCGACCGACACGCCGGGCTGCTTGCGGATGAACTCGAAGGCGGGCCGGATGGTGTGCGCGGTGGTGGTCACAGCGCCGGAGACCATGCCGTCGACATCACCCATGTGCACCATCATCGTGCCGAAGTAACTGCGGTCGCGCATCATGTCGAGCGCGCGTTCCGGCGTGACGCCGCGGTGCCTGCGCAAGCGGTGCAGCTCCGCCGCGTAGGCCTCGAGCCGAGGCGAACGCGCCGGATCGATGATCTCGACCCGGTCGAGACCGAGCGCGAGGGCCGAGATGCGCCGCCGTGCCAGCGTCTCGTCGCCGAGCAGCACGACGTCGACCGTGCCGCGCTTCACCAGGATGTCCGCCGCGCGCAGGATTCGCTCCTCCTCGCCCTCCGGCAGGACGATGCACTTGCGGTCGCGGGCGGCGCGGCGCATCAGCTCGTACTCGAACATCAGCGGCGTCATGCGCGCCGGCCGTGTCAGGTCGATGCGATCCTCCAGCGTTTCGACCCCGACACGCGACTCGAACAGGCCGAGCGCGCGCGCCACCTTCGCGTCGTCGTCGGGGCTGAGCCAGGCCCGGACCTCGTGCACGCGCGTGGCCGTCTCGTAAGTGTCGGCCGCCACGGACAGCACCGGCAGCGACTCGTCCGACAGCCCCCCGACCAGGTGACGGATCTGGATGTTGGGCAGCTGCCCCCCGGTAAGAATGATCCCTGCGAGCCCGGTGGCCGCCACCGAGCGATTGGCGACGAAGCCGCCGAGCAGGATGTCGGCTCGATCGCCGGAGGTGATCACGAGGCTGCCGGGCGTGAGCCGCTCGAGGAAATGCGTCAGGTGCATCGCGGCGACGGTGACGCTGCCCACGTCGCGCCGGAGCGAATCGGCCGAGCCGTGCAGCAACTCGGCGCCGAGTTCGCGCGCGACATCGGCGACCGAGGGCCGGCTGAGCGAGGCGTCCTCGGGGATCACGAACAGCGGCTCGCCGTTGGCGCGCGCGCCCTGGAGCTCGCTCACCAGGCCGTCGGGATCCGGCGTGGTGGCGCGATTGACGATGGTGCCGACGACATCGCAGCCGCGCGCCAGGAACACCTCGCGCGCCACCTGGATGGCGTTGTGAATCTCGTCGGCGCTGCGCCCGCGCCCGCTGATGACCGACAGGGTCGGCGCGCCGAGGTTCTTCGCCACCGCGGCGTTGAAATCGAACTCGAACGCCGAGGACACGCCCGTGTAGTCGGTGCCCTCGCAGAGCACGAAGTCGCACTCGGCCTCCAGCGCCTTGTAGCGGTCGAGAATGAGCTTCAAGACCTCGTCATGCCGCCCGGCCGCCAGGTGCCGCTGCGCCTCGTCGTGCGTGAAGGCATGCACCGCCGTGACGCCAATCTCGAGGCCGTAGCGCCCCGCGATCAGCTGGATGTCGTTGTCCGTATGCTCCGCCTGCGCGACCACCGGGCGGAAAAAGCCCAGCCGTGCCCGCTTGCGCGACAACAGCTCCATGATCCCGAGCGCGACCAGCGACTTGCCGCTCATCGGCTCCGTGGCGGCGATATACAGGTTGCGGGACATGCGCTACAGGATGACGCGGTGCAGCGCGCCCCACAAGCGGGAAAACCGCAAGAGCTCCCGACAGCCGCGCTGCGCCGCCCGAGTTCGCCGGAGCGCAGCGGCCGGAGCATGGCAGGGCTCACCGAGCGATATTGAAATTTGTTGAGCGAGGGGAGCCCTGCCGTGCTCCGGCCGCGGCCCAACGGCCCCAACGAAGCTCAATCGCGCGCCGGCCCCCAGACGGGATGCCCGTGCACGTGCTCGTGCACCTCGCCGCCGTGCGTGTGGCGGTGCCGATGCGCGAGGTTGTTCTCCAGCAGCAGCTCCAGGTCCGCGAGCGCGTCTCCCACCGGGCCATCGAACGCGATGCGGTGCGCCTCCGACAGGATCACGGCGCGCCCACCGAGCTCGGGCGCAAGGGCCATGTGATGCGTCGCGACCACGGTGGTGATCGAGCGCTCCCCGAGCCAGTCGATCAGCCAGCCGACGGTGCGCGGATCGAGGTTCGCGGTCGGCTCGTCCAGCAGCAGCACCTCGGGCTCGGGCGCGAGCAGGCAGGCGAGGCAGAGACGCTGTTTCTCGCCGCCGGACAGCTGCGAGGGGTGCTCGCTGAGGCGCGCCTCGAGACGCATGAACGCGGCCCAGTGGCGCACCCGCTCACGCGCCTGGGCTGCTGGCAGGTGGCGCAGGCCGAAGCCGATCTCGTCCTCCACCGTCGGGTTGAACAACATCGCTTCCGGGTGCTGGAACATCAGCGCCACGCGGCGGCGGAAGCCGCGCGCGAACTCGCGCTCCCCAAGCCGCGCCGCATCGAGCGGCTTGCCTTCGAAGCGCAGCGTCCCGCCGCTCGGCGCCACGAGGCCGTCGAGCAGTTTCAGCAGGGTGGTCTTGCCGCAGCCGTTCGTCCCCAGCAACACGACGCGCTCGCCCGCGGCGATCTCCAGGTCGACGTCGGCCAGCGCGATGCGGCCGTCGCCGTACGCCACGGAGACGCCCTCGAGCCCGAACAGCGGCTCAGTCATCGAACGCTCCGCGCGAGCGCATGCCCTGGGTGAGCGCCTCAGCGTTGTAGACGGCCTTGTCGAGCGCGGCCAGGCCCAGTGCCGCGCCGGCGCGGTAGCGCTGGCCGAGCGTCGGCGGCAGGGTGCTGCGACTCCGCACGGCGTCGCGGTACTCGGCGGCGAGCCTGCGGAACACCGTGACCTGGCTGCGCACGATGCTCAGCCAGCGCTGCGCGACCGGGAAACCCTGCAGCGCCCGGTCGAGATTGACGTCGCGCACCATCCAGGTCGTCAGCACGGCGAGGAGCAGAACGCGCAGGTTGAGCAACCCCAGGTAAGGCCAGGCGAGGCTGTCCGTCAGCCAGCCCATGACGAGGTAGCCGCCCGAGATCACCAGCAGGACGGGGAGCACGGCCCGCAGCGCGCGCCCCAGGAGCGCCACACGCCCGCGCCCGGACGCCAGCAGGACCGCGACCAGGGAGGCGCCGAGCCAGGCCGGCGCATGCACCAGCGTCGCCGCGACGATGGCGACCAGCCAGGCACACAGCCACGCGCGATCTCTCATCCCGGCGCCGCCAGCCAGCGACGCCGGCGCGCGTGGCGAAACACCAGCAAAGTGAGCGCCGCCTCACCGGCCCCGATCAGGGCGTGCGGTATGAGCAGCGCAGGGACCGTGACCGCCGGGCCGAACGGAAAGAACAGCGGCGTGCCGTCGGCCGAGTGCGCGAGCCAGGGCTGCAGGCCGAGCACCAGCGCCAGGACCAGCGCGGAGGTCATCACCGCCAGCCAGACCGCGAGCACGATCGCGGGGCCCTCGCCGAGACGGCGCAGCGCGCCGTGGAGCGCGACGGTCGTCCACGCGCCGAGGAAGCCGATGGCCAGCGCGTTCACCGGCAGGGCCGTGATGCCCCCGGCGCCGACCACCACCGCCTGCAGGAGGAGCACCAGGCTGTAGGCCATGAACGCGACCCATGGGCCGAAGATCAGCGCCAGCAGGCCCACGCCGACCGCGTGCCCCGAGGTCCCGCCCGGCAGCGGCAGCATCAGCGTCGAGAGCAGGAAGGCGAGCGCCGTGAACACCGCGAGACGCGGCAGCATCTCGTCACCGAGCCGGTCCCGGAGCCGGCGCCCCGCGACCACCCAGAGCGGCACCGCCAGCGCGAGCGCCGGCAGGTAGGTCTGCGGGGAGATCAGCCCGTCGGGGATGTGCATCGCTCAGCCCGCGCCCGTGCGCGCCGGGCGCGCCCGCCACAGCGCCAGCAGGCCGAACACGCCGAGGAGGTAGCCGAGCGCCGCGACCACTCGCGGCCAGTAATCATGGGCATGACCGTGCTGCGCCGGCAGCGCCGCCGCGATGCCCGCCTCGTCGACCTCGAGCCGGATCACGGCGCCGTGCCCGTCCTCCGTCGCGACCCGCACGCGCCAGGTTCCGGGCCGGTCGGGCCGGAAGCTGAGCTCGCCGAGTGCATTGACGCGGCCCGACTGGAACGCTGTCTCCAGCCCCGGTGCGAACACCTCGTAGGGCTCGAACAGCGGTCGCTCTGCGCCGCCGTAAGACAGCCTGAGGGTCACGGCCTCGCCGTCGACGACCTCGTGCAGCATCGCGTGCGCCTCAGCGCCGACGGGCAGCAGCAGCGCGATCCAGGCGGCGAGCGCTGCGGGCCACAGGCCGCGAGGCCAGCTGCGGGGCGGGATGCGGCGCGAGCGGTGGCGCATGTCAGGTGCGATCCTGCGGTATTACATTTGCAGGAATCGTAATACCACTCGCGGGGGCCCTGTCTCAATAGGGAATTGTCGCGTCAGGGCGCGGGGATCCGGTGCAGGCGGCCATGCCGGATGCCGGGGCGCGCCATCACCGCATCGCCGAAGGACTCGATCTGCGAGGCCGGGCCCTTCAGCAGCACCGCTTCCAGGCAGTGATCGTGGTCGAGGTGCATGTGCAGCGTGGTGACGGTCAGGTCGTGGTGGGCGTGATGCGCCTCGGTGAGCCGCTTGCTGAGCTCGCGCTCGTGGTGGTTGTAGAGATAGGTGAGGATGCCCAGGCAATCGACTTCCGGATGGCGGTCGAGCTGCTCGCGCGCGAGGGCCTCGCGGATCAGGTCACGCACCGCCTCGGAGCGGTTGCTCGCACCCTTGCGCTGCATGTAGGCGTCGAACTGCTCGGCCAGCTCGGACTCCAGGGACACCGTGAATCGCTCGCTCATTTCGCCTCCGCCTCGGCGGCCAGGCTGGCGCGCCGGATCGCCTTGAACTCGGAACCATCTTTCCATTCGGGCCAGCGGCGCGAGTTGCCCAGCTCCACGAGGAGCATCTGGAACAACTCGATATCCTGCACCGCACCCGCGAGGTTCCAGTCCGGGTCCCAGGCGTCACAGGTCTTGTGATAGCAGTTGCCGACATAGTCCGCGACCCACTGCTCACCCGCCGCGCGTCCGCCCTCGACCAGGTCGGCGCCGCCGGCGATGGCCATGA
>JBLRWH010000103.1:0-5565 GCA_047921395.1 Gammaproteobacteria bacterium
TTAGAGGCCTGCTTGGCGAGAAAGTGCCCCGGCGCGGGAACCGGGAGCCGGCCTTCAAACCCGCGCCACTTTCTACTAGGGTTCTTAGTGCGGTGCGTATCCAATTGCGCGACCGCAACCAGCCGAAGGAGGAAACCCATAAGTCCAAGTGGAGCAATCATGAAGATATCGACCACGATCTCGCTTGCGGCCGTGGCGCTGATCAGTGCCACCGCGGTCGCTCAACACCTGCCCTATCACGGCGACGGACACGTGATCATCACCGCGGAGTCCCTCGAATGGCGTGATGTCCCCTCCATGGAGACGGGAGCAAAGATCTCGGTGCTGGAGGGCAACCTCGCGAAAGCGAAGCCATTCACTTTCCGCCTGAAGCTGCCGGCCGACTACCGCCTCGCGCCCCATATCCACCCGGCCTACGAGCGGGTCACGGTGTTGCAGGGCGAGCTCCATTTCGCGCATGGCAGGCAATTCGACCGCGGTGCGACCACGGCCATGCCGGTGGGCGGCTTCGCGGTGATGGCGCCCGGCGAACCCATGTTCGGTTACACCACGGAAGAAACCATCATCCAGCTGCACGGCACCGGGCCATGGGGTATCGAGTACCTCGATCCCGCCGACGATCCGCGCAAGCGATGAGCGCCTAGGGCGGTGCCCCGGAGGCCAGGCGCTCCCGCTCGTGATGCAGGAGCCAGTGCTTGCGCCACAGGCCGCCGCCGTAGCCCGTCAGCTTGCCATCGGCCCCGATGACCCGGTGGCACGGCACCACGATCGCAATCGGGTTGTCGCCATTGGCGCGCGCCACAGCGCGCACCGCGCCGGGCTGGCCGAGCAGGCGCGCCTGCTCGCCGTAAGTCCGCGTTTCGGCGTAGGGGATGCACTTGAGCACCTGCCAGACACGCTGCTGGAACTCCGTGCCGGCGGGCTGCAGCGGCGTGCTGAAGTCCCGCAGCCTGCCGGCGAAGTAGGCGCCGAGCTCTTCCTCCATCTGCCGGCCCACCGGGGTCGTGCCCGGCACAAACACGCACTCGAGACGCCGGCCGAGGCGCTGCAGCTGTGTCGCCAGCATCCGGCGGTCGGTGAACTCGAGCAACAGGACCGCTGCATCGCTCGTCGCCATCAGCATGGGACCGAGGGGCGTCAGGATGCGCGTGAGCCTGACGACAACCGCATCGCGGCTCGCCGTGGCCGAGCGCCCGGTGATGCGCCGCAGGGCCTCCTGGAAGCCGCTCATGGACTCGAAGCCGCTGTCGAAGGCAGTCTCGGTCACGGCGCTGCCCTGGGCCAGCGCGCCGAGCGCATTGGCCATCCGGCGGGCGCGCTGGTAGGCGTGGAAGGTCATCTCGTGATGGCGCTTGAACCAACGGCGGATGGTGGCCGGCTCCAGGCCGCGCTCGCGCAGGTCGCCGTCCCGCAACCGCCGTGACGGATCCGTCTCGATCTCGTCCAGCAGGCGCCGGATGGGATCCGGCGTCTCGCCGTTGGGCTGCAACGGGCGACAGCGCTTGCACGGCCGGAAGCCGTGCGCCAGGGCGTCGCGCGCGGAGGCGTAGAAATCCACGTTGCGGCGCATCGGCTTGCGCGCAGGGCACACTGGCCGGCAGAAAATCCCGGTCGAGCGGACGCCGACGTAGAAAATGCCGTCGTAACTCGAGT
The DNA here is from genome assembly GCA_047921395.1 of Gammaproteobacteria bacterium. Classification (GTDB taxonomy): domain Bacteria; phylum Pseudomonadota; class Gammaproteobacteria; order Steroidobacterales; family XN24; genus XN24. Next base: position 1,654 of record JBLRWH010000103.1, read on the forward strand.
CTCGCGCCAGCAGGGCCGTGTACATCTCGTCAGCGGGAGGCAGGGGTTGGGTGTTCATGCCGCTAACTTAGCCGCTCGGGAGGCGGCCCGCGACCGGAAAATGGACATGGCTATGGCGCGCCGCGGCTGCGGGAACGCTAGGGCGACTGGCTCTTGTGGGCCAGGGCATGGGCGTTCTGCTCCCAGTTCTTTCCGTCGAACGGCACGATCCGCAATGAGGCCGGCTGTTCCTCCAGGGTCCTGGCATTCACGTCGACGCCGTCCGGGTTTGAACGGGGAATGTAGAACGGCTTTATGCCGCAGACCTTGCAGAAAGTGTGCTGCGCGATGCCGCTGTTGAACCGGTAGGTCGTGATCGCATCATCCCCGGCGACCAGCCTGAACTTCGAGCGCGGCACGATCAGGTGCAGGTAGCCGGCCATGCTGCAGATCGAACAATTGCAGTCCTCGACCTCCAGCGCCTCGGGGGCCTCGACCTCGAAACGGATCGCCCCGCAGTGACAGCTGCCGTGATAGATCATCTCAATGTTCCCGGTGATCCACGCAAGCGGAATCAATGCCTACAGGCTAGCACCCGGCACGGCAAAACACAGGCCAAGATACGCCACGTAACCCAGCAGGAGCACTGCCCCTTCCGGCCGGCTCAGGCGGCGTCCCGTATACAGGAACACGATCAGCAGCAACGCCGACGCCAGCATCACCCATTGGTCGAACTGCTGGATCCGGGCGTTCACGGGCAGGGGCTGAACCAGCGCCGAGACGCCCAGGATGCCAAGGATGTTGAAAATGTTGCTGCCCAGCACGTTGCCCACCGCCACATCCGCGTGGCGCCGGAGCGCAGCGATCACGGAGATCGTGAGTTCCGGGAGCGAAGTACCGACCGCCACGAGGGTCAGGCCAATCACGGCCTCCGACAGGCCGAGGCTCTCGGCGATCCCGACCGCGCCGGCGATCAGCAGCCGGGATCCGCCCACCAGCAACGCAAGGCCACCCGCGATGGCTGCCACGGTGAACAGCGTCGAGCCGGGCAGCACCGTGAGCTCCTCCGCTTCGGCGCGATGCAATTCGCCGGCCGGAACATCGTGGACGGATTCGGTCCGGTAGGCCCACAGCAGGTAGGCGCTCAACCCCGCGAGGAACAGGACCGCATCCAGTCTGCCCAGCGTACCTGCACCCGCCAGCAGGGTGAACGCGAGGGTCACGGCCACCATGGTGACGGCGTCGCGCCGCAAGGCGAGCGGCTGGACCGTCATCGGTGCGATCAACGCGGAGAGGCCGAGAATCAGCAGGATGTTGCAGACGTTGCTGCCCACGACATTGCCGATGGCGATATCGGGCCGCTGGCTGAGCGCGGCGTCGACCGACACCACCAGCTCCGGCATCGAGGTGCCGAACCCGACGATCAGCAGGCCGCTCAGCAAGGGCGAGACACCGAACCGCCGCGCGGCCGTCAGGGCCCCCCGGATCAATGCTTCGCCGCCCACGGTCAGCAGCGCGAGGCCGGACACCAGCAGCAGCGCGTTCAGCATGCCGGCCTCATGCCTGGAGCACGGGCGCGCAAACGGCAGGTGTGTCGCGCGTCACGCCTGCTCAATCGACCAGCGTCAACTCGTCCAGCAGGTGGCCCGCACCGTAAACAGTCTCCAAAGCCTCGAGCATGATCGCGGTATTCACGCCCACCGTCCTGTTGGACTCCTGGTCGAACCAGTACTGACCGGCGATCGAGTGAATGTTGCCGTCGAAGGCCAGGCCGACCAGGGCCCCGTCTGCCGCCAGGATCGGGCTGCCTGAGTTGCCTCCGGTGATGTCGGTGGTGGCGACGAAGTTGAACGGCGTGTCCGGATCGAGCTTTGCCTCCGCCTGGACCCAGCTGTCGGGCAGCCTGAAAGGCCGCGCGCCGGTCGCACGCTCGAAAAGGCGCCGGGTGTGCGTCATGGGATCGACCCATGCGCCCTTTTCCATCCAGCCCTTGACGGCGCCGTAGGTCACACGCAACGTGAACGTCGCATCCGGGTAGGTGTCGGTGCCGTACACCTGGAAGCGCGCGTCCGCAATCATGCCCTCGCCCCACGTGCGTGGCGCCTCGACCTCGTCCTCGTAACGCTTGCGGAGGGCGCGCGCGTCGTCATCGATGCGAAGGACGAGCTTGATCATCGGGTCATCGCTCGCCCGGACCGCCGCCGTTCCACCCTCCCACAACGCTTTCCGGTAGGCCGGGTCCGCCAGGCCACTGCCATCGACGAGCTCCGCCGCGAGCGATTCCGGGGACGCCTTGCCCAGCACGATATGCACGTACTTGCTGTCGGGTCCCAGCCACTCCCGCATCTTGTCCAGCGAAAAACTCATCCTGAGCTTGTCGAAATCCTTGCTGACGGGTCGGTTTGCCAACAGCCGTTGCTCGACCTGCGGCAGGGCCGCGTCGGTGTATGCGCGCATGCGCTGGCTGTTCGGCAGCTCGCGCTCGGCCGTGCCGCGCACGATCGTGCGCGCGTAATTGAACAGGTCACCCTGGAAGCCGGCGCCGAGCTCGATGAAAAGGTACTCTTCGTACATGTTGCGGTATGTTTTCATCGCGCCGTCGATGATGTCCCACGCATCGCCATAAGCCGCCTGGAGCGTTTCGTCCGCGGCAACCTTCTCGCGGAGCGTACGCTCGTCGGCCGCCTTGACGGCCATCATTTCATCGTTGTGCAGCGCCCTGAGCTGGTTGTAGCGCACCTTGATCCCGTTCTCGAGCAACAGGATCTCCTGCTGCACGATCCGCTCGGCCTCGGGGCCGGTCTTCTGCCACTCGAGCATACGCCCGCGAAGCTCTGCAACGCGCAGCAGCCAGTTCGGATACACGACATCCCGCAAGACCTTGAGCTGGGCCATCGTCAGGGACCGGTCGGTCCCGCCGGGGTGACCGGTGATCAGCACCGGCTCCGCCGCAGCCGGGCCGGCCTTGCGCCACTCGAAGTAATGCGGGGTGGAGGCCGGCTTGCCATCCTCGTAGGCGCGCAGGAAGGACATGTCGAAGCTCCAGCGCGGAAAATTGAAGTTGTCCGGGTCGCCGCCGAAGGCCGCGATGTCCAGCTCGGGTGCGAACACGAGGCGGACGTCGTCATAGCGCTTGTACTGGTAGATGAAGTACTGCCCGCCGTTGTAGAGCGACACGGCCTCACAGCTCAGCGTTTTGCCCGAGGCTTCCTCGCACGCCGACTCGAGGTCGGTCAGCCTGGCCTTGCGCGCCTCGTTCGCCCTGGCGTCGTCCAGGCCTTCGACCGCCTTGCCAACGTCGGACGTCACGTCCTCCATGGCCATCAGGACGGAGATCTGCTCGCCCGGGCACCGCAGTTCCCCGCTCCGCTCCCTCGCCATGAAGCCGTCATCAGACAGGTTGCGTTCATCGCTGCTGAGGTTCCGGACACAATCCCACACGCAGTGGTTGTTGGTCAGGACGAGCCCGTCCGGGGAGGCAAACGAGCCAGTGCAGCCGTTCTCGAGACGCGTGGTCGCGAGCTGGGCGGCGCGTAGCCACGTCTCGTCGATGGTGATGTCGTACTTCTCCGCCACCCTGGCCGACGGGAAGTTGTCGATCGTCCACATGCCCTCGTCCGCGATCGCGGCCAGGGGCAGGGGCAGGCAAAGCAGGACTGAGGCTTGAAATATTTTTTTCACGTGGCGCTCCGCAAGCATGCTGTCCGGTCGGGGACGGAGCGGTCCGGCGGGGTATCTGGCGGAGAGGGCGGGATTCGAACCCGCGTTAGGGGGTTACCCTAAACTTGCTTTCCAAGCAAGCGCCTTCGACCGCTCGGCCACCTCTCCATCCGGCCCCGACACAGGCGTGTCGAGGGGCGGGAAATGTACCCTATGGGGGGTCGCGGTTCAATGAAGACGGTCTTCGCGGAGCGCGGCAGCCCTGTAGCCTAG
>JBLRWH010000104.1:0-2182 GCA_047921395.1 Gammaproteobacteria bacterium
AACCCGGCGACGCCCTGCCCGGCCGGCGTGAGGCGGGCGAGGAAGACGAGCCAGGCGGTGTTGCGCAGCACCTCGAGGGTGGCGATCAGCTGCCAGTGCGACGGCGTGCCGATGTCGATCGCCGCGGCGGCGGCCCAGGCGGCGCTGAGGCCCGCGGCCGCCACGAGCAGGCCGCCCTGCAGCCGGCCGCGCCAGCTGGTCAGCATGAGCAGGGTCAGCAGCATGAAGGCGACCGCCGCTGCCGCGTAGCCCGCTGTTCCGATCAACATCATGCCAGGGGGGTCCTCAGGGCGGATGTCCTATTTTGACGGAGTATCGGTCCGGGAATGTGACAGGCGTCGCATTATTGCAAACTTTCTCGACAGTGACTGTCGGTTTCCTTGACGGTGTCGGGTCGGACCATGGTAAGTGGTTGAAATATTTAGTATCAAGCCCCGAAAACCGGCCTGAAAATGGCCTTAGAAGGGTGTTTTTGGCCCGAAAAATGCGCGCTAAGGTCGATCCGGGGGCGTCCCTCCAGGCCGACGCGCGGTGTCGGGCAGACTCGGACGCGCTACCGGCCACTTCCCCTCTGAACGTCTTGGCCTGGCATTGCCGGGGCTCCTGCGGCACGGACAGCGTCGGAATAACTTACATGTACTTTTTACCTGATATTGATGAAATGGCCGTACTGCCTTGTTTTTATTTAACTTTACCTCTAAATGGCCTAGTTTTCGCCTCAGAAATGTGATCCAGGTCTCAAAAAATCGTACAGAAATCGGAGGCTAAAGGATGCTTATGTCGCTTGCGCGGTCATTATGTAGGGCGGGTTCTGTTTTATGTTAAATCTCAAGTCTTGACTACCGTCGGTCGGCCTTACGCCCCGGCAAACGGAGATAGTTTCGGTTTCTATGAAAGTACCTGCAAAACCACAGGTTGGAACATTGGCATGGAAACTGCATGAGGTTCCAGCACAGACGAACCCCGGACACGCCGGCTCGCTGGCAAGATGTTTAACCTGGAGCGAATTATATGCGTAACCCAATTATCAGCATTCTCGGCGCGGCGGCCCTGCTCGTCGTGAGCGGTTCCGCCCTCGGCGCCGTGTGCACGAACCTGGGCATCACCGTGAACGTGGACGGCACCAGCCAGTGCGCAGGCCCGATCGTCGGCAACATCCCGCCGTACGACCTTAATAGCCCGGACGACGACCCGGACATGGGCCTGGGCTTCACTGACTGGGTCTCGCTGGAGAAGGACGACCTGCCCGACGGGCTCGACAGCGGCCTGCTCCGCATCGAGCTTGATGCAGACAATATTGGCCGCTGGATGTACACGGGCAATATGGGCTCGGAAAGCCTGCTGCTGGTGCTGAAGTTCGGCAGCGAATTTGCCACCTTCCTGGTGTCGGGCGCGGTCAACACCTGGCACGACTGGAGCATCACGCCGGCACAGGGGAACGGGCTGTCCCACATGGAGCTGTTCGGCCGCGGTGAGAGCTTCGACGTGCCGGAGCCCACCACCCTTGGCCTGCTCGGCCTCGGCCTGCTCGGCGTTGGCATGGCCCGCCGCCGGAAGGCTGCCGCCTGACCTGATTGCGCGCGGAAAGCGACCCGGCGCATAAGCCGGGCGACACGCAAAAAGCCTGGCCCCACGGGAAACCGTGGGGCCTTTTTGCGTGTGGGGTATGTGTGGGGTCGGACCATGGCAAGCGCCTGATTTTTCTAGATTCACCCCCATAAAACTGGGCAATTCGGGCCGTTAGAAGCAAGTTTTTGGGCCGGTTTTCGCGTTTTAACAGCCCGCCGCCCGGGGCCCGCGGTGTGGGCTCCCCTTAGAACGCCTTTTTGGGCCCACAAAGTAGCTTCTAAGGCCTCGCAGGCTGGGGGTTTGGAGGAGTATCCTTAAGACATTCAGAGGTTTGACGTGGTCCGACCCGAAACCTCCCGAAACCCGAGGGTCAAATGGATTTCAAGGACTATTACGCGACGCTCGGCGTGGCCCGCACCGCCACCGCCGACGAGGTCAAGCGCGCCTACCGGAAGCTGGCCCGCAAGTACCACCCCGACGTGAGCAAGGAACCCGATGCCGAGGCGCGCTTCAAGGAAGTCGGCGAGGCCTACGAGGTTCTCAAGGACCCGGAAAAGCGCGCCGCCTATGACCAGCTCGGCGCCAACTGGAAGGCCGGCCAGGACTTCCGCCC
>JBLRWH010000104.1:2282-5480 GCA_047921395.1 Gammaproteobacteria bacterium
CCGGCGGCATGGGCGGCGCCCAGCGCGGCCCGCAGAGCTTCCATTACCGCCAGGCCGGCCCAGCGCGCGGCGAAGACACCCACGCGCGCATCCAGATCACGCTCGAGGACGCCTTCCACGGCGCCAACCGCACGCTCGAGCTGCGCGCCCCCGACGGCAGCAAGCGCAGCATCCGCGTCGCCATCCCGCGCGGCGTCACCGAGGGCCAGCGCATCCGCCTGGCCGGCCAGGGCACGCCCGGGCTGAACGGCGGCCCGGCCGGCGACCTGTTCATGGAAGTCGCGTTCGAGCCGCACGCCATGTACGAGGCCGACGGCCGCAACATCCTCCTGACTCTGCCCATCGCGCCGTGGGAAGCGGCGCTCGGCGACACCATCGGCGTGCCGACACTCGGCGGACGTGTCGACCTCAAGATCCCGGCCAGCTCGCAGTCCGGGCGGCGACTGCGCCTCAAGGGCCGCGGCCTGCCCGGCTCGCCGGCGGGCGACCAGATCGTGACGCTGCGCATCGACACGCCGCCGGCCGACACCGCAGAGGCGCGCCGCCTCTACGAGCAGATGCGCGACACGCTGCCGTTCAGCCCGCGCCGCGACATGGGGGCCTGACGCCATGACCCGCGAAGAAATCAACATCCTCATGGGCCAGGTTCTCGACGAATCGCTCGAGTTCGAGCTCGAAGAGTTCTGCCGCATCTGCCACGCCAGCGAGGCGTTCGTCGTCGAGCTCGTCGCCGAGGGCGTGATCGAGCCGCGCGGCGAGGAGCGCACGTGCTGGCGCTTCACCGGGCGCAGCGTGCGCCGCACGCAAGTCGCGCTGCGGCTGCATCATGATCTCGACGTGAACCTGCCCGGCGTCGCGCTGGCGCTGGATTTACTCGAGGAGATCGAGCGGCTGCGTTAATGGATCGGTGGATCGGTCGACCGGCGCTGCGCCACCGCAGCAAAAAATGCTGCACAGCGCAGCATGATCCGGACCTGGCGTGCGCGCCTCAGCGCGCCGGATCGGGAAACTCGCCGTCGAGCAGGAACTGGCCGAGCATGAACTCGTGCGTCGCGCGCGTCGCCGTGTTGACGAACGCGACGCGCTGCGGGCTCGTCATGCAGCTCCACTCGCTGCGGCCCTCCAGGCGGCCGTGCGCGGGGAACACGGCGGGCGTGAAGATGGCGACGTTGAGGCCGGGGTCGCGCGCCGAACAGTACTCGAACGCCTCGATCGCGGCCGTGCGCAGCGCCGTGCCGAGCGCCTGGGTCGCGGCGTAGTCGCGCGGGTTGCGCAGCGCGTCGGCGTGCGCGTCGAACGGCGCATGCTGCAGGCGCAGGCCGCGGCGGGTCGCGTAGCGGGCGCGCACGACGCTGTGCTGCGTGATGAGCTGCTGCGTCGGCGGCGGGCGTTTCATGCCGAACCAGAACCAGAAGCGGTAGTACGCGCCTTCCGCGAGCACGGTGCGCTCGGCGAGCGAGCCGTAGAACAGCGACGGCTCGAAGCGCGATCCGAAGCGTGAGCCATGGCGCAGCGGCGGGTAACGGAACGCGGTCGCCAGCAGGTAATCGAGGTGCGCGGTGCCGGGCCGGCGGCGCGGCTTGGACGCCTCGAGGATGTCCTCGAGCATGGCCTGCTCGGCCGCGGTATCGACGATGGCGCTGGTGGCGACCTGCTCCTGGCTCTCAACGACGCGGAACAGGGTGCCGCCGATGCGGCCCGGCCGCGCGTGTTCGCGGCAGGCGTCCCAGATCGCGCTGCCAGTGGGCGACGCTGGCGGCGCGCCGGATGGCCGGCGGGTCACAGCTTGCCGCGGGCCGCGTCGAGATAGGCGACGACGGTGGCGAGGCCCTGCACATCCTTGACCTGCTCGCGCGGGACGCCGCCGGTATGCAGGTTCTCGGTCTCCATCCAGTGCCGCATCGCGACCGGGTCGCCGCCAACCAGCACGAACAGGCTGCGATAGACGCGCACCACGAGCGCCGCCAGTTCGCCGGACTTGGACGCCGGGTCGAGCGGGCGCGCGAGCGACGAGCGCGAACGGCCGATGACCTCGCCGAGCTCAGCCTGGCTGAGGCCGAGCGCTGTGCCGGCGTTGCGGACGGCCTTCGCCAGGACGTCTGCTGGCTGGGGCCGGATGGCTTGGGCGGTGGCGCTGGTCATGGCGCGCGCTCCGTGGCGGGGGTGCTGCACGGTGTTGATTGTATCAAATGACGCATTATTGTGGATAGTGCCCGATTTGGTGATGGGGACACTGCTCAAATTGGCCTTTGGTGCCACTGCTCCCCCGGGAGCAGTGGCACCAAACCGCCAATAGAGCAGTGTCCCCTCAGACCCTCAGACGCGAATCCGGGACCAGTCCCCGCGCACCCACAGGCGCGTGAACACGACGGCCATCACGGCGCGATAGCCCACCTGCATCGACCAGATCACCGCCAGCCCGAACCCGAGCACCGGCCCGGCGATATACGCCAGCGGCAGGAACAGCCCCCACTGCGACAGCACGACCACGGCCAGGACTCGCCGCGTGGCGCCGGCGCCGAGCAGGCAATGCATCATGACCAGCCCCAGCCCCTCGATGGCCATGCCGATCCCGACCAGGCGCATCGGGAAGCTCGCCACCGCCATCGTTTCGGCATCGTGGATGAACAGGCCGAGCAGCAGCTCCGGCCAAATCGCGCCGGGCAGGCCGAGCACCGCGAGGCTGACAATGCTGACGCGCGCCACTTCCCAGCCCCAGCGCGACGCGTCGGCCGGCTGGCCGCGGCCGAGCGCCTGGCCCACCAGCGTCGACGCCGCGAGGCCGAAGCCGAGCCCGGGCAGCAACGCGACCATCGTCAGGTTCAGGATCACCGTCGCGCCGGCCATCTCGCGCGTGCCGACCTGGCCGAGGATCCAGAACAGCACCACAAAGCCGGTCGAATAGAACATTTGCTGCACACCCGACGGCAGCGAGAGCCGGAACAGCGCGACGAAATCCTCACGCGCCGGGATCCGTTGCATGAACCCGGCGCCGCGCGCGTGCCGGAAACCGAGCCACATATAAGAAGCGCAGCCGACCACAGTAGAGGTCGCCGACGCGATCCCCGCGCCCTGCGTGCCGAGCGCCGGCGCGCCGAGGTTGCCGAAAATCAGCAGCCAGTTGAGCACGATGTTGGTGATGTGCATGACCACCAGCGTGCCCATGTAGAGCCGCGGCAGGTCGACCGCGTTCCAGTA
>JBLRWH010000105.1:0-5457 GCA_047921395.1 Gammaproteobacteria bacterium
CGTGGCCCGCCTCGTGGAAGGCGGTGAGCTTCTTCTCGGCGTCGCTCATGACCATCGAGCGGCGCTCGGCGCCCATCATGATCTTGTCCTTGGCCTTCTCGAACTCCTCCATCGTCACCGTGCGGCGGTTCGCGCGGGCGGCGAACAGCGCCGCCTCATTGACGAGGTTGGCGAGATCGGCGCCCGAGAAGCCCGGCGTACCGCGCGCGATGATTCCGGGCTTGACGTCCTCGGCCAGCGGCACCTTGCGCATGTGCACCTTCAGGATCTGCTCGCGGCCGCGCACGTCGGGCAGCGGCACCACGACCTGGCGGTCGAAGCGGCCCGGGCGCAGCAGCGCGGGGTCGAGCACGTCAGGCCGGTTGGTGGCGGCGATGACGATGATGCCCTCGTTGCCCTCGAAGCCGTCCATCTCGACCAGCAGCTGGTTGAGCGTCTGTTCACGCTCGTCGTGCCCGCCGCCGAGCCCGGCGCCACGATGGCGGCCGACGGCGTCGATCTCGTCGATGAAGATGATGCAGGGCGCGTGCTTCTTGGCCTGCTCGAACATGTCGCGCACGCGGGACGCGCCGACGCCGACGAACATCTCGACGAAGTCGGAGCCGGAAATCGTGAAGAACGGCACCTTGGCCTCGCCGGCGATGGCGCGGGCGAGCAGGGTCTTGCCGGTGCCCGGCGAGCCGACCATCAGCACGCCCTTGGGAATCTTGCCGCCGAGGCGCTGGAACTTGGCCGGGTCCTTGAGGAAGTCGACGATCTCGCTGACCTCTTCCTTGGCTTCCTCGACGCCGGCCACGTCCGCGAAGGTGACGTTGACCTGGTCCTCGCCGAGCAGCCGCGCCCGGCTCTTGCCGAACGACATGGCACCACGCCCGCCGCCACCGCCCTGCATCTGCCGCATGAAGTAGACCCAGACGGCGATCAGCAGCAGGATCGGGAACGAGGAGATGAACAGCTGCATCAGGAAGGACTGGCGCTGCGGGGGACTGGAGCGGAAGGTCACGCCGGCGTTCTTGAGCTCGCCGATCAGCGCCCGGTTGTCCGTCTCCGGGCTGAAGGTCGTGAAGCGCTCGCCACTGCTGAAGGTGCCGATGATCTTGTCGCCTTCGAACACGACATCGCTGACGGAGCCGTCATCGACCCGCTGCAGGAAACTGGAATACGGGACGTCCTGCACCGTGCGCGGCGCAGTCCCGAAACTGTTGAAGACCGTCAGCAGTACGACTGCGATCACGATCCACAACACGATGTTCTTAGCTAGATCGTTCAATGACGCCGCTCCTAAGCTCTCGCGCGGGCAGGTCGCCCGTTCGGTTTAGACACTACATGACCCGGTAGTTTCCTGCCACCAGGTAAAATTCCCGGCTGCGGTCCCGGGAGGCCTTCGGCTTGCGCATCCGCACGGTGCCAAAGTCCTTGCGGGCCTCCGCGACCAGCGCGTCGCTCCCTTCGCCCTGGAACACTTTCGTCACCAGGGCGCCGCCCGGAGCCAGCCTGGTGCGCGCAAAGTCCAGCGCAAGCTCGGCGAGGTACATGGCGCGGGGCTGATCCACCGTCGCCAGTCCACTGATATTGGGGGCCATATCGCAAAGTACAACCCCCACTTCCCGGTCCGCGAGCGTGGCCACGAGGGCGTCGAGCGTCTCCTGCTCGCGAAAATCCCCTTCGATGATCTCCACGCCCGCCAGCGAGGCCATCGGCAACAGGTCCACCGCGACCACCCGGCCGCGGCTGCCGACGAGCTGCGCGGCGTACTGGCTCCAGGCGCCTGGCGCGGCGCCCAGGTCCACCACGGTCATGCCCGGCTTGATGACCCGGTCCTTTTCCTGGATCTCCATGAGCTTGTACACGGCCCGCGACCGCCAGCCTTCCTGTTTCGCGCGGCGCACGAACTCGTCATCGACGTGCTCGTCCATCCAGCGCTTGCCCTTGCGTGTTCGTCCCGTCATCGTCGTCCGGATTCCTGCCGTCGCCCCGCGCCCTGCTAGACTACCGCCCGGCGCGCCTGGGCGGCTTGGCCGGCGCCGGCCTTTTAATGATGTAAGTTATTAAGAAACATCCACATGTCATTGACTGAAAAGCAAAAACGTCATCTCCGCCGCCTCGGGCACGAGCTCGAGCCCGTTGTCATGACCGGCGGCGCGGGCCTGACGCCCGGGCTGCTCGCGGAGCTCGATTCGACCCTCGCGCACCACGAGCTGGTGAAGGTCCGGGTTCGCGCCGGCGATCGCGACGGCCGTGACGAGATGATCCGGGAGTTGTGCGAGGCCTCGGGCGCCGAGCTGATCCAACGGATCGGCCACGTGGCGCTGTTCTGGCGCCCCAATCCCGGGCGGCGCAGGATCATCCTGCCCAAGTAGCGCCAGCGCTCAGATATACAGGACCTGCAGCAGCTCGTAGACCCGGTCCCCGCCTGGCGCATGCACCCGGATCTCGTCGCCCTCGCTCTTGCCGATCAACGCACGCGCGATCGGCGAGGAAATGGAGATCCTCCCGGTGCGGATGTCGGCCTCTTCTTCGCCGACGATCTGGTAACGCAGCTCGCAGTCCTCGGTCGTGCAGTAGAGCTCCACCGTCGCACCGAACACAACGCGCCCCGCGGCGTTGAGCGTCCGCACGTCGATGATCTCGACGTGCGAGAGCTTGTACTCCAGGTCGCGGATGCGCGCCTCGACCAGCCCTTGCTGCTCCTTGGCGGCATGGTACTCGGCGTTTTCCTTCAGGTCGCCGTGGGCGCGCGCCTCGCCGATGGCCTGGCTGATCCGCGGCCGCTCGACGTTCTTCAGGCGCGTGAGTTCTTCTTGCAGGCGCGCAACGCCCTCGGCCGTCATCGGCACCTTGCTCATGGCTGGATCTCCGCATGCAGGTCCTGCAGCCGGTTGACGTCGGTGGCGTCGAGATGGTCGAGCGCCACGCAGGTCGCCTTGGCTGCGGTAATCGTAGTGTAGTACGTGACCTTGCGATGCACGGCCTCGCGCCGGATGGAATGCGACTCGCGAATCGCCTGGCGGTTGTCGGTGGTGTTGACGACCAGGCTGATCTCGCCGTTCTTGATCATGTCCACGATGTGGGGTCGGCCCTCGCGCACCTTGAACACGGAGCGGCACGGCACGCCTGCCTCCTGGATGGCCGTGGCGGTCCCGGAGGTCGCCACGATCTGGAACCCGCGGTCGACCAGGATGCGGGCCAGCTCGATGGCGCCGTTCTTGTCCTGGTCCCGCACGCTGATCAGCGCGGTGCCGCCGCGCGGCAGCACCACGCCCGCGGCGAGCTGGGCCTTGGCATAGGCCTCGCCGAAGAACCTGCCGGTGCCCATCACCTCGCCGGTGGACTTCATCTCGGGGCCGAGGATCGGGTCCGAGCCGAGGAACTTGGCGAACGGAAACACCGAGGCCTTCACCGACAGGTAGTCCGGCCGCCGCTCGCCGCTGACGCCCTGCTCCCTGAGGCTGATGCCCGCCATGCACAGCGCGGCGATCTTCGCCAGCGGCCGACCCGTGGCCTTGGAGACGAACGGCACGGTGCGCGAGGCGCGCGGATTGACCTCTAGCAGGAAGATCTGGCTGCCCTGGATGGCGAACTGCGTGTTCATCAGGCCCTTGACGCCCAGCGCCCGCGCCAGGCGCCGGACCTGGTCGCGCAGCTGCTCCTGGATCGACGGGTCGAGCGTGTTGGGCGGCAGGCAGCAGCCGGAGTCCCCGGAGTGCACGCCCGCCTGCTCGATGTGCTCCATGATCCCCCCGATCACCACGGCCTCGCCGTCGCTGACGATGTCAATGTCCACCTCGACCGCGTTGTCGAGGAAACGATCCAGCAGGATCGGGCTGTCCTCGCTGACCTTGACCGCGTGCTGCATGTACATGCGCAGCTCGTCTTCCGCGAACACCACTTCCATGGCCCGTCCGCCCAGCACGTACGACGGGCGCACCACCAACGGGTAGCCCACCTCCTCGGCCAGCCGGACGGCGTCCTCGACGTTGCGCGCGGTGCGGTTCGCCGGCTGCTTGAGCTCCAGTTCGTGCACCAGCTTCTGGAACCGCTCGCGATCTTCGGCGAGATCGATCGAGTCCGGCGAGGTGCCGATGATCGGCGCGCCCGCGGCCTCCAGCTTCCGGCACAGCTTCAGCGGGGTCTGCCCGCCGAACTGCACGATGATGCCCTCCGGCCGTTCGAGCTCGACGACCTCCATGACGTCCTCGAACGTCAGAGGCTCGAAATACAGCCGGTCCGAGGTGTCGTAGTCCGTGCTGACGGTCTCCGGATTGCAATTGACCATGATGGTCTCGAAGCCCGCCTCGCGCAGCGCCAGCGAGGCGTGCACACAGCAGTAGTCGAACTCGATGCCCTGCCCGATGCGGTTCGGCCCACCGCCGAGGATCATGATCTTGCGCCGCCCCGTCGGCGCCGCCTCGCACTCTTCCTCGTAGGTCGAGTACATGTAGGCCGTGTTGGTGGAGAACTCCGCGGCGCAGGTATCCACGCGCTTGAACACCGGGCGCAGGCCCAGTTCGAGGCGGTGCGCGCGCATGGCCGGCTCCCGGACGCCGACCAGCTTCGCGAGGCGCGCATCCGAGAAGCCGCGGCGCTTGAGCCGCAACAGCCGCTCGCGCGTCAGCCCCCCGAGGCCCTCGGCGCGCACGCGCGCCTCCTCCGCCACCAGTTCCTCGAGCTGGGCGAGGAACCAGGGATCGACGCGCGACCAGGCATGGATCGTCTCGAAGTCCACCCCGGCGCGGAACGCATCCGCGATGAACAGGATGCGGTTGGCGCCCGGGAAGCGCAGTTCGCGCTCAAGGCGCTGCAGCGCCGCCTCGTCGAAGGGCGGCTCGAGCTGTTCGTCGAGCCCGGTGCAGTCGGTCTCCAGGCCGCGCAGCGCTTTCTGCAGCGATTCCTGGAAGGTCCGGCCCATCGCCATGACCTCGCCGACCGACTTCATCTGGGTCGTGAGCAGCGGGTCGGCGTCGGGGAACTTCTCGAAGGTGAAGCGCGGAATCTTCGTCACCACGTAGTCGATCGTCGGCTCGAACGAGGCGGGGGTCGCGCCCCCGGTGATGTCGTTCTTCAGCTCGTCGAGCGTGTAGCCGATCGCCAGCTTCGCCGCGACCTTGGCGATCGGGAAGCCGGTCGCCTTGGAGGCCAGCGCGGAGGACCGCGAGACGCGCGGGTTCATCTCGATGATGATGAGCCGCCCGTCGTCCGGGTTGACCGCGAACTGCACGTTCGAGCCCCCGGTCTCGACCCCGATCCGGCGCAGCACCGCGATCGAGGCATCGCGCATGCGCTGGTATTCCTTGTCCGTCAGCGTCTGCGCAGGGGCCACCGTGATCGAGTCGCCGGTGTGCACGCCCATCGGGTCGAAGTTCTCGATCGCGCAGATAATGATGCAGTTGTCCTTGCGGTCCCGCACCACCTCCATCTCGAATTCCTTCCAGCCGAGGATCGACTCCTCGAGCAGGA
>JBLRWH010000106.1:0-5399 GCA_047921395.1 Gammaproteobacteria bacterium
CGCACCACCTCCATCTCGAATTCCTTCCAGCCGAGGATCGACTCCTCGAGCAGGACCTCGCAAGTGGGCGACAGGTCGAGCCCGCGTTCGACGATCGCCTCGAAGTCCTCAGCGTTGTAGGCGATGCCACCCCCGCTGCCGCCGAGGGTAAAGCTCGGCCGGATGATGGTCGGGAAGCCGATCTCGGCCTGCACAGCACGCGCCTCGTCCATGGTGTGCGCGATTGCGGAGCGCGGCACCTCGAGGCCGATCTCGATCATTGCCTTGCGGAACAGGTCGCGGTCCTCGGCGGTGTCGATGGCCTGCTTCGAGGCGCCGATCAGCTCGACGCCGTAGCGCTCGAGCACGCCGTGCTTGACCAGGTCCAGGGCGCTGTTCAGGGCCGTCTGGCCGCCCATGGTCGGCAGCAGGGCGTCGGGGCGCTCCTTCTCGATGATGCGTTCCAGCACGCGCCAGTCGATCGGCTCGATGTAGACGGCGTCCGCGGTGTCCGGATCCGTCATGATCGTGGCCGGGTTCGAGTTCACCAGGATCACCCGGTAGCCCTCCTCGCGCAGCGCCTTGCAGGCCTGTGCGCCAGAGTAATCGAACTCGCAGGCCTGCCCGATGACGATCGGGCCGGCGCCAATGATGAGGACGCTCTGGATATCAGTTCGCTTGGCCATGTCCATCCCCGTCCGCGGCCGCGGACCGCCTCCACTGCACACTCATGCCTGCCGCACTCCCGCCATCATGGAGGTGAATTTCTGGAACAGCGGCCGCAGGTCGTGGGGACCGGGGCTCGCCTCCGGGTGGCCCTGGAACGAGAACGCCGGGCAGTCAGTGCGCTCGATGCCCTGCAGCGTGCCGTCGAACAGCGAGCGGTGCGTCGGCCTGAGGTTGGCCGGCAGCGAGTTCTCGTCGACCGCGAAGCCGTGGTTCTGGCTGGTGATCAGCACCTGGCCGGTGTCGAGATCCTGCACCGGGTGGTTGGCGCCGTGGTGGCCGAACTTCATCTTAACCGTGCGCGCGCCGCCGGCGAGCCCGAGGATCTGGTGGCCGAGGCAGATGCCAAACACGGGCACCCCGGCGTCCATGCAAGCGCGGGTCGCGGCGATCGCGTAATCGCAGGGCTCGGGATCGCCCGGGCCGTTCGACAGGAACACCCCGTCGGGCCGCATCGCGAGCACGTCGGCGGCCGGCGTCTCGGCTGGCACCACGGTCACCGCGCAGCCGGCGTCCACCAGCAGCCGCAGGATGTTGCGCTTGATGCCGAAGTCCCAGGCGACGACGCGGTGCACGGCGTGCAGGCTGGTGTCGCGGGGTTCCTGGGCGTGGCGCCAGGTCGGCTCGGTCCAGTCGTACCGCGCCGCGGTGGTGACGACCCGGGCGAGATCCATGCCCTTCAGCCCGGGAAAGCCGCGCGCCTTCTCCACCGCTGCCGCGCCATCGTCGCTGCCGGCCAGGATGCAGCCCGCCTGCGCACCCTTCTCACGGATCAGGCGCGTCAGCCGGCGCGTGTCGAGGTCGGCAATCGCGACCAATCCCTCGCGGCGCAGGAACTCCGGCAGCGACTCGGTGGCGCGGTAATTGCTGGCCCGCGGCGGCAGGTCGCGCATCACGAGGCCGGCAGCGTAGACGCGGTCCGACTCATAGTCCTCGGGATTGGCGCCCGTATTGCCGATATGCGGGTAGGTCAGCGTGACGATCTGCCGCGCGTAGGACGGATCCGTAAGGATCTCCTGGTAGCCCGACATCGCGGTATTGAACACGACCTCGCCGACGGTTTCGCCCGGCGCGCCGACCGAAAGGCCGCGAAACACCGTGCCGTCTTCGAGTCCCAGGACTGCCGGCTCCGTCACATCATCCCCCGGATTTTTCACGCGCGCATACCAAAAGCGGGAAGGGGCCGCGCTGGTCCCGTCCCGCTCTTATCTCGTTGGAACGCCCGCCACTGCTGGCGGCAGGGGCGAAACTTTCGTCCGATCAGATCAGGCCAACGCCTGAAGACGATAGTTTACTGACAGCCCGCCAGAGTGTCCACGCGCCCGAGGCCAAAAACGTCAGCCAGCGTGTACATCCCAGGCGGCCTGCCTGCCAGCCAGGCGGCCGCGCGGAGCGCCCCGCGCGCAAAAATGGCCCGGTCAGTCGCCCGGTGGGTCAGCTCGATGCGCTCGCCCGGCCCGGCAAGCGTCACGGTGTGCTCGCCGACGACGTCGCCGACCCGCAGGGCGGCATAGCCAAGCCCTTCCGCCTGGAGCCGGGCGTCGGGCGCCGCGGCGGCGGGCCCGAGCCCTCGCCCGCCCACCAGCGCCCGGCCGAGCGCAAGGGCCGTGCCGGAGGGCGCATCGCGCTTGGCGGCGTGGTGAACCTCGTGCACCCCGGCATCGAAATCGCCGAGCGCGGCGGCGGCCAGCGCGGTGAGGCGCTCCAGCACCGCCACCCCGGCGCTCATGTTCGGCGCCCACAGCACCGGCACGTCCGCGGCCGCAGCACGCAGCGCCGCGTGTCCCGCGTCGTCGAGCCCGGTCACGCCGCAGACCAGCGCCACGCCGGCCGCACGGCAGGCGGCGGCCGTCTCCGGCACCGCCTCCGCAAGGGTGAAATCCACCGCCACCCGGGCCCCGGAGAGCGCCGCGCCTACATGTTCCTCGAGGGACACGCCGAGGGTGGCCAGCCCCGCCACCTCGCCCGCATCGCGACCGCCCAGGCCCGATGCGGGGGCCGTCAGCGCCCCGGCGAGGCGCAACCCCGGAAATTCAGGCAGGCAGCGCAGCAGCGTCTGCCCCATGCGACCGGAGGCCCCCAGGATCGCGACCGGGACCGGCGCGCTCACGAGGACAGCCTGTCGAAGAAGCCGCGCACCTTGTCCATCCATCCCTGCTCCCGCGGGCTGTGACTGCGGCCGCTGTCCCGCAGGCTGGTCTCGAAGTCGCGCAGCAGTTCCTTCTGGCGCTTGCTGAGCCCTACGGGCGTCTCGACCACGACGTGCACCATCAGGTCGCCCTGCGCGCCGCCGCGGACCGGGCGGATACCCTTGCCGCGCAGGCGGAAGATCTTGCCGCTCTGGGTCCCCTCGGGAATCTTGAGCTGCAGCGTGGATTGCTCGCCGAGCGTCGGCACGTTGACCTCGCCGCCGAGCGCGGCGGCGACGTAGCTGATCGGGATCTCGCAGGCCAGGTCGGCGCCGCGCCGCTCGAAGATCGCGTGCGGACGGACCGCGACCTCGACGTACAGGTCGCCGGGCGGGCCGCCGTTGCGCCCTGCCTCGCCCTCGCCGCCGAGCCGGATCCGGTCGCCGCTGTCCACGCCGGCCGGAATCTTCACCGCCAGCGTCTTGGTCTCGCGCACCCGGCCCTCGCCGTGACAGTCGTCGCACGGATCGTCGATCACGGTGCCCTGGCCCTTGCAGTGCGGACAGGTCTGCTCGACCGCGAAAAAGCCCTGCTGCATGCGCACGGAGCCGCGCCCGCCGCAGGTCCGGCACCCCACCGGCGAGGAGCCCGGCTTGGCGCCGCTGCCGTGACAGGTGGCGCACTCGACCGCAAGCGGCAGGCTGATGGTCACGGTATCGCCGAAGGCCGCCTGCTCGAGCTCGAGCTCGACCTCGTAGCGCAGGTCCGCGCCGCGGAACACGCGCGCATGACCACGCCGCCCGCCGCCGAAGATATCGCCGAAGACCTCGCCGAAGATGTCGCTGAAGGCATCGCCCGGGCCGAAGCCGCCACCGCCCTGGCCGCCGCCCGCCCCGCCGACCCCGGCGTGACCGAACTGGTCATAGGCGGCGCGCTTGCGGGGATCCTTGAGGACTTCCCAGGCCTCCTTGATCTCCTTGAACGACGCCTCGGCCTCCGGATCGCCGGGATTCCGGTCCGGGTGGAATTTCATGGCGAGGCGCCGATAGGCCTGCTTCAGCTCGGCCTCGGTTGCGTTTCGCTGCAGCCCGAGGGCCTCGTAGTAATCCCGCTTCGCCATGCGGCGCTCCGTGGTTCAGAAGAAGCTTACTTGTTATCTTCCTTGACTTCCTCGAACTCGGCGTCGACGACGTCCTCGTCCGCCGGCTTGCCCGCGCCCGGCTGCTCCGCGCCCTCGCCGCCGCCTGCCGCACCGGCCTGCGCCTCCTCGGCGTAGACCCGCTGCATGACCGTGGCCGAGGCTTCGGCGAGCGCCTTGGCCTTGGCGTCGATGCGCCCCTTGTCGTCCGCCTTCACGGCGTCCTTCAGGTCGGAGATCGCCGACTCGATCCTGGCGCGCTCGTCCGAATGCACCTTTTCGCCGAGGTCGCTGAGCGACTTCTCGCTCGAGTGGATCAGGGCCTCGGCCTGGTTGCGCGCGTCGACCAGCTCGCGGAACTTCTTGTCCTCCGCCGCGTGGGCCTCGGCGTCGGCGACCATCTGCTTGATCTCGTCGTCGGTCAGGCCGCTCGAGGCCTTGATGACGATCTTCTGCTCCTTGCTGGTCGCCTTGTCCTTCGCGGAGACGTTCAGGATGCCGTTGGCGTCGATGTCGAAGGTCACCTCGATCTGCGGCACGCCGCGCGGCGCCACCGGCAGGTCGGTGAGGTCGAACCGGCCCAGCGACTTGTTGTCGAGGGCGCGCTCGCGCTCGCCCTGCAGCACGTGGATGGTCACGGCCGTCTGGTTGTCCTCGGCGGTCGAGAACACCTGGTGCGCCTTGGTCGGAATGGTGGTGTTCTTCTCGATGAGCTTGGTCATCACCCCGCCGAGCGTCTCGATGCCCAGCGAGAGCGGCGTGACGTCGAGCAGCAGCACGTCCTTGACCTCGCCGGACAGCACGCCGGCCTGGATGGCGGCGCCGATCGCCACGGCCTCGTCCGGGTTCACGTCCTTCTTGGGCTCCTTGCCGAAGAAGTCTTTTACGGCCTCCTGCACCTTGGGCATGCGGCTCTGGCCGCCGACCAGGATGACGTCCTCGATGTCGCTGACCTTGATTCCCGCGTCCTTGATCGCGATCTTGCAGGGCTCGATGGTCCGCCGCACCAGGTCCTCGACCAGCGACTCGAGCTTGGCCCGGGTCAGCTTGATGTTGAGGTGCTTCGGCCCGCTGGCGTCCGCGGTGATGTACGGCAGGTTGACCTCGGTCTGCTGCGACGAGGACAGCTCGATCTTCGCCTTCTCGGCCGCCTCCTTCAGGCGCTGCATGGCCAGCGCATCCTTGCGGATGTCGATGCCGCTTTCCTTCTCGAAGCTGTCGGCCAGGTACTGGATGACCTTCAGGTCGAAGTCCTCGCCGCCGAGGAAGGTGTCGCCGTTGGTCGCCATGACCTCGAACTGGTGCTCGCCATCCACCTCGGCGATCTCGATGATCGAGATGTCGAAGGTGCCGCCGCCGAGGTCGTAGACCGCGACCTTGCGATCGCCGCGCTGCTTGTCCAGCCCGTAGGCCAGCGCCGCCGCGGT
>JBLRWH010000107.1:0-3536 GCA_047921395.1 Gammaproteobacteria bacterium
GGGCGGCGCAAGCTCGCAAATGCTGAGGCGTACATTTTTGGTCATGAAAGATAGACACGCCAGGCGCCGGATTTATTTCAAGGCCGGGAATGCTCAATTCGCAGGCCTGAAAAGAACAGCTCCAGCATCGCCTCCCCTTCCTCGCGGATGGCGAACCGCGAGGGCTGCCGCAGCCAGGATGCGTAGATGCCGTGCATCAGCGAATACAGGGCCAATGTGGCGATGCGAGGTTCGATGCCGGGCCGCAGCTCACCGCGTGCGCCAGCCTCGCGGATATCGTTCTCGAATTTCCGCAGGTTCTCGTCGTCGATGCTGAGCTGCTGCTGGAAAACCGGATTGATTTCGCCGGTGAACTCGCAACGGGTCAACAGGATGCTGTAGACATTCCGGTAGGTTTCGTTTTCGTCGAGCTTGGCGAGCGCCAGCCGGCAGATGTCCTGCAGCATGCCGAGGGGATCCCGGTCCCGGCCATCCTGTCGGAGGCCTTCGGCGATCTCCGCCAATGGCAGGCGAACCCGTTCCAGCATGGCGCGGAACAGGTCGGACTTGTTCTTGAAATGCCAGTAGATCGCGCCACGGGTTACGTTGGCGCGCTTCGCGATCTGTTCGAGTGTCGTGCTCGATACGCCACGCTCGAGAAACACCTGCTCGGCCGCATCCAGCAAAGATTCGCGCGTCGCGTCGGCCTCCGCGCGCGTCCGCCTCACCATGTGCCGCCCTCCCAGCCGCCACCCAGTGTCTTGAACAGCGTGGCTGCCGCGGCGAATCGGTCCGATGTCGCCTGCGCCAGGGCCAGCTCTGCGCCCAGCAATGCGCGCTGGGCATCGAGCAACTCGATGATACTGATATAACCCTCGCGATAGCGGATCTCCGCGAGTTCCTCCGTACGCCGCAACGCCGTCACCTGCTCCTGGACGGCGTCCAGGCGGATGCCGGTGCTTGCAAAGAACGTCAGTGCGTCCCGCACTTCCGCGAAAGCGCGCGCGACGGTCGCGCGATAACGCAGCTCGCTTTGCTCCCGCAGCGCTTCCGCGGTATCCACGCGGGCCCGGCCGCGGCCGAAATCGTACAGCGGGCCGGTAAGGGTCCCACCAATGTTCCAGGCCTCGGCGTCGCTCGTGAACAGGTTCCCTGTGGTTGACGCCGCCGTGCCAAACGATGCGGCGAGATTGAGCTGGGGCAGCCTCGCGGCCTGCGCGACACCGATCGCGGCGGTCGCCGCGATCACTTCGGCCTCGGCGGCGCGCAGGTCCGGGCGGCGAGACAGCAAGGCCGACGGCAACTCGGCAGGCACGCTGTCCGGCAGGGTAATATCGCCCAGGCCGCCATCCGCGACCTGCAATGATTCGACCAGTTCCGCCGGATCAAGGCCGAGGAGGAGACCCAGCGCGGTCTCGCGCCGCTGCAGCTCGTCGATGCGTACCGGCAACTCCGCGCGAGTGGCTGCAAGCTCGACCTCGGCCTGGCGCAGGCTGAGCTCATCGATCATGCCCGCGTCATAGCGCAGCCGCTCCACGCGTACGCCTTCCTGACGCGCCGCCAGGGTGCGCTCCGCGATATCCATCTGCCGTTGCGCACTGCGCAGGCCGAAGTACCCAACTGCGACGTCGGTGATCAGGCCGAGACGCACGGCTGCCGTGGCGTACAGGCTGCCTTCGAGCTGAGCCATCGCCGCCTCGCGTTGCCGTGCGATCCGTCCCCACAGGTCGATCTCGTAACCGAGTACGCCGGCGATCCCGAACAGGTTTAGCGGCGGCGTCTCGAAGCCCTCGACGCCGAAGGCCGCCGCCGGCGTCCGCCGCCGGGTCGCCTCCGCCTGGATACCGACGGTCGGCCATTGCTCGGCGCGGGCAAGCCCCAGCCGAGCCCGGGCTTCCCCGATGCGAGCGACCTGTATTCGCAGGTCGAGATTGTCCGCCAACGCTCTTTCCACCAGCGCGTCCAGCACCGGGTCCTCAAAACGCCGCCACCAGTCACCGATTGACTGCTCCGACGGGCTTTCAAGCACCGCGCTCTCGGGCCAGGCTGCGGGCACCTGCAGTTCCGGCGGACGGTAATCGGGACCGACCGCGCAACCGGCGACCAGCAGGCCGGCGCCGAACACCGCTGCAAGCTCACGCATGCTCGGTCTCCTCGCCGCGACCGCCCCGTGCCTTGCGCCACGTGGCCAGGTCTTCCAGCAACTTGTAGAACAAGGGCACGAACAACAGCGCCAGGGTGCTGGCCGCGATCATGCCGCCCACCACCACGGTGCCGATCTCGCGGCGGCTGGCGGCGCCGGCGCCGGTCGCGAAGACCAGCGGCAGGGTGCCGATGATGAAGGTCAGCGCGGTCATCATGATGGCGCGGAAGCGCTGGCGCGCTGCGGTGGTGGCGGCTTCCAGCGAGGTCATGCCCGCGGCACGATTCTGCGCCGCAAACTCAACGATCAGGATGGCGTTCTTGGCGGCCAGGCCGATCAGCACCAGCAGTCCCACCTGAAAATAGATGTCGTTTGGATAGCCACGCAGCAAGACCGCCAGCGCCGCGCCTAGCACACCGAAGGGCACGGCGGAGGCTACCGCCAGGGGCAACGTCCAGCGCTCATACTGCGCGGCGAGAATGAGGAACACCATGACCAGGCCCATCAGGAACGCCGCCGCACCGGCGCCGGCCGCTGCCTCGAGCTGGTAAGCCTCACCGATCCAGCCGATCCTGGCGTCCGCGCCAAGCGCCTCGGCCGCCACGGCTTCCAGCGCCGCCTTCGCTTCGCCAGTGGTGAAACCCGGCGCGGGATCGGCCAGGATCTTGGCGGACGGGAACAGGTTATACCGATCCACGGAATCCGTATCGGCAATGCGCTCGAGGCGCACCAGCGAACTCAACGGCACCATGTCGCCCTGCATCGAGCGCACGAACACACGACGCAAGTCCTCGGGCTGGCTACGGAACTCGCCTTCGGACTGCAGGTTTACCTGCCATATGCGCCCTTCCAGCGTGAAGTCATTGACGTAAAGCGAGCCGAAAGTGCTCTGCATGGCCTCGAATACCGTGTTGATCGGCACGCCCAGGGCGCGCACCTGCTCGCGATCAACGTTCGCCCGATAGCGCGGCACGGTGGCATCCAGGGTGATCTGCAGGTTGCCGATCTCCGGACGCTCCCCGACCGCGGCACGGAAACGATTCGCCAAGGCCTCGAGCGCAGCGGCCGACGTCTCACCGCGCATCTGCAGGTAGCCTTCCACGCCGCCAGTCAGCGACAGGCCCATGATCGGCGGCGGCGTGAAGGCGAAAACATTCGCTTCCAGGATGCCGAAGCCCATGCCCATGATGCGTCCGGCGATGGACGCCGCGTCCTGGCCGGGGGCCGTCCGCTCGTTCCAGTCCGCCAGGTTCGCGAAGCCCACGATTGCATTGGTTCTCAGGCCACCGGCGATGATGTCGAAACCCGCGAATGCAGTGAACTCATCGATCTCCTCGATGCCGACCAGCTGGGCCGCGAGCGCATCGCGTACCTGCTCGGAACGTTGCAATGACGCCGTCGCCGGCAGGATCCC
>JBLRWH010000107.1:3636-5389 GCA_047921395.1 Gammaproteobacteria bacterium
GTGACGGCAAACTGCCGGTAGAGTTCGCCCGTAAGCCCGCCGAGGAAAGTCACCGGCGCGAACACCGCGACCAGCACCAGCGTCGATGAGACCACCGCGCCGGCCACCTGCTGCATGGTCTCGATGGAGGCCTCGCGCGCCTTCAATTGCTTCTCGCGCATCAGCCGCTCGACGTTTTCCATGACGATGATGGCATTGTCGACCACGATCCCGATCGACAGCACGAGACCGAACAGGGTCAAGAGATTGATCGAGAAGCCGAACGCCTGCATGCCGAGGAAAGTGCCGATCAACGATACCGGGATTGCCGCCACCGGAATGAGGGTCGCGCGCCAGTGCTGCAGGAACAGGAACGTCACCAGCACCACCAGCGCGACGGCGATCAGCAGCGTGATATAGACCTCGCGTATCGAGATCTCGACGAACTCGGTGGTGTCGTACGGAATCCGATATTCGAGGCCTTCCGGAAACCGCGCCGACAACTCTGCAAAAGTTGCCTTGACCGCAGCCGCGGTCTCCAGGGCGTTCGCGCCGGGCTGCAGAAACACGCCCATCGGCACGGCCGGCCGGCCCGCATAGGCGGCGGAGAATGCGTAGCTCTGGGCGCCAAGCTCGGCGCGCGCCACGTCACCAAGGCGCAGCACGGCGCCGTCCTCGTCGGAGCGCAGGATGATCGCCTCGAATTCCTCCGGCGAGGTGAGCTGCCCACGGGCCGTCACCGCGAAGGTGAAGGCCTGGTCTGCCGGCGCAGGCTCGGCGCCGAGGCTGCCGGCCGCGAACTGGGCATTCTGCTCGCGTACCGCCGCGACCACGTCCGAGGGGGTCAGCTCGTATTCCGCCAGCAGGTCGGGACGCAGCCAGATCCTCATCGAGTAATCCTGCGCGCCGAACAAGGAGGCATCGCCCACGCCCGGCACCCGGACCAGTGCGTCCAGCACGTTAAGCAGGGCGTAATTACTGATGAACAGCGGGTCGTAGCGGCCGTCGGGTGAATCCATGACCGCCACCAGCAGGATGTTGGTGGATCGAGCCTCCACGCGGACGCCGAGGTCCCGCACGGTCTGGGGCAACCGCGCAAGCGCCGCCTGCACCCGGTTGTTGACGTTGATCTGCGCCTGGTCTGGATCCGTGCCGATCTCGAACGACACCGTGATCTGCACCGCGCCGGCATCGCTGCTGGCCGATTCGATGTAGATCATGTCGTCCACGCCGTTGATTTCCTGCTCCAGCGGCGTGGCCACGGAATCGGCCAGCACCTGCGCGCTCGCGCCCGGGAAGACCGCCGTCACGACCACCTGGGGCGGGACGACATCCGGATATTGCTCGATGGGCAGCGCCCGCAGCGCGGCGCCGCCGCCGATGACGATCAGGATCGAGATCACCGAAGAAAAGATCGGCCGGTCGATGAAGAAGCGCAGCATTACCGGCTCCGCGGGCCGCTCACGGGGTTTACCGGAGCGCCGTCACGCAGCGCGACGTTGCCATTCACCACCACGCGATCCCCCGCCGCCAGGCCATCGCGCACGACCTGCTGGCCGTTCACGATCGGCCCGAGCTCTACATCGCGGGCATGGGCCACGTTCTCCTCGTCGATCACAAAGACCATCGGACCCGCGAGTCCCTGCGCGACCGCTCTCGGATCAATGGCGGCGACGCCTTCCAGTACCTCGATGGTCAGATGCACGCGCGCGAGCGTGCCCGGCATCAGCCGGTGCGCCGGGTTTGGAAAGCTGGCGCGGGCGGTTACGCTGCC
>JBLRWH010000108.1:0-5330 GCA_047921395.1 Gammaproteobacteria bacterium
GTACTGTACGGCGGTGTGGCTCAGGCCAGCAGCGCGGCCACCACGGGCGCCAGTTCCGGGCGGCCGGCCCGGCTGTCCTCGCCGCGGCCGCGGACGATGTCGGACAGGGCCTGCAGCGCCGTCGAGAAGTCGTCGTTGACGACGACGAACTGGAATTCGCTCCAGTGCGACATGTCGGTGGCGGCGTCCGCGAGCCGCCGGCGGATGACGGTCTCCGTGTCGGTCCCCCGGCCGCGCAGGCGTCGCTCCAGCTCGGCGCGCGAAGGTGGCAGGATGAAGATGCCGACGGATTCGGGCATCGCGGCGCGTACCTGCCTGGCGCCCTGCCAGTCGATCTCGAGCACGACGCCATGGCCCTCGGCGAGCAGGGACGCGACCTGGGCGCGCGCCGTGCCGTAGTCATTGTCGAAGACGCGGGCATGCTCGAGGAACGCGCCGTCCGCGATCATCTCCTGGAAGCGCTCGGGGGCGACGAAGAAATAGTGTTGGCCGTGGTGCTCGCCCGGGCGTTGCGCCCGGGTCGTGTAGGAGATCGAGAAGCGCAGGTCCGGCTCGCGCTCCATGAGGGCGCGCACGAGGCTGGTCTTGCCGGCGCCCGACGGCGCGGAGATCACGAACAGGCGATTTTGCGCGCTCAAGCCGGCCTCACTCGATGTTCTGGACCTGTTCGCGCATCTGCTCGATCAGCACCTTGAGCTCAACGGCGATGCGGGTGGTTTCCTTGTCCACGGATTTCGAACCGAGCGTGTTGGCTTCGCGGTTGAACTCCTGCATGAGGAAATCGAGCCGGCGGCCGTTGGCCTCGTCGTCGCCGGCCGAGAGGATGCGACGCACCTCGGCGACGTGGCTCGCGAGGCGATCGATCTCCTCGTCGACGTCCATCTTGCCGAGCTGGATGACGAGCTCCTGCTCGAGCCGCTGCGAGTCGGTGTCCAGCTCGAGCCCGGCGAGGCGCTCGAGCAGCCGGGACCTGAGTCCCTGGCGGATCGCGGGCAGGGCGTCGCGCACCTGGTCCATCAGGTCGCTCACGGCGGCGCAGCGCTCGGCCAGCGCTGCGGCGAGCCGCTCGCCCTCGCGCTCGCGAGCGCCCTCCAGCTCGTCGAGCGCCTCCGCCAGGACGGCGGCAGCCAGTTCCGCCACCGGCTCCAGGTCGCGTTCCTGCTCGCGGACGACACCCGGCCAGCGCAACAGGTCGATCGCGGCCGGCATCGCGAGAGCGCCGACGCGCGCGCGAATCCGGGTGGCCGCCTCCGCGATGCGTTCCGCGAGGTCGAGGTCCAGGGCGAGGTCGCGATCGCCGGCCGCCGGCCACGCAACCCGCAGGGTGCAGTCCACCTTGCCGCGCTTGAGGCGGGCCGCCACCTGCTGACGAAAACGGGTCTCGAGCGCCCGCAGGTCCTCCGGGAGCCGCGGGCTTATCTCCAGGTACCGGTGGTTCACGGAACGTAGCTCCCACGCCACCGAGCCCCAGGGCGCGTCGCGTTCGGTGCGGGCGAAACCCGTCATGCTCCGGATCATTGCTGCGTTTCCATGCCGCGCTGCGCTTATACTTGCCGACTGCCGCGCTCTGGGCGGGCGGCTAGTCTAGCAGAAGGCCGGGGAACGAATTGCGCTTTGAATCTGCCGAGGTCAGTCTCCTTGGTGACCGGGAAGAGAACCAGGATCGCGCCGCCATTCAGAGTAATGGCGGCCGCGTGTTCCTCGTCCTGGCCGATGGCATGGGCGGGCACTCGGGCGGCGCCGTGGCGGCCGAGGTCGCCGTAAGTTCCCTGTGCGGCAGCTTCGCGAACCTCGAGCCCGGCGAAGACTGGGGCGATTTCCTGCGCCGCGCGCTCGAGGCGGCACATGATTCGGTCGTCCTGCTCGGCAACAAGGAAGGGCTCAGCAGCAGGCCCCGCGCGACGTGCGCCATCTGCATCGCGGGCGAGGGCCGCGCCATGTGGGCGCACGTCGGTGATTCACGCGTCTACCTCGCGCGCGGCGGGGCGGTCGTCGCGCGGACGCGCGACCACACGCCGATCGAGAGCATGTTGCAGGATGGCCTGATCAGCGAGGAAGAGATCGCCGGCCACCCGATGCGGCATTACGTCGAATATTGCCTCGGGGGGATCGCGGAGCGGCCGCTGTTCACGATATCCGGGCTGGTCGAGCTCGCGCCGGGGGACCTGTTGCTGCTGTGCTCGGACGGCCTGTGGTCGGGCATCAGCGACGCCGATCTCGGCGCCGGCCCGGACCCGGACATGGAACTCGCGGCCTGGCTGGTGCACATGGCCAGCCGCGCGGTGCGTCTCGCCACCCCGCACAGCGACAACACGAGCGCCCTCGCCCTCCGGGTGCTGGCGGACTGAATGGCCATTTACGGAGTGTGTGAGTGAGACCCAGCGACCGACGACCGGATGAACTTCGCACCGTGCGCTTCCAGCGCGGCTACCAGTGCCATGCGGAGGGTTCCGTACTGGTCGAGTTCGGCCTCACCCGGGTGCTCTGTTCGGCCAGCGTGGAGGCCCGGGTCCCGCCGTTCCTGAAGGGCAAGGGCCAGGGCTGGGTCACGGCCGAGTACGGCATGCTGCCGCGCTCCACCCACACCCGGAATGCCCGCGAGGCCGCCCGTGGCCGCCAGGGCGGGCGTACCCTGGAGATCCAGCGCCTCATCGGGCGCAGCCTGCGGGCGGTGCTGGACCTCGGCGCGCTCGGGGAGCGCACCGTCACCATCGACTGCGACGTGCTCCAGGCCGACGGCGGCACGCGCACCGCGGCGATCACCGGCGCCTACGTCGCGCTGGTGGACGCCATGCGCCGGCTGCGCAAGGCCGGCGCCCTGCGCAGCGACCCGCTGCACGGCCAGATTGCCGCCGTGTCCGTCGGGCTATACCGGGGCGTACCGGTGCTGGACCTCGACTACGCCGAGGATGCCGAGGCCGAGACCGACATGAACGTCGTCATGAATGATGCCGGCGCCTTCGTCGAGATCCAGGGCACCGCGGAGGGCCACGCGTTCCACCGTGTGGAGCTGGACAAGTTGCTGGACCTGGCGGCGGGGGGCATCGCGGATCTGCTCCGGCTGCAGCAGGAGGCGCTGCAGGGGTGATGCGGGACGATCGCCGCCTGGTGCTGGCCACCGGCAATGCGGGCAAGGCGCGCGAAATCTCGGCCTTGCTGGCGCCGGCCGGCGTCACCATCGTCTCGCAGGCCGAGTTCGGCCTTGAGTCCGCCGACGAGACGGGGGCGACGTTCATCGAGAACGCCATCCTGAAGGCGCGCCATGCGGCCGCGGGCAGCGGCCTGCCGGCCATCGCCGACGATTCCGGACTGGTCGTGGACGCGCTGGGCGGCGCGCCCGGCATCCATTCCGCGCGCTACGCGGACGGGGGTGGCGACGCGGCCAACGTGCGCAAGCTGCTCGACGCGCTCGCCGGCGTGCCCGCCGGGTCGCGGAGCGCGCGCTTCGTCTGCGTGGCCGTCCTGCTGGATCATCCCGACGATCCGCTGCCGCTGGTCTGCGAGGGTCGCTGGGAAGGCGCGATTGCCCGGTCGCCGCGCGGGGCCGGGGGATTCGGCTATGACCCCGTGTTCATTCCGCGGGGCGACACGCGCAGCGCCGCCGAGCTCGAGCCCGGCGAGAAGAACCGCCAGAGCCATCGCGGCCAGGCGTTCGCCCGGCTGCTGGCCGCGCTCGTGGCCGCGCCCGGGACGGCGTTGCGCGGGCGCGGGGGTGCGCCATAGCGGGGCCGGCGCCCCTGTCTGCGCTGGGTGTGTACGTGCATCTGCCGTGGTGTGTGCGCAAGTGCCCCTATTGCGACTTCAACAGCCACGAACTGCGTGGCGCCGCCTCGTTCGAGGCCTACGTGGACACGCTGCTCGAGGACCTGGAGCAGGACCTGCCCCTCGCGCGGGGCCGCGAGGTGGCCTCGGTATTTTTTGGCGGGGGCACGCCGAGCCTGTGTCCGCCGCCGCTGATCGGCCGCTTCCTCGCGGGGCTGGCGGGCCGGCTGCCGCTGGCGCCCGAGGTGGAGATTACCCTGGAGGCCAACCCGGGCACGATCGAGCGCGGACGCTTCAGCGAACTGGCCGACGTTGGGATCAACCGCGTCTCGCTCGGCGTGCAGAGTTTCCAGCCGCGTCTGCTGGCGGCCATCGGGCGTATCCACGACGAGCGCGAGGCGCATGCAGCGATCGATGAGCTCCGGCGCTCCGGCATCACCAACTTCAACCTGGATCTCATGTACGGCTTACCGGGCCAGACGGTCGCTGAGGCCGAGGCGGACCTGGCCGAGGCGATCGCGGCGGCGCCGCCACACCTGTCTTTGTACCAGCTGACCCTGGAGCCGGGGACGCCGTTCCATCGCCGGCCACCGGACCTCCCGGACGACGACGCCTGCTGGGAAATGGAGGCCGCGGCCGCGGCGCAGCTGGACGCCGCCGGATTCCTCAACTATGAGGTGTCCGCCTGGGCCATGCCAGGCCGGGAATGCCGGCACAACCTGAATTACTGGTCTTTCGGCGACTACCTGGGGCTCGGTGCCGGGGCGCACGGCAAGCTCAGCCTCGGGGACGGCCGGATCGTGCGGCGCTGGCGCAGAAGGCGCCCTGTTGGCTGGCTCGAGGGACCGCGCCTCGAGGGCGAGCAGGTCCTCCAGGCCGAGGAGCGCCTGTTCGAGTTCATGCTCAACGCACTGCGCCTGCGCGAGGGCTTCAGTCTCGCGTCGTTCGAGGCCCGCACGGGGCTGGGCGCGGAGCTCGCCCTTCCGGGGCTCGAGCGAGGGCGGCAACTGGGCCTGCTGGAGGCCCGCGACGGCGCCACCTGGCGTGCGACGCCGTTCGGCCGCCGGTTCCTGAACGATGCGCAAGGGCTGTTTCTGCCGGCCTCCCGGCGCTGACGGCAGGCAACTTATGCACATCGGCGCGCGCGCGTGCCCCGCTTTGGTCCCAGCCTTGCCCGAAACGCACCCTGGGGCCGATCAGCCACAGAGAAGAACGCGCAACTATCTGATTTATATAGCACGTGCTCAAGTGGTCGCTTTTTCGCCAAGCCAAGGCGGAATGCGGCAATGCCAGTACCCGGCGCGTTCATCAAGCCGGTATCCACAGAGTTATCCACAGCTTTTGTGGATAATTCTGAAAGCCTTTGCCGGGCCTATGGCTAGCGCCGCAAACTTAATGTCGTTCCTCAAGAGAATGTTGCGCCGCCGCAGCGAAGCGCGCCGCGGCCGTGGGCCGCGCTGGCGGCGATCCTGGCGCGCGCTCTACTATCGCGCCAGCGCCACCCTCTGCGCCCACAGTCAATTCCAATAGAGGTTTGAGTCTGAACTTGGTCGTCCAGAGGGAAGAGG
>JBLRWH010000109.1:0-1761 GCA_047921395.1 Gammaproteobacteria bacterium
CGGACGTGCGATGGAGCGTCGGCGTCAGCATCAACGTCCCGCTGGATCTGGGCGGAAAGCGCCGCGGAGAAGTCGACGCGGCACGTGCGGATCGGCGCCGCGTGGCGCGCGAGCTCGACGAGCAGGCATTGAAAATCGAAAGCGAGCTGCAGATCGCCCGCAGCCGCATCGAGGAGGCGCTGGAGCGCACGACGCTCCTCGATATGGAGCTGGTGCCGCTGGCCGAGCATAACCTCGAGGCCGCCCTCGACGCCTACGCCGCCGGCGAGGGCCGCTTCCTGGAAGTGCTCGACGCCCAGCGCCAGCAGCTCACGCTCCAGGAAGAACTCGCCCGCGCGCAGGCGGACCACTTCCAAGCCCTCGCGCTGCTGGAGCGCTGGAGCGGCAAACGACTGCCGGCCCTGACCCCATAACCATCGGCGCAACGGCCCGCGCGGCCGGCCGCCCTCGCAAGGAGAGAAACGATGAATGCACGACGCCCGCGACACCGCCGATTCCCGCGAGCCGCGACCGCGACGGCCCTGGTACTGCTAGCCGCCGGAGGCTCAGCGGCTTACTACTGGGGCCCATCCATACCGCGTGGCGCCTCATGGCACCGGGGCGACCTGGCCCTGATCGACGGCGCGCGCGCCGAGGAGGCCGCGACCGACAAGGAGGAAAGGGAGGTCCTGTACTGGTACGACCCGATGGTCCCCGACGTGCATTTCGATAAGCCGGGGCCTTCGCCCTTCATGGACATGGATCTGGTGCCCCGATACGCGGGCGAGGACGAGGGCGGCGTGCGACTCACGTCGCGCACGATGCAGCAGCTGGGTATCCGCATCGCCGAGGCCCGCCGCGAGAGTCTGCGCCCGCTATTCGACACGTTCGGGCGCGTGGAATACGACGAGACGGGAATCGAGCACGCCCATACGCGCATCGAGGGCTGGATCGAGCAGTTGCACGTGCGCGCCGAGGGCGAGCGGGTGGAGCGCGGCCAAGCGCTGTTCGAGCTGTACTCGCCGGCGCTGATCAACGCCCAGCGCGAGCTGCTCCAAGTGCTGGCCCGCGAACGGGACCTGGAGACCGAGTCGGCGCGAGAGCGGCTGCGCGCAATGGGCATGAGCGGCGAGCAGATCCGCGCGTTGGAGGAACGCGCTACGCCGTTTCAGACGATCACTGTGCACGCCCGCCAGTCCGGCGTAGTGCAGGCGCTCAACGTTCGCCAAGGCATGCACGTGACCCCGGGAACCGAGACGATGAGCCTGGCGGACCTGAGCCGCGTGTGGGTCATCGCCGACGTCTTCGAGCGCGACGTGGCGCACCTGCGCCTGGGACAGGCCGCGCAGGTGCGCTTCCCCTTCCTTCCCGGCATCACGCTGGCAGGCGAAGTCGACTACGTCTACCCGGTTCTGGACCGTCTGACGCGCACCGTGCCGGTGCGCCTGGTGTTCGAGAACAACGGCGACGGTCGTGGCGACGGCTGGCTCAAGCCCGGCATGTACGCGTCCGTCGAGATTGAAGGTTCTGCGCGCGAATCCGCGGTGACGGTGCCGCGGGAAGCCGTCATCCGCACCGGGCGCGAGGACCGTGTGATGCGCTACCTGGGCGAGGGGCTATTCGAGCCGCAGCGAGTCACGCTCGGCGCGCTGGTGAACGGGCGCCTGGAGATTCTCGCGGGACTGGAAGAGGGGGACAAGGTGGTGACCTCCGGCGTGTTTCTGCTGGATTCGGAGACCAACGTGCGCGACTTCGCAGCGCGGGCCGCCGCTGATATGCCAA
>JBLRWH010000109.1:1861-5158 GCA_047921395.1 Gammaproteobacteria bacterium
TTCGGCGTCGCCGACCCCGCATTGCTGGAAGGGCTGAACGAAAGCGATGAGGTGCGCTTCGCGATCCGCGAGGGCGAGCAGCGCGGCCAGTTCGTCATCACCGCCATTGAGCCGGTGGAGTAGCGCTGCATGATGATCGAGCGATTGATCCACTGGTGTCTGGAAAACCGCATCCTGGTCCTGCTGTTGACCGCCGTGGTAATCGGCTGGGGGATCTTCTCGGTGCGCAACATGCCGATGGATGCGATTCCGGACCTCTCCGACGTGCAGGTCATCGTGCACACCCCCTACCCGGGCCAGGCCCCACAGGTGGTCGAGGACCAGGTGACCTATCCGCTGTCCTCGGCCCTGCTCGCGGTGCCCGGCGCGCGCGACGTGCGCAGCTTCTCGTTTTTCGGCGACTCCTTCGTCTATGTGCTCTTCGAGGACGGTACCGACCTGCACTGGGCGCGCTCGCGGGTACTGGAGTACCTGAGCCAAGTCGCCCCGCGGCTGCCCGAGGGTGCCCGCCCCGCGCTGGGTCCAGACGCCACCGGTGTGGGCTGGGTGTACAAGTACGCACTGGTCGATCGCACCGGCAACCACGACCTCTCACAACTGCGCAGCCTCCAGGACTGGTTCCTGAAGGTGGAGCTGCAGGCCGTGCGAGGGGTGGCTGAGGTTGCCACGCTCGGCGGCATGGTGCGCCAGTACCAGGCGGTGCTGGACCCGGACCGCCTGCGCGCGTATGGCCTCACGCTGGACGAGGTGCGCAACGCGTTGCTGCGCGCCAACGAGGAATCCGGCGGGGCGCTGCTGGAAATGGCCGAGGCCGAGTACATGGTGCGCGGCTTCGGTTATCTCCGGGGCCTCGACGACCTGGCGGCGGTGCCCATGGGGCGAGAGGCCAACGGCACGGCGGTTCTACTTGAGGACGTGGCGGACGTACGTCTGGGGCCACGCATCCGGCGCGGGCTGGCCACGCTCGACGGCGAAGGCGAGGTCGTGGGCGGCATCGTGGTGATGCGCCACGGCGAGAACCCTCTGGCTGTGATTGAACGCGTGCAGGCGCGCCTGCACGAGTTGCGTGCCGGGCTGCCCGAAGGCGTGGAGATCATCGAGACCTACGACCGTTCCGAGCTGATCGAAAGCTCGGTGGCCAACCTGGTCGAGAAGCTGTGGTTGGAGTTCCTGGTGGTGGCGCTGGTGTGCGCGGTGTTCCTTTTGCATCTGCGCTCGGCGCTCGTGGCGATCATCGCCCTGCCGGTCGGCGTGCTGGTGGCCTTCATCGTCATGCAGCAGCAGGGCATCACCGCCAATATCCTGTCGCTCGGCGGCATTGCGATCACCATCGGTGCGATGGTGGATGCCGCGATCGTCATGATCGAGAATGCGCACAAGCGCCTCGAGCGCGCTCCGCCGGGCGCCGACCGCTTCGTCGTGATTGGCGAGGCCGCGCGCGAGACCGGGCGCCCGCTGTTCTTCGCGCTGCTGCTGATCGCTGCGAGCTTCCTGCCGCTGTTTACGCTGGAAGGACAGGAGGGGCGGCTGTTCTCCCCGCTGGCGTTCACCGGCGCGTACGCGATCGCGGCGGCCGCGGGCCTGTCGGTGACCCTGGTGCCCGTACTGATTTTCTACCTGGTGCGCGGGCGCATCTACAGCGAGGCACGCAATCCGATCAGCCGCGCATTGATCGCCGGTTACCAGCCCGCGGTGGGCGCGGTACTGCGCCGGCCGGTCGCCACGCTGCTGATAGTTGCCGCCATCGGGCTCACCGCGCTGTATCCCGCCACGCGACTGGGCAGTGAATTCATGCCCGACATGGACGAAGGCGATCTGATGTACATGCCCACGCTCGACCCGGGCGTATCCATCGAGCGGGTGCGGGCGTTCATGCTGCAGGCGGACCGATTGATCCTCAGCGTGCCGGAGGTCGAGCAAGTCTTCGGCAAGGCGGGACGCGCCGAGACGGCCACGGATCCCGCGCCCCTGGGGATGCTCGAGACGATCGTCCGCTTCAAGCCGCGCGACGACTGGCGTCCTGGTCTCACGAAGCAGGACCTGATTCGTGAGCTGAATGCCGCCATCGACTTCCCAGGGGTCACCAATACCTGGGTACAGCCGATCCGCACCCGCATCGACATGCTGGCGACCGGTATCCGTACGCCCGTGGGAGTGAAGATCGCCGGACCCGATCTCGATGTAATCCAGCGCATCGGCACGCAGGTCGAGAATGCCGTGCGCGATATCCCGGGCACCATCTCGGCCTTCTCGGAGCGTACCGGCGCGGGGCGCTACATCGAGATCCACGTCGATCGCCGGGCAGCTGCGCGCTACGGGCAGAATGTGGCCGACGTGCAGCAGGTCGTCCGCACGGCCATCGGCGGCATGGATGTGATGGAGACGGTGGAGGGGCTGGAACGCTATCCGGTCAACGTGCGCTATCCGCAGGACTGGCGCGACACGCCCGAGGCCCTCGAGCGCCTGCCGGTGGTCACGGGCAACGGCGCCTACGTGCCGCTCGGCGCGATGGCCGAGATCCGCATCGCCGACGGGCCGCCGATGATCCGGAGCGAGAATGCGCGCCCCAACGGCTGGGTATTCGTCGATATCGCCGGACGCGACCTGGGCGGCTACGTGGCCGAGGCCCGCCAGCGCGTGGCTGAAACGGTATCGCTGCCGCCAGGCTACTCGCTCGCCTGGGCCGGCCAGTACGAGTACATGCAGCGCGTGCAGGAACGGCTGAGCTACGTCATACCGGCCACGCTGGTGCTGGTCTTCGTGCTGCTCTATCTGTGCTTTCGCAACTTCGCCCATCCGTTGATGCTGTTGGCCACGCTGCCGTTCGCGCTGGTGGGCGGTTTCTGGTTGCTGCATTTGCTGGGCTATGCGATGTCGGTCGCCACGGCCGTGGGCCTCATTCTGCTGGTGGGGCTCACCGCCGAGTTCGGTGTCGTGATGCTGGTGTATCTGAACGAGGCGCTGGGCCGACACGCCCCGAGCGATCGTGCGGCCCTGCGCGCGGCAATCATCGAAGGGGCAGTGATGCGCATCCGCCCGAAAATTATGACCACGGCGACCATTCTCGCCGCGCTGCTGCCGATCATGCTGATCACCGGCGTGGGCTCGGAGGTGATGCAGCGCATTGCCGCGCCGATGCTCGGCGGAATGATTACGGCGCCGCTGGTGTCGCTGGTGCTACTGCCGGCGCTTTACTACCTCTGGCACCGGCGCGGCTTGCCCGAAGCCGACGGCGGCCCGGATCTGTCCGTCGCATCGGACAGCCCCTGAGAACTGGCTTCTGGTGGACTTCCGCGG
>JBLRWH010000110.1:0-5120 GCA_047921395.1 Gammaproteobacteria bacterium
GTGATCGTGCCGCGCTCGAACCGCGTCGACTGCGAGGCGCTGATGGCGCACCTGTTCGCCACCACCGATCTCGAGCGGACCGTGCGCGTCAACATGAACATCATCGGCCTCGACGGAAGGCCGCGCGTCATGAACCTGCGCGAACTGCTGGGCGAGTGGCTCGAGTTCCGCCAGCAGACCGTCACGCGCCGGCTCGCCTTCCGGCTCGATAAGGTCGAGGCGCGGCTGCACGTCCTCGAGGGCCTGCTGATCGCGTACCTGAACCTCGACGAGGTCATCCGCATCATCCGCAGCGAGGACGAGCCCAAGCCGGTGCTGATGGCGACCTTCGGCCTCTCGGACGCGCAGGCTGAGGCGATCCTGGAGCTGAAACTGCGCCACCTGGCGAAGCTGGAGGAGATGAAGATTCGCGGCGAGCAGGACGCGCTCGCGACCGAGCGGGATGCGCTGCGGAAGATCCTCGATAGCAAGGCGCGCCTCAGGCGCCTGGTGCGGGACGAGCTGGCCGCCGACGCGGACAAGCACGGCGACGACCGGCGCACCCGCATCGTGCAGCGCGCCGCCGCCCAGGCGCTCGACGAGAGCGCGCTGTTGCCGACCGAGCCGGTCACGATCGTGCTGTCCGAGCGCGGCTGGGTGCGCGCCGCCAAGGGCCACGACATCGACCCGCTGGCGCTCAGTTACCGCTCCGGCGACGCCTTCCTGGCGGCGGCCCAGGGCCGCAGCAACCAGGCGGCGATGTTTCTCGACAGCACGGGGCGCGTCTACAGCCTGGCCGCGCACGGCCTGCCGTCGGCGCGCGGCCAGGGCGAGCCGCTGTCCGGCCGCCTCAATCCGCCCGATGGCGCGACCTTCGCCGGGGCCCTGATCGGCGCCGCGGACGACCGCTGGCTGCTGTCCGTCTCGGACGGCTACGGCTTCATCGCCCCGCTCGGGGAACTCGCCTCGCGCAACCGCAGCGGCAAGCACGTCCTCAAGGCCGGCGGCAAGGCGCGCGTGCTCCGGCCGTGCCCGGTGCCAACCGGCGGGGAAGGGCTCGTGGCCGCGGTCAGCGACACGGGCCGGCTGCTGTGTTTCCCGGTGGCGGAGCTGCCGGAACTGGCCCGTGGGCGTGGCAACAAGATGCTGGGGATCGAGGCGAAGAAGTTCGCCGCCGGCGAAGAGGCGATGGTGGCCGCCGTCGTGCTGCCGCCCGGGACCTCGCTCAGGGTGCTGTGCGGCCAGCGCACGATGACGCTCAAGCCGCGTGACCTGGAGGCCTACGCGGGCGAGCGGGCGCGCCGGGGCGCGCTGTTGCCGCGCGGCTGGCGCAAGGTGGACGACCTGGCCGTCGACGGGTAAGGCTTTCGCGGGAAGAGGAATGCGGCTCGCGCGGAGGCGCAGAGAGGCAGAGGCGCGGAGACTGAAAAAATAACTGTCAGAAAAAGATCGTCGAAGATCAGCGTGAATGTTGCGGGGTGATTGGTGGCCCACACCCCGTGACTCCAACTGACGGGGTCTGTAAGGCCCCGGCGCTCACCGCGCGAGCCGACTTTCCCGGGAAGGCGCGATGAACCTCAGAAATAGGGCAGGGGCGGGCCGGTTTGGTTTTGGGGAAAGGGGGCGTGATGGATGGCGGCTGGCAGGACGGTCCAGGTCGATGCGTCCGGTTCCCGCCTGCACTCTTGTCATCCTGGGACTGATCTGCCGGGCCAGTACACCCACCCAACGCCCACTCCGGCAGGCGCCAGATTCCCGATTCTCCGCGCCTCTGCCTCTCTGCGCCTCCGCGCGAGCCCTCTTCAGAGAGCCTGGTCCGCGGACAGCACAACCTCGGGCTCGCGGATCTGGTACCCTTGGATGTACTGCACGCCGATCTGCCACAGCACGGCCATCGTGTTGGCGTCCTCGACGCGCTCCGCGATGGTCTTGATCTCGCGCGTCTTCGCCTCGTGGACGATCGCCCTGACGCGCTCCTGCAGGGGCTCGTCGCCGGCCAGGCCCTGCATCAGCGAGCCGTCGATCTTCAGGTAGTCGATCGGCAGGTGGCCGAGCAACGGGGCGGAGGAAGGGCTGGCGGTAAAGGCCTCGATCGAGAACCCGAAGCCGATGGTCTTCAGCCGGATCGCCATGTCGCGGGTCTGTTTCAGGTGGCTGGCGGCAACCTCCTCGGACACCTGGAACACCATCACGCCCTCGGGCAGGCGGGCGTTCTTCCTGCAGGTCTCGAGCCACGCTGGCAGCATCGTGTCGAGCATCGTGTCCTTCGACAGGCGCACGAACGCGATCGAGTCCGGGCGGGATACGCAGAACGAGAACGCCGCGGCGATGACCCAGCGGTCGATGTTCTTGGCCAGCCGGTTGCGCTCCGCCGCCTGCATAAACTGGGCCGGAAGGATCTCGTCGCCCTGCTCGTCGATCATGCGGACGAAGAGATCGTGCAGGTCGTCATGCTCGCCGGTCAGGCTCGCGATCGGCTGGTCGGCGAGCCTGAAGCGGTTCTCGATCAGGGCCTTCTTGATGCGCGTGACCCAGAGCCGGTCGAGTTCCTCCAGCCGGGTCGAGTCCTCCTCGCTGCGGCTCATCCCCACCTGGCCACGATTGATTTCGGCGGCCTTGACGAGCGCCTCGTTCGCGGTGCGATACAGCTCGTCGACCGCCATGCCGCGGCGATCCACCATGGCGATGCCGGCGCTCAGGGACAGCGAGACGGACTTGCCGCCGGCCTCGAACAGCGTGCGGGCGACCTTGCCGATGATGCTGGCGGCCCACGCCTTCAGGTCGCGCCGCGTGCCTCGACTCGCGAGCACGCCGAAATCGCCGGTCCCCAGGCGACCATAAAGGTCGCGCGCCTGCACCGAATCCCGCAGCAGGTCGGCCAGCCCGGCGAGCACGATATCGAGACCGCGCGCGCCCACCTGTCGCTGCACGCCGGGGAGATCGTCGATCGAGAACAGGACCAGTCCCTGCACGCCGGCGGGCGAATCCGCGGCGAGTTGCGTCTCGATGCGCTCCAGCAGGTGGTGGCGGCCGTAAAGCCCCGTGCCCGGGTCGAGCCGCAGCGCGGCGCGCAGGCGCTCACCGAGCGCCTCGTCGTCATCCTCGGCGCGCGCGGGGATGCGCACCCGCACGCAGGGTTCCTCATCGAAGCTGGCGGGCTCCAGTTCGAGCCGCACGGCGACCGGCTTGTCGTGGCGGGTCACGCCGGTGGCCTTGATGCCCTGCGGCGGCAGGCGGCCCTGTGCGCAGGCCACGAGCGCACCCTTGATGGCCGGCTGGTCCGCCGGCAGGAACAGGTCCATGAACGTCAGGCCGGGCATCTCCGCCTCGTCGTCGAAGCCGAACAGCTGCGCCCAGGCGCGATTGGCGTCCAGCACGATGCCTTCGCCGACATGCGCCAGGGCGTCGGCGGTGCCGGCGACGACGCGCCGCAGCTGCTCCCGGTAACTCGATGCGCTGGCGATGGCGCCCCGCAGCGCCCGGTCCAGGCGGCCCAGCCGCAGGGCACGCTCCAGCACGGCGGTGAGCCGGTCGGCACGCTGCAGGGTGGCGGCATCCTCGGCGCCGCAGGCGATATCCGCGGCGATCGCGTCCTCGTCGAGCTTCTCGCGGCAGCTGACCATCGGAACGTCCAGGCCGGCCGCCTCGATCACGGCGGCTGCGGTGATCAGCAGGTTCTCGCTCTCGTCGGCAAACACGACCAGGAGCTCGCAGCCGTCTTTCGCACAGCGGTCCGCGAGATCACCGGCATCGTCGAGCCGCAGCACGTGCGCCGCGCGCCCACTGTTGCGCAGCACGCGGTTGATCGCCTCGGCATTGTCCTCATGCCGGCTGAGTACGATGACCGGTACGGCTGTCGTCTCGCTCAACTGTGTTTCCTCGAGCCCGGCACGTCGGGCTGGCATTCTAGCACCCGTCGATTGGATCGCCACCGGGCGGCACCGGCACCTTGGAGGCCGCGCCCGCAACCTCGCGCACCAGCTTCGGCACCAGGTATCCGGGCAGGCGTGCCAGCAGCCCGTGATGCAGCCGCGTGGCCGCGTCTTCCTCGACCTCGAAGTGCGCTGTGCCGCTGACCCGGTCGAGCAGGTGCAGGTAGTAGGGCAGCACGCCCGCCTCGAACAGCTCGAGCGACAGTGCTGCGAGCGTCTCCGGATCGTCGTTGACGCCCTTCAGGAGCACCGCCTGGTTCAGCAGCGTCGCGCCGGCCGCCGCAAGCTGCGCGAGCGCGGCCCGCACCGCGGCGGACAACTCGCGCGGGTGATTCACGTGCAGCACGATCACCGTGCGCCAGGGCACGCTCCGCAGCCAGTCGAGCAGCACGGCGTCGACGCGCGCCGGCAGCACGATCGGGGTGCGGGTATGGATCCTCAGCCGGCGCAGGCCGGGCAGTACGCCGAGCGCAGTGGTGATGCTCGCCAGGCGTGCGGTCGGGAGCGCCAGGGGATCGCCGCCGGACAGGATGACTTCTTCCAGGCCAGGCTGGGTCGCCAGGGCCTCGACCGCCGCCGCGAGGCGCGCGGGCGTGAGCGCACCCGCCTCGTAGGGGAACGCGCGCCGGAAACAGTAGCGGCAATGCACCGCACACGCGCCGGTGGTCATCAGCAGGGCACGGCCGTGGTACTTGGCCAGCAGCCCCGGGGCGCGCAGCGCCGCGAGGTCGCCGACCGGGTCGGGCCCAAAGCCTGGATGGTCGCAGGTCTCGACGCCGAGCGGCAGCACCTGGCGCAGCAGCGGGTCGCGCGGGTCGCCGCGCCGCATCAGGGCGAGGAACGCACGCGGCACCCGCAGCCCGAACAGCTCCGCCGCTCGCCGCGCCGCCGGCAGCAGGGCCGGGTCGAGGTCCAGGAGGCGCAGCAGCTCGGCGGGGTCGGTCACCGCCTCGGCCAGCTCCCTGCGCCACGGTTCGAAGTGACGCGCCGTCGCCCCGGGCGGTATCATTGTCCGATTCGCTGCAATGCTTTCCACCGACAGCCCACCCGCGGTAAACCAAATGGCGACCTATAGTACCAACGAGTTCAAGTCCGGCCTGAAAATCCTGCTCGACGGCGACCCCTGCGTCATCCTCGAGAACGAGTTCGTCAAACCCGGCAAGGGCCAGGCCTTCAATCGCGTGCGCATCCGCAACCTGAAGACCGGCC
>JBLRWH010000111.1:0-5026 GCA_047921395.1 Gammaproteobacteria bacterium
GGCTCCGGATAGAGGCCGAGCCGTTCGCGCAGGTCGATATCCGAGCCCTCCCAGAAACTCGCCAGCGGCGGCAGGTCGTGGGTCGTGACGGTCACGAGGGCGTCCGCGGGATACTCGGCGGGCGACCTGAGCCGCTCGCCATCCTTCTCGAAGAACAGCACACGATAGCTGTACACGCCATGCTCCGGCATGGCCCGGCGGATCGCCGGCGGCACTGTCCCGAGATCCTCGCCGATCACCAGGCAGCGATTCCGCTGGCTCTCCAGCGCGACGATCGCCAACAGGTCATCGAGCGGGTAATTGACATAGGCGCCCTCCGCGGACGGCCGCCCACGCGGCACCCACCACAGGCGCAGCAGGCACATGACGTGATCGATCCGCAGCGCCCCGCCCTGGCTCATGTTGGCACGCAGCAGGCGCACGAATGGCTCGTAGGCTCGCTGCCTGAGCGCTTCCGGCAGCATCGGCGGGATGCCCCAGTCCTGGCCCTGGAGCGCCAGCGGGTCCGGGGGTGCACCGACGGTGGCTTCGAGGGCGTAGAGCGCCTGGTCGGCCCAGGTCTCAGCACCACCGCCGTTGGACCCTACCGCCAGGTCCATGTACAGGCCGATTGTCATGCCCGCGGCACGCGCATGCTGTTCCGCCGTCGCCAGCTGGCTCGCCGCGATCCACTGGAGCCAGCAGTGAAACCGCACCGTGACTGTCTCTGCAGCCAGCAGCGCCTGTGCCGCCGGACCCTCCGGGTCCCGCCACCCCGCGGGCCAGCCGAGCCAGCCGCCGGTCAACCCCGCAGCCAGGAAATGCTCCTGGGCGGTATAAAATAACGCTAATTTTTCAAGCGCTTCACCGCCTTTCTTCAGAAACACATCGAATTCCTGCCGCCGCGATTCCGAGGCGCTCAGCTCGAACTCCGTGTAGACCAGTCGGAGCGTCTCCATCTTGCAGGTCGTGACGGCGACATAGTCCACGAAGTCGGCCGCCCGCAACGCCTCGAGGCGCCGCTGGAATCCAGGCGTATTGACCAGCCGGCGGGCCTCGTCGCAGCGCTCGAACTCGGGAATCGCCTCGGGATCGATGTAGATCACATTGAGAAAATTGCGGCTGGCCGGGCTGTAAGGCCCGCAGACCGTCGGCTCCGCCGGAAACAGGGCGTGCAGGGGATTCAGCCCGACGACATCCGCGCCGAGGGCCGCGGCCCCGGCCGCGAAGCGCGCGAGGTCCGTGAAGTCGCCGATGCCCCAGTTGCGGTCGGAACGCAACGTGTAGAGCTGGACCGCCGGTCCCCAGAGCCTGCGGCCCGCGCGCATCGGCCCGGGCACGAAGCAGCGCGCAGGGGCGACGATGAGGCGCGTGCTGCCCAGCGGGGCGCCGTCCGCCTTCTCCAGGACCAGCCGATGGTAGCCGGGCGGCAGTCGCGGCAGTTCGAGGCCCAGCCTGACATACCAGAGGCCCTGCAGGCCACGCTCCTCGAGCACCGGCAAGGCGGCAGGTGCGACCTCGCCGTGCAACAGCCGGCCGTCCTCGGCCTCCACCCGCCAGCGCACGAGCGGGAGCACTGGCGCCAGCACCGTGATCGGCACCGTGAAGGCGACGCGCAGGACCACGACCGGCGGCAGCACCCGGATCCAGTCGCGCGCCTCGAGCGCGTCGGCCTCGCCGGCGAGCGTGGCCTCGTCGCCGACACTGTGTCCCATGGCGCCGAGCAGGCGCAGCAGCGTGTCGTCCGACACGTGGCGGGTTGCGCCACGGAAGTCGGTAAAACTTCTTTCTATGCCCCGGAGGGCGCGAAGTCGCTCGACGAGGGCGGCATCCATGGTCGTCGGCTCAGCCCGCTGCGACGCCGGTCTCCAGGACCGTTCTGGCATGGTCGGCGAGCAGCGCCAGCGAGTTCCGGTCGAGCCGGTAGCCGTGGCCCTGGCGGTAGCCCGTGGCAGGCACCGTCAAGGCCTCCTGGCTGGTGTCCAGCACGACTTCCCAGACCTGGCTGGTGATAGGCGCAGGCAGCGTGAATTCCACCGGCTCGGCGCCGGCATTGAACAGCACGAGAAAGCTGTCGCCGATCTCCTGATCGAGCTGGGCGGGTGGCAGGCCCGTGCTGTCGAGCAGCATTGCAAACGCCCGCAGGTTGGCATCGAACCAGTCGGGCTGGTGGAACTCCGCGCCGTCGGGTTTCAGCCATGCGACGTCCTTGAAGCGGCCCTCCTCGCGGCGGATGCCGGCGAGGAAGCTCTGTCGCCGGAAGACGGCATTGTCGGCACGGATGCGCAGCAGGCGCCGCACGAAATCCAGCAGCGTAGCGTTGCTGCGCGCGAGGCGCCAGTCGACCCAGGACATCTCGTTGTCCTGGCAGTAGGCGTTGTTGTTGCCGCGCTGCGTGCGGCCGAACTCGTCGCCGGCCTGCAGCATGGGCACGCCCTGCGCGAGCAGCAGCGTCGCCAGCAGGTTGCGCTGCTGCCGGTAGCGGGCCCGCACGATCTCCTCGTCCGCCGTGGGACCCTCGGCGCCATGGTTCCAGGACACGGCATAGTCGTCGCCGTCGCGGTTGCCCTCGCCATTTGCCTCGTTGTGCTTGCGGGCGTAGCTGACGGCGTCGCGCAGGGTGAAGCCGTCGTGGCAGGCCACGTAGTTGATGCTCTCGGGCGGGCCGCGGCCGCCGAGCTGGAACAGGTCGCTCGAGCCGGCGAGGCGCTCGACCAGCCGCGGCACGATGGCCGGGTCGCCGCGCCAGTAGCCGCGCACGGCGTCGCGGAACCGGTCGTTCCACTCCGCCCAGCGCCGCGGGAACGCGCCGAGCTGGTACCCATCCGGTCCGAGGTCCCACGGCTCGGCGATCAGCTTGACGCCGGCCAGCACGGGGTCGTTCTCGACCGCGGTGAAGAACCGCCCCTCGCGCTCGAAGGCCTCGCCCTGCCGTCCCAGCGTGGTCGCCAGGTCGAAGCGGAAGCCGTCGACGTGCATCTCGGCGACCCAGTAGCGCAGGCAATCGAGCACCAGGCGCAGCACCTCCGGATGATCGAGGTTCAGCGTGTTGCCGCAGCCGGTCCAGTTGATGTGCTGGCGCAGGTCGTGCGGCTCGAGCCGGTAATAACTCAGGTTGTCGATGCCGCGCATCGACAGCGTAGGGCCGTCGCCGCCCCCCTCCGCCGTATGGTTGAACACCACGTCGAGGATGACCTCGAGCCCGGCGTCGTGCATCGCTCGCACCATCTCGCGAAATTCACGCACCGGGTCGGCGAGCGCGTAACCGGCATGCGGCGCGAAGAACGCCAGGCTGTTGTAGCCCCAGTAGTTGGCGAGCCCGCGCTCCTGCAGGTGCGGCTCGGCAATGAACTGCTGCACCGGCATGAGTTCCACGGCCGTGACGCCGAGCCCGACAAGGTAATCGAGCACCGCGGGCTGTGCGAGGCCGAGGTAGGTGCCGCGCAGGTGCGGGGGCACGCCGGGGTGCAGGCGCGTGAATCCCTTGGGGTGGAGCTCGTAGATCACCGTGCGATCCATGGGCGTGCCGGGCGGCCGGTCGCCGCGCCAGTCGAAGGCATGCGGATCGACGACGCGCGCCTTGGGGACGCTGCTTGCGCTGTCGCTGATGTCCTGGCGCCATTCCTCGGCCCGGCCACGAGTGAAGCCGTAGATCTCGCTGCCGTAGCGCAGCGCCCCGACCAGTGCGCGGGCGTGCGGGTCCAGCAGCAGCTTGTGCTTGTTGAACCGGTGCCCCTGGCGCGGCGCATAGCGTCCGTGGACGCGATAGCCGTAGACCAGCCCGGGGCCGACGCCCGGCAGGAACCCGTGCCAGGTATCCCCGGTCCTGCCC
This sequence comes from Gammaproteobacteria bacterium, assembly GCA_047921395.1. Classification (GTDB taxonomy): domain Bacteria; phylum Pseudomonadota; class Gammaproteobacteria; order Steroidobacterales; family XN24; genus XN24. Next base: position 3,812 of record JBLRWH010000111.1, read on the forward strand.
GGCAACGGGATCCTCGCCAGCTCGCGCCGCCCGGCGGCATCGAACAGGCAGAGGTCCACCGCCTCGGCGTGGGCTGAGAACAGGGCGAAATTGACGCCATCACCCGTCCAGGTCGCACCCATCGGCAAGGGGCGTCCCGGCGTCATGCCGTGGGCGGCGGGCGCCGTCGGCGTCATGCCTCGGGCACCAGGTACACGACCGCCAGCGGCGGCAGCGTGAGCGCGATCGAGTGCGGACGGCCGTGACTGGGAACCGCCTCGACCGCCACCCGGCCCTGGTTGCCGACATTGCTGCCGCCATAGAGCCCGGCATCCGTGTTGAGCACCTCGCGATAGGCGCCGCCGCGCGGCGCGCCGAGGCGATAGGCATGCTGCACGACCGGGGTGAAGTTGCACACCACGAGCACGTGCTCGCGGCGCGCCGCGTCGTGACGGAGGAAGGCCAGCACGCCATGGTCCGCGTCGCTGTAATCGAGCCACTCGAAGCCGTCGGGCGTGCTGTCGGCCTGCCACAATGCCGGTCGCTCGCGGTACACCCTGTTCAGGTCGCGCACCAGGTCGTGCATGCCGCGATGTGCCGGGGCCTCGAGCAAACCCCAGGGCAGTTCTGCATCGTGGTTCCACTCGTTCGGCTGGGCCAGCTCGGCGCCCATGAAGAGCAGTTTCTTGCCGGGATGGGCATACATGAACGCCAGGTACAGGCGCAGGTTCGCGAGCTTCTGCCAGGGATCGCCGGGCATCTTGCCGAGCAGCGAGCCTTTGCCGTGCACGACCTCGTCGTGCGACAGCGGCAGGACGAAGTTTTCGTCCCAGGCGTAGATCAGGCCGAAGGTCAGGTCGCCATGGTGGAAGCGCCGGTAGACAGGATCCTTCGTCATGTGCGTGAGCGTGTCGTGCATCCAGCCCATGTTCCACTTGAAGCCGAAGCCGAGCCCGCCGTCGTAGGTCGGGCGCGAGACGCCCGGCCAGGCGGTGGATTCCTCGGCGATGGTCAGCACCCCGGGGTGCTCGCCGTGCACGACCTCGTTCATGCGCTTGATGAAATCAATGGCCTCGAGGTTCTCGTTGCCGCCGAACTTGTTCGGCAGCCACTGCCCCGGGGCACGGGAATAGTCGAGGTAGAGCATCGAGGCGACGGCGTCGACGCGCAGCCCATCGACATGAAATTCCTCGATCCACAGCATCGCGCTGGACACCAGGAAGTCGCGCACCCAGC
>JBLRWH010000112.1:0-4974 GCA_047921395.1 Gammaproteobacteria bacterium
GCGGGAATGCCCGGCACAAGCCAGTCCGCCAGCGGCGCGGAACAGGCGCGGCGCGCGACGAGCACCGCGTCGTGGGTGCGCGCGTCGAGCAAGCTGCCGTCTGGCGTCACCCAGGCATCGAGCAGGCCGGCGGATTCCAGCGCGGCCTCGATACCGGCCCGGGCGGGCTCGGGCACCTGCGGCGCAAAATCGACGAGCTGCCATAGTGGTGCGCCGGGCCGCACGCGCCGCGCCGCCTCGTCGCGGGTGTACGGCACCGGGGGCGGCTGATCCTGGCCCGCTTCGAGACGGGCCTGTTCCGATTCCAGGTCGGTTTGCTCGGCCTGCAGCGCCTTGCGCCGTGTGGCCAGCTCCGCGTGGCGCTGTGCCAGTGCCGCCTCGTGCCGCCGCTCCGCGTCGTCCAGCGCCGCAGCCATGGGGTTCGGTCCCGCAATGGTAGTGACCCAGCGCGCCAAGGCATCCAGTGCATCGTCCGCATCGCGGATGGTGAGGACACGCAAGCCGGTGCCATGGCTCCGCCAGGCAGTCACCAGGGCCAGGGATGTTTCCCGCAAGTGTTCCGCGGCGTCGCTGGTGGCCTGCGTACACGCGGCGAAGGCATCCGCGCGCTGGTCCCGCGCTTCGCAGGCGAGCCCGTGCGCCCGCTCGGCCTCCGCCAGCGCGTGCAGCCGTCGATGCAGCACCTCGATCTGCTCGCGCCGCCGCCGCTCCAGCTCCCGGGCCTGGCTCAGGAAACTATCAGCAAACTCGGCGGGCGCCACGCCCACGCCGTCCGGGATCGCGACCGCATCGAGGGCTTCTGCTTGCGCCTGGCCAATCCCGCAGGCGATCGCGAGCCGGGTAGCACGTTCATGAATATCCACCAGCCGGGCCTGTGTCCCTGCCGCTGCCGTGGTGCGCGTGGCGGTCTCGGCGCGTTCCCCATCCAGCCGCGCCTGTGCCGAATTGAGCCGCTCGCCGGCATCACGCTCGCCGACTGCACAGCGGCGGGTGTGTTCCTGCGCGTCGTCGAGGCGCCGCGCGTCGCGCATCGCGGGGTCGGCCTGCAGGACGGCCAGCCGGGCCCGGTCAGCCGCCAGCTGCTCGTCGAGCGCTGTCTCGCGATTGCGTACCCGTTCGACCACGGCGCGCGCCTGTTCCAGCTCACCTTCGGCGGCGTGCAACTCGCGGCTGGCGTTGTCGAATTCTGTCTGGGCCTGGCGCAGCACCCGCGCACGGCGGCGCGTCGCGACCTGGGCATAGCGCCGATAACGCCGACCGAAGGCCACCACCGACTTGTTCATGGCATCGAGTTCCTCGAGCTCCCGCCGGAGATCTTCGAGCTGGCCCATGGCCTCAGCTACATCCTCCAGTGCGGCGCGATCGAGTGGCGGCAAGGCATCCGTGAGGGCATCGGAGAGGCGCTGTTCGTTGGGTTGCTTGGAAAGCTGCGGCTGGCGGAGCTGGATCAGCGTGTCGACCAGCGCCGCGTAACGTTCCGGGCCGAGGTGGAACAACCGCTCATCGACCGCACGGCGATAGTCCCGTGCCGTGCGGAACACCTGTCCCCGCGTGCCGATCGCCTCGCCAAGCCGCTCGCGCGACAGCGCGGTGCGTTCGGGCGTGGTGAGCCACAGGTTGGCGCCGATGCGCTGATCCGTGATGAAGAACCACGGTTCCACGCTGCCGCGGCCCGCCACTGCGCGCAGCCCGCAGCCCAGCGTGAGTGTCTGCAGCGCGCCGCCAGCGTCGCGCCGGCCAAACTCGATCCAGGTGTAGCCGATGCGCCGATCGTGGCGGCCGCCCATGAGCAGGTTCCAGTCCATGCGCTTGTTGCGGTCGCCGTCCGGCTCGACCCGCGCGGCGCTCAGGTCCGCATCGAACAGGAATGGCAGCGTCAGCGACAACACCTTGGACTTGCCGGTGCCGTTGTTGCCGCGCAGTAGCAGGTGACCGTCTCGGAACCAGAACTCCTCCACCTCGTAGTGATAAAGCTCCACGAGGCCGAGGCGCAACGGCTGCCAGCGGGATGAATCCGTCTCCGGCAAGGCCGACATCGAGGGCGCGCGGGTCACAGCAAGGTTTCCTGGGCGCGCGTCTGCGCCGTGCCGACCGCAAAGCGGAACAACGCCGAGCGTGCCTGTACTGCCCCCTCGCGCCGGCGCACCAGCCCGAGCGCCTCCAGGCGCGCTACTGCTTGTGCCGCGAGCGCGGTTTCAGCGCCGGGCTCGCGCGCGTCCTTGCGCCAGTAGCGCCCGTACTCGTCAGCCGCCTGGCGCAGATACGCCGCCAGTTCCGCTGCCGAGTGCCACCGCGCAGCATCATTCCGGGCGGCTCGGGCAATGAATTCAGCGAGCAACAAAGTCACATGTGCATCGGTGCCGGTCGCCGGCAGGTGCTCATCCGAAAGATCACCGCCGGGATCGATCAATGCCAGCCCTTCGGCACGCAACTCGGGTACCAGCCCCGCGGCTTCGCCCAGCCGCGCCGCCATCGGTCCGCGCTGGCTCGCCAGGTACTGGCGTTCTGCCTCGGTGAGTTCATCGTAATAGCTCACGGGATCATCCAGCAGGCGCCGCGCCAGCCGGTGGCGCACCGCGGTGCGATGGCTCTCGGGGCTGTCAGGGACGTATTCCTCGACGAGCGCCGCCAGGCGCTCTTCGAGTGTGCGTGGCGCGGCAGACCCCGACAGCTGGCTGGCACCGCGAGTGCTGGCCGGCAGCGCGGCGAGCACGCGACGGCGCACGTCATAGAGCGTGTCGCCTGACTGGTTGATCCATGCTTCCTCATCGCCGGCGACGCGGGCGAGCACGCCAAGCGTGAGCAGATACCGGCAGACCTGCACCAGCGCGCGCCGCTCGCGGGCACGATCCAGGTCGAGTTTCAGGCCGCTAGAGGACAGTTCGGGGTCGGCCAAAGCCTCGATCAGCCGTTCCCCGAGGGCGCGCAGCGTGATCTGGGATTCCGCCCGCTCGAGCACGGCGCACACCAGGCAAAAGAGCACGTAGCGTTCGCGATCGAAGCCCGCACGGCCACGCGTGGCATCCGTGGTCGTGGCAGGCGTCTTGTATAGCCGTGCGCAACCCCGTTCGATGTACATCCGCCAGCCTGTCTCACGGGCGAACCATTCCCGGAGATACGGTCCGTGCCGCCGCACCAGGGCGAGCTCGACGCTACTATCGGCGAGCAGCGGCTGTGCCAGCAGTGCGCGCAGCGCGCGCTCACGTTCGTCGGCCTGCTGGTGGGCCAGAACGTCGGTCAGTCCACGTTCGGCGTCGTTCATGCTGCCGCGAGCGAACGAATGACGACGCGATGATCCCGGCCCGAAAATGTGCCAAGTTCGGTCTCGAGACAGGCACGCGACTCGGCGCCAAGGGGTTCCAGCCGCACGGCTAGCGAGCCGTCGGTCGTCTGCCGCTCGACCGGCTGGTCCGGATCCACCTGGGCCGCCAGCGCCTCGCCCAGCAGGGCGAGGAACAGCCGGAACTCGTGCCGGTTGAGCCGTCCCAGCTCGGACAGTCGCAGCTCACGGCCGGTCGCCAGGTGGTCGCGGGCGGCCTCTGTCTGCTGGGCTTCCTCCGCTACCCGCGCCGCGAGCAGCGCTCGTTCGCGGGAGCGGTCGCGGATTTTTGGCAAAGAGCCGCGTGAGGGAAGGGCCCCGCGTTCGCGAAGCTGCGGCTGGATGGCCACGCTCGGTGCGTCCTGCCACGGCGTGGTCGCCCCGCATTCCGCGTCGCAGGTGAGCGCGAGGTGGCGCGCCGGCGACAGGGCAAAGGCGGCGCGCCACAGGCGGTGGGCGTTCGCGTCGCTGTCCGTCTCGGCGAACCACAGGGCCAGCTGACGGAAATCAGCGGCCCGATCGCTGCGCCCCGAGCGGCGCTCATTGAGCAGCGAGACCGCCTGCAACAGGCGCGGAATGGCCGCCAGGGCGCTTTTGCGGAGTAACGCGGCCTGAGAATTTTTGTCCTCGGCCATGAACCAGCGGCGCAAGCCCGCCCAGCGCTCCTGCCAGTCAGCCAACCGCTCGTCCACGGCATTCACTTCCGCCGCCGCATCGCCCGGCGCGGCATCGCGTGCCTCGCGCGCCGCGACGGTCCGCAACAGTTCGGCCTCGAGCGGCGCCAACTCCGCCATCTTGTCCGCGATCTGGCTGGAGCGGGTCACCAGTTCGCCGATGAATCGCTGCAGGTAATCGATGAGCCGGCTCTTGAAGGACATCACCGCGGCCAGATCGGCGCGCTGCAGTTCGATGGTGCGCTCCAGGCCCGCCATGAAGGCTTCGGCATTGTTCGCCAGGCCATCGAACACGTTTACCAGGTCGCGCAGCTCGGCGTGCAGCCGGGCGGCATCCGGCGGTGACTCCCGGGCCAAGCGGCCGAGCGCAACCAGCCGTGCAAGAATGTCATCGAGCGCTACCGACTGCAGCTCGGCACGCCGTCGCAGGGCCGTAACGAAGCTGCGCAGGCCGGCTTCCACCGCCTCGCCGCCCGGCGTCATGCGGTAGAGCAGGCGGCGGCGATAAAAATCTTCCAGCGTCGCGACCCGGGAAGTGTCGACCTGTGCATGCAGGTTCCCCCAATCCACGAGTTGGTCGAGCGCCAGCTGCAGCGCGTCCGGGGCGGGCGCTGCGTCGGGCCAGGCAGCCTCCGACAGGACTTCGTCCGGGCGCAGGTGCAGTCGAAACTGGCGTTTCGCAGCGGCGAAGGCGTCCAGGATCGCGCGATAGGTGGTGGCCTTCTCCGCAGTGACGTGGCCGAACAGCCGGGCGGCCGAGGCCGGAATCGGGTTGTTAGTCATGCGCAGGATTGTGCCGGCAAAGTGGCTGACGATTGTCCGGGCAGGAGTATTGCACAGCGGTGATCGGCTGGCTAACGCCGGCTGGATGCCAGGCGCCGGGATGAGATGGCGTCCCTTGGGCGGCCGGTCCGATCTATTGATCAGCACGGCGCGGATCGGCCGTTGCCAGTCGTTCCCATTTTGGGTATTGTCATTCCC
>JBLRWH010000113.1:0-4920 GCA_047921395.1 Gammaproteobacteria bacterium
TGAATTATTTTCCGTTGTTTGCCGATCTTCGCGGCCGCCCCTGTCTCGTCGTGGGCGGGGGCGAAGTGGCATTGCGGAAAGTTCGCCTCCTCATGGCGGCCGGTGCGGCGGTCACCCTGAATGCGCCCGGGCTGCATCCTACGCTGGAGACCCTGCGGCGCGAGGGACGCGTTGCCCATATCCGCGGGGAATTCCAACCCGGGCTGTTGGCCGGACAATGGCTTGCCATCGCCGCCACCGATGATCAGGCCGTCAACCGTCGGGTCTGGTCAGAGGGCAACCAGCGCGGCGTGCTGGTCAACAGCGTCGACGATCCCGAGGCCAGCAGTTTCATCGTGCCCGCCATCGTCGATCGCTCGCCGCTGGTTATTGCGGTGTCATCGGGCGGTGCCGCCCCCGTGCTGGCTCGCCGGCTGCGCCAGTGGCTGGAAACCGTGCTGCCCCAAGGCCTCGGGGAGCTCGCGCGCCTGGCCGGCGAATTGCGCCACAAGGTCAAAGCCCGCCTGCCGGCCGTCGCACGGCGGAGCTTCTGGGAGGCCCAGTTCGGGGGCGCCTTCGCGCGGCATGCCCTTGCCGGGCGCAACCGCGATGCGCTCAGGGCGTTTCACCTGGAACTCGAGCACGCGGCGGCCTCGCCCGCACCGGCGGGACGCATCAGCCTCGTCGGCGCCGGACCCGGCGATCCCGGGTTGCTGACGCTCAAGGCCATGCAGCGCCTCGGGGAAGCCGACGTAGTGCTGCACGACCGGCTCGTCTCCGCCGGCATTCTCGAGCTGGCCAGGCGAGACGCCGACCTCATCGCCGTCGGCAAGCACGCCGGCGGCGGCTGTCCGCAGGAAGAGATTCACGCCCTGATGATTCGCCACGCGCAGGCTGGACGGCATGTCGTGCGCCTCAAGGGGGGCGACCCCTTCATCTTCGGACGCGGCGGCGAGGAACTGGCGGCGGCCCGGACCGCGGGCATTCGCTGCGAAGTGGTGCCCGGGATCACGGCCGCGCTCGGATGCGCCGCCGCCACGGGACTGCCCTTGACGCTGCGCAACACGGCGCCGGCGGTCACGCTGATCACTGCGCAGGGCGGCGACGACCTCGACACCCTCGACTGGCCCGGCCTGGGCGCCGCGCAGCACACCCTCGCCATCTACATGGGCGCAAGCCGCGCCGCGGCGATCCGCGACCGGCTGATCGCGTACGGGCGGTCTCCCCAGACGCCCGTCGCGGTGATCCAGGATGGCACCACGAGCACACAGCGGCTCGCCAGCGGCGTGCTTGCAGAGCTACCTGCTATGCTCATTCGCAACGGCATGCGCGCCCCGGCCCTCATCATCATCGGCGAAACCGCCGCGCTGGCCACGGAGGAATCCGGCTTCAGCACCGAAGCATTACCGGGGATCAGCAGCGCGAGCTGGAGCGGCGTCGCCCTCGCCGGCTGACCATCTCCATCGACCTCCAAGCGGAAACAGGCGGAAGCAAAATGATCCATGACGACATCCTCGGCACCATCGGCTCCACCCCGGTCGTCCGGCTGAACCGCATCGGCCCCGACCACACGACGATCTACGTGAAAATCGAGTCGTTCAACCCGATGGCCTCGGTCAAGGACCGGCTGGCCTTCGCCATCATCGACGACGCGGAAAAGCGTGGCCTGCTCAAGCCGGGCCAGACCGTCATTGAGGCGACCTCGGGCAACACCGGGATCGCGCTCGCCATGGTCTGCGCGGCGCGCGGCTACCCCTTCGTCGCTACCATGGTGGAGACTTTCTCGATCGAGCGGCGCCGGGTCATGAAGGCCCTCGGCGCGAAAGTCATCCTGACGCCGGCGGCGGAGCGCGGCACCGGCATGGTCCGGCGCGCCGAGGAATTGGCAAAACAGCACGGCTGGTTCCTGGCGCGCCAGTTCGAGAACGAAGCGAACCCCGCGTTCCACCGCCAGACGACCGGGCCCGAAATCCTGAGCGACTTCGCGGGCCGGCGGCTGGATTATTTCGTCAGCGGCTGGGGCACCGGCGGCACCCTGACCGGCGCGGGGCAGATGATCAAGCTCGCGCGGCCCGAGGTGAAGATCATCGCCACCGAACCGGAGGGTGCCTCGCTCCTCGGGGGCAAGGAGTGGAAACCTCACAAGATCCAGGGCTGGACGCCGGACTTCCTCCCCCCTGTGCTCGACCGGGAGGTGCCCGACGAACTCGTCACCGTGACGGACGAGGAATCGCGTGACTGGGCCCGGGCGCTCGCCACCCGCGAAGGCATTCTCGTCGGCCTGTCGGCCGGCGGCACGCTGGCGGCCGCGCTGAAGGTCGCGGAACGCGCTGAGCCCGGGTCGGTGTTGCTCGCGATGCTGCCCGATACCGGCGAGCGCTACCTCAGCACGTTCCTGTTCGAAGGCATCGACGAGACCTCGGACGATGGCTGGCTCGCCGGCCTCGACTAGGGCCTGCTCAGACTGGTTCCAGGGGACCTGCGGGATTCCGGCATGACGCCGGGTGCCGGGAGGGGGTATTTTCGTCCGCAGGCATTTTCCCGGAGAATGCATCACCCTGACTGACCGGCTACGGGAGAACGACTGGCATGTGGCGATTGGCGGCCCCGGTGATTGCGTTCCTGTTGCTTGGCGCCAGTTTCATGCGCGCCGGCCAGGACCTGATGGTCGTGGCGTGCGGGCTGCTGCTCCTGCTGCTGGCCGTGCCGCGGCCCTGGGTTGCGTGGATCGCGCAACTGGCGCTCGCGCTGGCGGCGCTGCGCTGGCTCTGGCTGACGTGGATGCTGGCGGGCATGCGCGCGGCCGCAGGCGTGCCTTACGCGCGCCTGGTGTCCATCCTGGCCAGCGTTGCCCTCCTGACGCTGCTCGCGGCACTCGTGTTCCGCAGCCGGCGCCTGCGGCGCTACTACCGGCTCGACGGGGACGGCAGGGCATGAGCCACTCGTCCCTGCGATGACCGGGAAGCGCCTGAAGAAGCACCGGCTGCACGACCCGCAGACCTACCTGGATCATGCGGCGCGGTGGATGCTGATCTCGGCCGGGATGATCTGCGTGGGGCTCGGCGCGCTCGGTATCATCCTGCCCGGCCTGCCGACGACACCCTTCCTGCTGGTGGCGGCCTATTGTTTCGCGCGCAGTTCCGAGCATTTTCACGACTGGCTGCTGAACCACCGCTGGTTCGGCAGCTACGTGCGCAACTTCGAGGAGGGCCGCGGCATGACCCGGCCCGCCAAGGCCACCACGCTGCTCGTGATGTGGCTCTCCTTCGGCGTCACGATCATCTTCTTCGTCCCGGTGGCGGTCGGCCAGGCCGGGATGTTTCTGCTCGCGGCGGCCGTGTCGATCTACATCATGCGGCTCCCGACGCCTCCGCAGGGGCCGGGCGCCTAGCGCTGCGGCGCCCCGGCGGCGTCAGTCAGCCGACCAGGTGATGGTGAACGCGCCGCGCAGCTCACCGAACTGGTAACCGCGCGCCGCATCCGCCGGGTACAGCGCGCCGATCGCCTCCGCCACCGGCGGCGCCAGCGACTCGCCGTGGCAGGCCAGGCACGGCGGCTGGATGACGATCGCGCTCATGTAGCGCACGCGGCCGTCTGCCAGCACGTCGAGCCGTTCCGGCGGCGGCCCTTCGGCGCCGGGAGCGAGCTCGTCAGCAAAGGCCTCCAGCACGGCGCGCTCGTGCTCGTCGGGCCGGTTGGCGGGATTGCGCACCTTCAGCGAGGTCCGCCCGACCACGGCGCCGGATCGCTCGGCGGCGGCGGCGGCGATCCGCGGGGCGTCCTCGTTGCACACCCTGATCGCCGCCAGCGGGCCGCCCTCGGCCATGGCTGCCTGCAGCGCCGCGCGAAGCTCCGAGGAGAATTCCGCCGCGATGGCGCGGCCCTCCTCGGTCCGGTCCGCAGGCACGGTTTCGGCCATCACCGGCGATGCCGCGGCAACTGCGGCCGCCGCGAAGAAACAGCTGCTGCACAGTGTTTTCATGACCGTGGTCCTCACAGTGTGTCGAGGGGCACGCGCAGGTAGCGCGTGCCGTTGTTGTCCGGCTCGGGCAGGCGGCCCGCCCGGATGTTGACCTGCACCGCGGGCAGGATCAGCGCCGGCATCTTGAGCGTCGCGTCACGCTCGCGGCGCATCGCGACGAACGCCTCCTCGCGAGTCCGCGCGGTGATGTGAATGTTTGCGTCGCGCTGCTCGGCCACGCTCCATTCGCACCTCGGCGCGCGCCCGTCCGGCGGATAGTCGTGGCACAGGAACAGGCGCGTCTCTGGCGGCAGCGCATACAACCGTTGTACGGAACGGTAGAGCGTGGCCGCATCGCCGCCCGGGAAGTCGCAGCGCGCCGAACCGTAGTCCGGCGAGAACAGCGTGTCGCCCACGAACGCCGCATCGCCTGCCAGGTAGGTGACGCTGTCGCTCGTATGGCCCGGCGTCGCCAGGACCCGGACTTCGAGCTCCCCGAGCGGGAAGCGATCGCCATCGACGAACAGGCGATCGAATTGGCGCCCGTCGGTTGGAAACCCGGGGCCAAGGTTGTAGATCTCGCTGAAGGTCGCCTGCACCGACGCAATGCCTGCGCCGATGCCCACCGGGACGCCGGTGCGCTCGTGCAGGAACCCGGCCGCGGACAGGTGGTCCGCGTGGGCGTGAGTCTCGAGGAGCCACTGCACCTCGAGCCCCTCGCGCTCGACGATCGCCAGCAGGGCGGCCGCCGTCACGGTGTCGGTGCGGCCGGCCGCGCCGTCGTAATCGAGCACCGGATCGACGATGGCCGCATGACGGCTCGCCGGATCCCAGACGACGTATGAAAAGGTCGAGGTGGGCTCGTGATAGAGCCCCCTGACCTCGGGCATGTTCAGCATATCGTTCGCTCCGTGCGCGGGGCGCGCGCCGGGATCAAGGACGCCCCGTCCGCTTATCTTAGCCCGCTAAATTAAAGAACT
>JBLRWH010000114.1:0-4791 GCA_047921395.1 Gammaproteobacteria bacterium
AGGCAGAGGCGCGGAGGGGGGAGAATAACAATGTGTAAATAGGGGGCTGGGCTGTCCGTAGCGTGGTGCCGGCCGCCCCTTGCAGCAATGCCATTTAAACCAGTCTCTGCGGCTCTGCTTCTCTGCGCCTCCGCGCGAGCCCTCTTCGCGAGCCTGTTTTTTATGAAGACTGAGACTGCACGTAGTTCTGGAGGCCCATCTTCTCGATCAGGCCCAGCTGCGTCTCCAGCCAGTCGACGTGCTCTTCCTCGGAGGAGAGGATCTCGCGGAACAGGTGACGGCTGACGTAATCGCCGATCGACTCGCAGTACGCGATCGCGTCCTTCAGGTCGGGCAGGGCGATGTGCTCCATCTTCAGGTCGCACTCGAGGATTTCCTGCACGTTCTCGCCGATCATCAGCTTGCCGAGGTCCTGCAGGTTCGGCAGGCCCTCGAGGAACAGGATGCGCTGCGTGAGCTGGTCCGCATGCTTCATCTCGTCGACGGATTCCTCGAACTCCTTCTCGCCGAGCTTTTCCAGGCCCCAGTCCTTGAGCATGCGGGAATGCAGGAAGTACTGGTTGATGGCGGTGAGCTCGTTCCTGAGGATCTTGTTCAGGTGCTCGATGACCTTGGGGTCGCCTTTCATGTGCATGGCTCCTGGCAGCGGGTGAGTGTTCGTCAGCCGCTAATTAGAACATGTCTAAGAGCGGTTGTGTCAGGCGGCTGGCGTGATGCGCTGCACGTCGATCTCGCCGGCGCGCCGCATGGCCTGGGCGAGGTCGTAGGTGGCTTGCAGCCGGAGCCAGGTGTCGGCGCCGCCGCCAAAAGCCTTGTCGAGGCGGATCGCCATCTCGGCCGAAATGCCGGCATGACAGTTGACGATGTCCGACAGCTGGCGCCGGCTGACGCCGAGCCGGCGGGCGGCCTCCGTGACGCTCAGGCCAAGCGGTTCGAGGCAATCGTGCTTTACGGAAAGGCCCGGGTGCGGGGGGGATTTCATCGCCGTCGCAGCCCCTTGTGTCGGAAGCCCCTGATCATGTGAACACTGTCACCTCTCACCTCTCGCCGTCAAGCCCGGGGCATGCTGACCCGGGGTCAGCGTGAATTTTGCGGGTTGAATCAGGGGCGTACAGGGGTTTATTCGCGGTCGAGGGCCGCAAAAGTGGCGCTCGCGAGGGGGAGGCTGCTAGGCGTCCGGGTGGACGGACTGGCGGACGCCGGTCATGGCGCCGGAGGAGGCGGGGGCATCGCCAAGCAGTTCGCTGGCGAAACAGGCGCACTGGCCGCAGCCGGTGGCGACGCCGAGCTCGCGGCTCAGGTCTTCGAGCTTGCGGGCGCCGCGGCCGATGGCGTCGTGGATCTGGCTGTCCGTGATGCGTTTGCAGATGCAGACGTACATGGAAGGTCTCCTCTGGCCTGGCACGTACTATGGATACAAATGCGAATGATTGTCAATACGGGGAATACTTACGGCGCAGGGACGGGTGGGGAGGGGCTTGGCTGGACGGGTTGGTGGGGTCGGTGGTGACAACAACTGACGGCCCTGTCCGGCCGCGCGCCCTCCGCGCGAGCCGCTTTCCCCGGCAAAGTGCGACGAACCAAAAAAAATCGGCCCCGGGATCCATCCTGGATTCCGGGGCCGCGTCGCGTGGGGGAACACGCATTTAGGGAACGCTTGGGGATTCGCTCCGTACGCATTGTTAGTTTCAGTGGGTCCGGAAAAGTTCCGTCTTGAGTTAACTTTGGTTAATTTTGGGTCGGACCTCTGTAACATATTGATTAAAAAAGACAAGTTCTCAAAAACAGCCCGCTCTGGGGCCTTAGACGCACGATTCCGGGCCGAAATTTGCGTTCTAACGGGGCCCGGCTACTCCGACCGGGCCCACTCTTAGAACGCGTTTTTGTGGCCGAAATCCGCGTGCTAAGCGCGAAATCGGGCCTGTTTTGTCGATTAATCCGAAGAAAATCAGATAGTTATCATGGTCCGACCCGAACGTTGAAGCCAACCATCACCCAGCGGTCGATCCCGGGGCGCACGCCGTTGGGCGACCGCGAGGCGATGTACTCCTTATCAAACAGGTTCTGCACCCGAGCCTGCAGCGCGAAGTTGCGGGTCAGCTGGTAGGAGCCGCCGAGGTCCACGACCAGCGCCGAGTCGGTGCGCTCGGCGGCGGGGATCGAGCCCTGGCCGGCCTTGGTGCGAGTCTCGTCCTGGTAGTTGAAGTTCAGGTTGAGCTCCAGCCGATCGCCCGAGAGGCCGACCCTGAACTGGCCGACATGCTCCGGCACGTACGGCATGCTGTCTCCCGACACGACATCGCCCCAGGGTTCGAAGTCGCTCTCGAAGCTGTTGTCGAACTCGGCCGTCGGCGTCCACGTCCAGGCGAGCCGCGCCGGCACTCGCCAGCCGTCGGCGAACTCCCAAAGCACCATCTCGCCGAGCAGTTCGATGCCGCGCACGATCGCCTCGCCGCCCTCGAACTGGTCGCCGATCTCGCCGCCGCCGCCGGTCGATTCCGTCACGGTGCCGACCAGGTTGTCATAGTCCGTGATGAAGCCGATCGCCTCGGCGTAGACGCGCTGGCCCTCGTAACGCAGGCCGAATTCCCAGTTCGTGCTGGTCTCGGCCCCGGCGCTGCTGCCGGGGGAGGGCGGGTTGAAGCCTTCGTGGACACCACCGATCAGCTTGATGCGATCGTTGAGCGCGTACGTCGTGCCGACGCCCGTGATCCACTCGGTCACCTTCGACTCGAGCACGCGGGTCGGGCCTTCCCTGCGCGTGGGGTCGGTGCGCGCGTAGTCGGTGCGCTTGAGGTCGATGCTCTCGTAGCGCACGCCCGGCGAGATGCGCCACGCGCCGATGTCGATGTCGGCCGCGACGAAACCGCTGCTCACGTCCGCTTCGCCGACGCGGTTGTCCTGCCCGCCCGGCGCGCCCGCCGAGGTGAGCACCATGTTGCTGTCTTCCATGCGAAAGCGGTCTTCCGTCTGGAAGCGGTCCTCGAAGTCCTTGTGAAAACGGAACCCGCCGGTGAGGGTCACGAAGGCCGAGGTCCCGCCGAGGCCGGCGTCGAACGCGTACTCGCCGCGGCCCTGCCAGCCCTTCGAGCCGTAGCTGCGGGCGTTGTCGCGCGCGCGCAGCGCGTCGTCGGGGCTCGTTTCGCCCTTGAGCCAGGAGAGCTGGCCGGCGAACGTCTCGGGGTTCTCGACGATGTCGCTGAGCCCGATGCCGTCGACGTTGTTCACGCGGTACCAGCTGCGCTCGAAGTCGTTGTTGTAACGCGTGATGGCGACTTTCCACGGCTGCGTGGCCGGCTCGACGCGCCAAGCCACCTGGCGCAGCGTGTGGTCGGTGTCGAGCTGGTCGACCTGCGTGGCGGCGTAGAGCCGGAACGGGTCGTCCTTGTAATCGGCATCGGTGAGGCCGAGGTATGACTGCTGCGCGTCCTGCTTCGAGCGGCCGTACTTGAACTCCAGCGCCTGGTAGAAGGAGGCGCTGTCGTCGGTATTCAGCCGGCCCTTGACGCTCCAGTCGTTGAAGTCGAAGCCGGCCGTCGTGTTCAGATCGTTGTCGTCGATGGTCTTGAAGCCGTCGGACTCGGTCTGCACGGTCTCGAACATCACGCCGTAGTGATCGCCGGCGCCGCCGCCGACGAAGCGCATGTCCTGCGAGTCATTGCCGCCGTAGAAGTAGTCGGCATAGGCGCTCCAGGTGTCCGGGACGGGCACGGTCAGCAGGTTGATCGCGCCGCCGATGGTGCGCGGCCCGACTGTGATGGCTGCGGGGCCTTTCAGGACCTCGGCGGCATGGATGCGGCGCGCGCTCGGGAAGTAGTACGCGGCCGGCGCGGCGTAGGGTGCGGGGGCGATGAGCACGCCGTCCTCGAGGATCGCGATGCGGCTGCTGCGGTCCTGGCCGGAGCCGCGGATGCCGATGTTGGGGCGGTGGCCGAAGCCTTCTTCCTCTTGGAGGTAGACGCCGGGCACGGCGCGCAGGATGCGGTGGATGTCGGCGTAGTCGAACTGCTCCAGCTCCTCGGGGCCTACGAAGTGCGCCGAGCCGCCGATGGTGCGCGCCGCGGCCGTCGAGCCGATGATCGAGACCGTGCTCAGCTGGGCGGGGGCGTCGGACGAGGTGGAGGTGGCTCCGCTGGTGTCGGCCAGGGCCGGGAGGGTCGCGGTAGAGAGGGCGGCGCCGCAGAGCAGGGCGATGCAGCGGCGGAGGCGGGGCGAGCGCATGGGAGGTCCTCGGTAAGGGTGGAAGGCGCGTGTCGGGGGCAGACGATAACGCGAATGCGAATGATTCGCAATACGGTTTTCCGAAGTATCACCGGGTCGGACCTCGGCAACCCTATGAATACACTTCGGAAAATGTCAAAAAAGGCCCGTTGGAGGGCCTTAGATGCACGAAAAAGGGCCGAAAAACGCGTTCTAAGCCGGGCCCCGTCGGCGGCCGGCGTCCCGCGCTTAAAACGCAAATTTGGGGCCAAAAACCGCGCTCTAAGCGTGAAATCCGGCTGATTTCTGGGCTTAACTCGAGTTCAAACAAGCACTTGCCATGGTCCGACCCCAAGCTGGCACACTAGCGTGTCGCCTCGAGCCAGGGCTCCGCATGCCGATTGAAGTGTTTCCACCGAAGGACCGGCTGCGGCGCATCCTGTTGCTGTGCCTGCCGATTCTCGGCGGGATGCTGTCGCAGACCATCATGAACCTGGTGGATGCGGCGATGGTCGGCACGCTCGGCGACGCGGCGCTCGCCGCCGTCGGGCTCGGCGGGTTCGCGAACTTCATGTTCATGGCCGTGCTGCT
>JBLRWH010000115.1:0-4750 GCA_047921395.1 Gammaproteobacteria bacterium
CCAGCCTTTTGATGGCCTGGGTGGTCATCCACGTCGCCTCGAAGCTGATCAGGAACCCGATCTGGGCGCGCGCCGTCGCAATCTCCGCCTGGACGATCGCGGCGCTCAACATCCTGCGCCTCCTGGACCCGACCGTGACGCTCCTGGATTCATTCGCGATCCAGTTCGGCGCCGTGCGAATTTCCCTGCTGACGGTCACGAAGTCGATCTTTGCGCTCGCCGTGCTGCTCTGGCTGGCGACCGCGATCTCCGTCATGCTCGAGGCGCGACTCAGGCACAGCCGGAACCTGACCCCCTCGGTGCAGGTGCTGTTCGGCAAGCTGCTCAAGTTCGGCCTGATCACAATCGCCGTGCTCGCGGCGATCTCGACGACGGGGGTGGACCTGACCGCACTGGCGGTGTTCGGTGGCGCCCTGGGCGTAGGCATTGGGCTCGGCCTGCAAAAGGTGGTCGCGAACCTGTTCTCCGGGCTCATCCTGCTGCTCGACAATTCCGTCAAGCCGGGCGATGTCGTGGCGGTCGCGGGGACCTACGGCTGGGTGAACAAGCTTGGCGGCCGGTATGTGTCGGTGATCACCCGCGACGGCATCGAACATCTCATTCCGAACGAAGAATTCATCACGACGCGGGTCGAGAACTGGACCCACACGGACAGCCAGATACGGCTCAAGATCCCGATCGGCATCCATTACACATCCGATGTCGAGCGGGCGCTGGAAATCTGCGTAGCGTGTGCGGCGCAGGTCGCCAGGGTGCTGGAGGATCCCGCGCCGGTGTGCCAACTCCGCGAATTCGGCGATAGCGCGGTCAACCTGGAGCTGAGGATCTGGGTGGGCGATCCGATGAACGGCATAAACAACGTGCGGAGCGACATCCTGCGCCGCATCTGGAAAGCGTTCCACGAGGAAGGCATCGAGATTCCGTATCCGCAGCGGGACCTGCACTTGCGCAGCACCGAGCCCTTGCGCGTCCGGATCATGGCACGCGATGCCGAAGGCCAGGCGGCGGAGGGCGATGCATGAGCCAGCGGCAGGGACTCGGGCCGGGTGCGTTTGAGCCGCCCCGGCCGGGACACGAATACGAGCCCTACGTGCCGGCGGCGGCCCAACTGCAGGAGTTCACGCTCAAGGCGATCGGGCTCGGCATCCTTTTCGGGATCGTGTTCGGCGCGGCGAACGCCTACCTCGGGCTGCGTGCAGGCCTCACGATCAGTACCTCGATCCCGGTCGCGGTGATGACCGTCGCGGTGTTCCGCGCACTGGAGGCCGCAGGCCGCCGGGGCACCATCCTCGAGGCGAACCTGTCGCAGACCGTGGGCTCCGCCTCCAGTTCGCTGGCCAGCGGCATCATCTTCACCCTGCCGGCACTGTTCCTGTGGGGGCTGTCGCCGAGCCTGCTGCAGATGACCATGCTGGCCATGTGCGGGGGGGTGCTCGGGATACTGTTCATGGTGCCGCTGCGCCGTTTCCTGATCGAACGCGAGCACGGCAAGCTGCCGTATCCGGAAGGCACCGCCTGTGCCGAGGTGCTGGTCGCCAACGAAGTGGGCGGCGGCAATGCGCGCTTCGTGTTCATCGGCCTCGCGGGCGGCGCCGCATTCAAGGCGCTGACGTCCTGGGCGCGGGCCATTCCCGATGCCGTCCACCTGGGACTGCCCTGGCCGCGCAAGGCAGAGGTCGGTATGGACCTGTCGCCCGCCCTGTTCGGCGTCGGCTTCATCCTCGGGCCGCGGATCGCGGCAGTGATGGTCGGGGGCGGGTTGCTGTCGTGGCTCGTCGTCATCCCCCTGCTGGACTGGTGGGGCGCGGGCCGCACGCTGCCGCTCTATCCGGAGACCGCGCTGCTGATGACGGATATGACCCCGTCCCAGCTCTGGAGCCGCTACGTCCGCTATATCGGTGCGGGGGCGGTGGCCGCGGCGGGTATCATCACGCTGGTGCGCAGCCTGCCCGTCATGCTCGACAGTTTCCGCATCGGGCTTGAGCAGCTGCGCAGCCAGCGGGGTGCGCATCCGGTGGCCGTGCCACGCACGGGCCAGGAGCTGCCGCTCAAGACCGTCGGCATTGGCGTGCTGCTGATCATCGCGGTCCTCGCGTTGGTGCCGATTCCCTTCGGTGACGTGGGCGGTGTGGCCCACCGCCTCGTGGCCGCGATCTGCGTGGCCGTGTTCGCGTTCTTTTTCGTCACCGTCGCCTCGCGCATCGTGGGCCTCGTTGGCGTCACGAGCAATCCGACCAGCGGCATGACCATCGCCGCGTTGCTCGGGACGGCGGGGATTTTTCTCGCCATGGGTTGGACTGATATCACGGGCAAGGCGGCGGCGATCACCGTCGGTTGCGTGGTCGCGATCGCGGCCTCGATTTCCGGCGACACCTCGCAGGACCTGAAGACCGGCTACCTGCTCGGGGCGACGCCGCGGCGCCAGCAGGTCGGCGAACTGGTCGGCGTGCTGACATCCGCGGTTTTCGTCTGCCTGGCAGTGCTGCTGCTGGCGGAAACCTTCGGCTTCGGCAGCACCGAGCTCCCCGCGCCACAGGCGACCTTGATGAAACTGGTCATCGACGGCGTGCTGGACCAGTCGCTGCCCTGGGGCCTCGTCGCGATCGGCATCGGCATCGCGGTGGCGTGCGAGGTCCTCAGGGTTCCCTCGCTGCCGTTTGCCGTCGGGGTCTACCTGCCCGTGTCGACCATGACGCCCATCTTCCTCGGCGGCCTGCTGCGCTGGTGGGCCGAGCGCAGTGCGGCCGGCACCGACGAGAGCGGCGAGCGGCGCGAGCGCGGCATCCTGCTGGGCAGCGGCTTTGTCGGCGGCGAGGGCCTGCTCGGGGTCGGGATCGCGGGCGCGGCCTTCATGCTGGGCCGACGGCCGGAGGGCATCGGCACCGGCTGGCTGGGCGGTGAAGCCGCGGCGATGGGCGTGGGGCTGGTCGCGTTCCTGGCATTTGCGACGTGGTTCTACCTGCAGGTGAATCGTCGTGCGCGCTGAGTTTTTGAGGCTTGCCTGGCTGGCGCTGGTCCTGGCCCTGCTCGGGATCGGTGGCGCCCCGGCGTGGGCGGCGCCCGACCCGGACGAAGTCGCGGAGACCATCCGACGGACCGTCGAGCAACTTCGGAGCACCGGTGAGGCCACGATTGCCGGCAGGAAGCTGCTTTCGGCCCGCGGCCTGCCCGAGATCTACGAGGCACGGGGCTTCCTGAGGCTCTGGAGCGACCCGGGCAACGAGGAAGCCTTGCTCGGCGAAATTGCGGCAGCCAGCGGCGATGGGCTGAATCCCGAGGATTATCACTTCGATGCGCTGCGCACGGTGCTGGATCGCCGCAGGCAGGAGCCCGACAGTCCAGGGCTGGCCGCATCGGCAGATATGTTGTTGACGGATGCGCTGCTGCGCCTGGCGGTTCACTTTCACCTGGGCAAGCTCGACCCCGCGACCGGGCAGGCACGCTGGGACCTGGCCGGGACGGTCCGTGGCGAGCCCGGCGCCGCGGTGGTGACGCGCATGGCGACGGGCAGGGCCCTCCCGCAGCAGCTGGGTGAATTGCGGCCGGTGCAGCCATTGTATGGGCGGTTCAAGTCCGCGCTGGCGCGCTACCGGGTGATCGAGCAAGCCGATGACCTTGCTCCACTGCCGGCGGGGCGAGTGCTCCAGCTTGGGATGGAGGATGCACGCGTGCCACTGTTGCGGCGACGCCTCGCTGCGACAGGCGATTTTGCGGGGATCGTGCTGGATTCACCGCGCTTCGAGCCGGCGCTGGAGGAGGCCGTGCGCCGCTTCCAGGCGCGTCACCGCCTCAAGCCCGACGGCGTGTTCGGACCGGCGTCCCAGCGCGAGTTGAACCGGCCGATCGAGGAACGGATCGACCAGTTGATGGCGAACCTCGAGCGCGCGCGCTGGATGCTTGCGGAGGTCCGCGGCCGTTTCCTCGTGATTGATCCGCCCGGCAGGCGGGTGGTCCTGATGGATAACAGCCAACCCGTGCTGGTGCAGGACGCCGCATTCACGGCAGCGGCGGCCTCGGCGCGCGAGTTCCGGACCGACATGCACTATCTCGTCGTGCATCCGGACTGGGTCCTGCCGCCGCCGCTGGTCGAGGCCCAGGTCGCGCCGCTCGCGCGGCGCGCGCCGGCACAACTCGAGCCGCGCGGCCTGCAGGTCTTCAACGCAGCAGGGGAACCGGTGGCCCCGGCGCGCGCCGACTGGTCCCGCCCTTCGACGCTGGTCGTGCGCCAGTTGCCGGGCGCGCGCAACTTCCTCGGTAACCTGCGCTTCTCCATGCCGAACGCGGCCGGGATCTTCCTGCATGGCGGCCCGGCGGAGGGCGATGCGCTTGCCGGCTCGATCCGTCTCGAGGACCCGGAGGCCCTCGCCCGGGCGCTGGCGGGCCCACCGGCCCCGTGGACGTCGGAAACGCTTTCCGTGGCGCTTGCAGGTGGGGCGCCGAGAACGCTGCTGCTAGGGCGCCCCGTGCCGGTGCTCTATGGATACTGGAGCGCGTGGGTCGACACTGGCGGGATGGTCTCGTTCCGAATCGGTTACGAGGATCGGGATGCCCTGATCCTGGCAGGCCTGCGGCGCGCAGCCGGGGCCCCGTGAGCGGGCAACACGCTGACCTATGAAGTCCGCGCCACATCGATTCTTTGCGCGGCGCAGGTCTCCGCGCATAATCACCGATCGTCGTCAGGGAACCCGATAAAGAAAATGGAGCAGCTCTCCGGCCTCGATGCCGCCTTTGTCTACCTCGATTCGCGCAG
>JBLRWH010000116.1:0-4577 GCA_047921395.1 Gammaproteobacteria bacterium
TGACACCACCTGGGCACATGATCGCGAATATTCGATGCAGAACAGGGGGTTACGGGTGCCGTGAAAAACACCCATGTACGCAGGTTTTCGCGGCCTTCAGGTCATGTCGAGCAGCGGCGGCGGCGCGGGAATCTTGAGTGATTTGAGTCGCTTAGCCGCGTTCGGGTTTGGCTCGGTGACCTGCCAGACCGTGCCGTTCGGGCTCGACAATTGCGCCAGTTTGATCTGCTTGAGGTCGTCGCGGATGTTGCGCCAGGTGTCGCCGCAGGCGTGCTCGGCCACGCGCTCGAGCAGCAGCGCGAGCACCGTGAGCGCTACGTGGGCATGGATGCGGTGCACCGCCCAATGGTAGACCGGGCGCAGGCGCAGCCCGCTCTTGAGCTGGCGCCACGCCTCCTCGACGCGCTGCAGCTGCTTGTAGCCCAGTGCCAGGTCCTCGGCGTTCAGGGTGTCGTCGTTGCTGTGCACGACGAACTTCCCGTCGAGCCGCGCGACGGCCTTGACCTTGGCCGTGTCGATCACCGGCTTGCCGGTCTTGGTCAGTCGCAGGTAGCGGCCGTAGCGGCCGCTGGCGCGCAGCGCGCAGACCCGCTTGCTGTGCCCGCCGGCCCCCTGCTCGCGCAGGCTCGCGAGTTCGGCGGCCAGTTCGGTGAGCACCTGTTCACGGTGTTGGCGCTGGCGCGTGGCCTCCTGGGGGTTGTAGCAGACCGCGTAGCGCCGGCGCCGCTCGCCGTGGCCGACCACCACCTCCTTGACCTGGAGGTTCTCGGCCACCGTCTGATAGCGGCCCGGTCGGCTGAGCACCGCCCGGTCGATCTCCCCGCCCGGGTGCACCGGCACGCAGACGATGTAGCGGCCGCCGCCGCGGGTCAGGTGGGCGAGGTTCGCCTTCGAGACCATGCCGGCGTCGCCGACGAACACGCAGCGCCCGAGCCGCCAGCCCTTGAGGTCGCGCTTGACCTGCTCGACGGTGGTCACGTCCACCGTGTTGCCGGGAAAGATCCAGTGGCGCACCGGGAAGCCATCACGGGTGACGGCGAGGCCGACCACGACCTGCGGCGCGTCGTCGCGGCCGTTCTTGGACTTGCCGCGCTTGCGCGGCGCCCGGTAGGGCTTCGCGCCGGCCGCTGCGCTGCCGCGCACCGTGTCGTCCTCACCGACCCCGGCGTCCTCGTCGTCGATCTCGAAATGCAGCGAGGTGGTGTCGTAGAAGATCAGCTCCACGTCGGCGTTGAGCAGGTCGGCCATACGGTAGTAGACGGCCTCCTCGATCGCCTCCTTGTGCGCCTCGAGGAAATCCATCGCGCGGTAGAGGTGATGGAGCTCGAGTGCCTCGGTGCCCGCGATCCGGACGTCCCGATGGAGCCACTGCGCGTAACAGTAGAGCTTCGAGGCCGGGGCGCAGGCGCGGTTGGCGATCATGGCAAACAGCGCGCGCTCGACGGGAAAGTCGAACTTGCGCCGGCCTACCGCCTCGGCGATGACTTCTCCGATCCCGAGGCGTTGCCAGAGTTGCTCGAGGACGTAGGCATCGCCGTACGGCCAGGCGTCGACCAGGCGCCAGCTGGGATCCTCGGCGAGGATCTCCTCGGGCGAGCAGCGGCGCAGGATCGTGCGTGCGAGGCGGCGCAGCCGTTCGGCGACGGCGGGGTCGTCGGCACGGCCGCAGTTGTAGATGACGCGGATGCGGGACTGGCGCTTGACGGGATCCCAGGAACTCTCGGCGAGCTGGAGATGAGTGAGGGTCGTGCCGTCAGCGCGCTTCTGGCGAGTCTGCCGCAAGTACATGTACGCGATTATATAGCATGATTACAGCATATGGTAGCTCATAAACACTGTTCCATGTACGTGGTATTTCGCGAGCAATACGCGGCCTGCCTCCGCTAATCGTTTGAATACACAGCGCTGCGGCGAGACACAGCGGAGAATCTGTACACGGAACTGTCAGAGTCGGGGTAGGCGTCGAGGTCCGGCACGACGCCGTGTCGCGCACAGGCCTGGCGCCGGCTGGACAGGCGTTCGACACCCTGGCCGGTGGCGCCGTCCTCGTAGCCGACGGTGCGCCAGTCGATGGCGCGGCATTCGTCCTCGCTGATGCTGGCGCAGCCGGCGAGCGCGATGAGCGCCAGCGCAATGAAGGCGCCGCGGTGCAGGGTCTTCAAGGGCATGTAGACCTCCTGTGGATCATTGCGAGGCGGGATCCAGGCGGAGGATGAACAGGCCTCCCTGCATGTCGCTGACCACCACGTTCCCCGAGGGGAAGAATGGATAGGCGCTCCATGCGCCCGTGACCACGGGCGCATCGCTGGCGGGATACGTATCGAAGAACGCGACTTCCTCGATTTCCCGGTTCGAGAGGTCGCCGAATTCCAGCACGCGAAGACCCGCCGCGTAGTTCGCCTGGAAAACCCGGTTGCCGACGATGTAGAGGTTGTGGTCGATGGCGGCGGTTGCCGACTCGAACGCATACAGGTACACGGGATCGTCCAGCTCCGAGACATCGAACACGTGCGTCCGCGTCGGGACGCCGAAGGCGAGCTCGTCGAACTCGTCGCCGAGCAGGAAATAGCGGTGATCCTCGGTCAGCCAGCCCTGGTGGACAAAGCCGAGCTGCGGGTAGGTCACGATCGACAGCGTCACCGGGTCGGCCTTGTCGGTGACGTCCACGATCGCCACGTGGTCCTCGTTGGAGCTGAAGCAGATTTCCCTGCTGAGGTGCACCAGGTCCGGGCCGTGGTACATCACGCACTGGGTGTCGTGCGTGGGGGACTCCGCATGGCAACCCATGAACAAGGGGTTATTGGGGGTGCTCAAGTCCATCATGATCAGGCCGTGATGACAGGTGCTGCTGCCGACCGCGTAGGCGAAGCCCGAATCCTCGTTGATCGCGATGTTATGCGCGCTGCCGAAGCCCGTGTGGACATGGTCGGCGATGAAGGTCTGCGGCGGGATCGCGTCGCGCAGCCGCGTCAGGTCGAACACCTGCATGCCATGCGCCCCGGCGCCGTCCGCGACGATGTAGGCGTGGTCCTGGTAGACCTTGATGTCGCGCCAGGCAGAGGCCACGGTCTGCGTCGGCAGCCGGCCGATGACGACGGGATTTTCGGGATCGGTGATATCGACGAAGGCCGTGCCGTTGTTCATGCCCATCAGAGCGTACTCGGCATTGGTGGCAGGATCGACCCAGCCCCAGAGGTCGTTGCCGGCCGTGCCGCCCATGGCGCTCAGCGGGACCCGCTTGTGGAGTGATACGCCGCTGCAGGAAAAGTCGCCGGCCATATCGTCGATGCATGCCGCCGGACCCACACTCAGCGGTGGGGGCGGCGGGGCCGGCGGGGGCGGCGGGGAGGGCTGGGAAGGTGGCGGACTGCTGCCGCCGCCCCCGCTTCCGCTTCCGCCACAGGCACCCAGCAAGACGAGCGCCGCGCCGCTCAGCAGTCTTTGCCCGCTCCGCGCAATTCTCTCCAGCATGCGCGATGTCGCCTCCTGCCTTGGCCGGCGTGCATCTTATACCAGCCGCACCCCGGGATTCGCGCCCGGCACCACAGGCGTGGCAGCATGGCGCGCGCACATGGATGCCTGGCGAAACACTTCGGCCGGACTGCTGCTGGCGGCATTGCTCGCGGCGGCCTGGTGCGCTCTCGCACTGCCGCCCGCCGCGCCGCCGCCGGCGGTGCCGGATACCGCGGAGGCCGCGGCCTTTTCCGCCGAGCGGGCACGGCTGCATCTGCGCGAACTCACCCGGGAACCTCGTCCCGTCGGCTCGCCCGGCCACGCGCAGGCGCGCGAGTACCTGCTGGATGCCTTGCGTGCGCTCGGCCTGGCGCCCGAGCTGCACCGAGCTACGGGCCTGCGCCGCCATGGCGACACCCTGCGGGCGGCCGCGGTCGCCAACATCGTGGCGCGCCTGCCGGGTACGGATTCCTCCGCGGCCGTGGTGCTCATGAGCCATTACGATTCGGTGCCCAACGCGCCCGGCGCGGCCGACGCGGGGCATGGCGTGGCGGCGATTCTCGAGACCCTGCGCGCGCTGTCGTCCGGCCCGCCGTTGCGCAACGACCTGATCGTGCTGTTCACCGACGCGGAGGAAGCGGGTCTGCTGGGCGCCCAGGCCTACGTCGACGAACATCCCTGGGCGGAGGAGACGGGCATTGTGCTCAATGCCGAAGGCCGCGGCCACACCGGCCCGGTGCAGATGTTCCGCACCACGGCCGATAACGGCCGGATGATCCGGACGCTGGCTCGGGCGGCGCCGTATCCGGCGGCGGAGTCGCTGGCCAACGAGATCTTCAGGCTCATGCCCAACGACACCGACCTGACGGTGTTCCAGCGGGCCGGTTACGCCGGCATGGATTTCGCCAACGCCCACGGCCTGACGCACTACCACACGCCGCTGGACAACTTCGACAATGCCGATCCACGCACACTCCAGCACCACGGCAGCTACCTGCTCTCCCTGGCGCGGGCCTTTGGCGCCATGGACCTCACGGCACTCGCGGCGCCCGACCGCATCTATTTCGCGCTGCCGGTGATCGGCCTCGTGCATTACCCACTGGCCTGGGCACCGGCCCTCGCGG
>JBLRWH010000117.1:0-4546 GCA_047921395.1 Gammaproteobacteria bacterium
CCAGCGGCATGCTGCCGGCGATGATGTTGATGTTGTAGGACACCGCCAGCTCGAGAAAGCGCTTGCGGATCCACTCGGTGTGCTTCGAGACTTCGCGGATCGCCTTCGGCTCGTCGAGGTTGTTGAACTCCGCCATCAGCGGGGCGTTGAAGAATTCCGGGAACAGGATGAAATCCGCCTTGTAGGCCGAGATCGCGTCGACGAAGAACTCGACCTGGCTCATCAGCGCCTCGCGGTCCGCGAACAACCGCATCTGCCACTGGACGAGCCCGATCCGCACCACGCTGCGCGGCCGGTTGATGAGCTTCGGCTTTTCCTCGTAGAAGATGTTGTTCCACTCGAGGAGCGTGGCATAGCCGAGCGACTGCGTGTCCTTCGTCAGGTAGTCGCGCAGCAGTTTCTTGACGTGGAAGCCGTTCGACAGCTGGAAAGTGAGGGTCGGATCGTAAATGTTCTTCAGCCGCACCTGCTCGATGTATTCGCGCGGCGTCATCCGCTCCGCGTATTTCTCGTAGTTCGGGATGCGTCCGCCCGCAATGATCGCCCGCAGGTTCAGGTTCTCGCACAGCTCCTTGCGGGCATCGTAGAGACGCCGCGCGAGCCGCATGCCGCGGTACTCCGGGTGCACGAAGACCTCGATGCCGTACAGCACGTCGCCGTCGGGATCATGGGTCTTGAAGCTGTGGTTGCCCGTGATGTCGCGAAAGGTGTGCCGGTCGCCGAACTCGTCGTAGTCGACGATCAGCGACAGCGCGGAAGCCACGACCCTGCCGTTGACCTTGACGCACAGCTGCCCCTCGGGAAACACGTCGAGCAGTTTCTCGATCGCGGAGTGCGGCCAGTAGTCGCCGCCGATGTCCGCGTAGGCCTCTTCCATGGCCTTGCGCAGCTCGCTGTAGTCGGCTAGCTCGAGGTTGCCGAGCTCGATTTTCATGTCTGATGCTTCGCTCACGGCGGCGCGTTCCCGGTTCGATTTCGAGATCTAGGGTACCCGCGCGCGGCCAGCCGTCAAACCAAGTGGTCGGCCACGTAGCGCGCCATCGCCTCCTCGGGGAAGATCACTTCCACCTCGCCGAGCTTGCCGAGGATCTTGGCGTGCAGGGCGTCGATGCCCTTGACGATGACCCGCTTCGCACCGAGTTCCAGCACGTACATGGTGGCGACGATACTGCGATTCGCATGGTCTCCCAGCGAGATGAAGACCGCCGTAGCGCCGGGCAGGTCGAGCGCCTTGAGCACTTCCTCGTCCGCGCCGTCGGCGACCAGTGCATTGGCCAGGCAGTCCTGCACGCGCTGCACGGATTCCTCCTCGATGTCGATGCCGGTAACCCGGTGCCCGTGCTTGGCGAGTCGCCTGGCCAGCGCCGAGCCGAACCGGCCGAGGCCGATGACGATGAACCTGGAGTGTTTTTCAGCCAACGATCACCTCGCTTTCCGGATACCGGATTCTCGGCCCGCGCGGCTCGCGCAGGAGCACGGACACCATCGCCAGCGGCCCCACCCGTCCCAACAGCATCATCACGACGATCACCAGCCTGGAGGGATCGCCAAGGTCGCCGGTGATTCCCGTGGACAGGCCCACGGTGCCGAGGGCCGAGACTGCCTCGAACACCAGGCCCATGAACTGCCCTCCGCCCCCAGCGTGGGGCAGGTCGTGCGTCTCGAGCATGAGCAGCAGCATGATGCACGTCACCAGCACCAGAGCATAGACGGCCACGACGGCCGTTGCGGTCGCCAGGACCCGCTCCGGCACGCCGCGGCCGAACACCGCGGTCTGCCAGCGCCGGCGCGCCAGCGACACGCCCTCGATCGCCAGCACGGCCACCGTGGTGACCTTGACGCCACCGGCCGTGGAGCAGGAATTGCCGCCGACAAACATGAGCAGCAAGAGGATGAACAGCGACGGGTAGGCAAAGTGCTCCACCGGCAGGGTGGAAAAGCCCGCACTGCGCGCCGTGACGCTCTGGAACAGCGCGTTCATCGCCGCCTCGCCGAACGGCATCGACCCCAGCGCCCCGTCGCGCTCCATGAGCCAGATCGAGAGCGCACCCGTGATGAGCAGGATCGCAGTGGCCGCGAGCACGAGGTGAGTGTGGAGCCGAAGACTGCGACGATCAGGATTTTCACGGCGCAGGTGCAGCAGGTCGAGCAGCACTGGAAAGCCGAGCCCGCCGGCGACGATCAGCGCCGCCATCGTCAGGATGATGGCCGGGTTGCCGGCCCACGGCGCGAGACTGGCGTCCTGCAGGGCGATGCCCGAATTGCAGAACCCGGAAATCGCGTGGAACAAGGCCCACCAGAGCACGTCCAGGAAGGGCCCGTCACCGAGCCGCGCCAGCAGCAGCGCGAGCGCCCCGATGCCCTCGAGGATAAGCGTGATGCCCAGGACGAGCAGGATCAGACGGCCCACGTCGGCGCCAAGGGACGCCCCGAGGGTTTCTTTCGTGAGGAGATGGAAGCGCACCGGCTGGCGCCCCGTCACGCTGACGAACAGGAGGGTGCCGATCGACATCACGCCGAGCCCGCCGAGCTGGATCAGCAGGAGGACGACCAGCTGGCCGATGAAGCTCAGGTCTGTTTCGAGCGAGGTCACCATGAGGCCGGTGACCGAGGCGGCGCTGGTCGCGGTGAACAGGGCGGCCGTGAGGGTCAGCGGATCGACATCAGGCGCGCGGCAGGCCGGCAGCAGGAGCAGCGCGGTCCCCACGATGACCAGCCCGATATACCAGGCGAACAGGGTGCGCGCGGGGTAATCGGCCAGCGTGCCGACAAACTTGACCAGGCTGGTCTGCATGGTCGTTCCGGTCCTGTTCGCTAGGCCGGCGGCGGGCCCGCCAGGATCGCCTCGTCCGCGAGCATGATCGGGATGCCGTCCCGGACGGCATAGATCCGGGCCCCATCCGCGGTGAGCAGCGCTTCATCCAGCGGCGCCTCGACCTTGCGGCCGTCGGCGTGTTGCAGCTCGCCGGCTTCGATCGCGGCATTGAGCTCGCGCAAGCGATCCTTCGGCGCGCTCGTGACGGGTTCCCGGCTCACGGGGCAACGCAGGATTTCAACGAGCTTCCGGTCAATCATGTTGAGAGTTCCTTTCGTTCAGCGCGCGCCGCGCCGGACGAGGGCGGCGAGCAGGTAGGCGACACCCGCGAGCACGATGATCACGGGGCCGGATGGCAGGTCCGGGGCATAGGAGAGGGCGAGCCCGCCGGACGTGAAGAGCATGCCGAGCAGCACTGCGAGCCCCATCATGGCGGCGAGGGAGTGGGTGAAGCGCCCGGCGATCGCGGCTGGAAGGGTCATCAGGGCGATGACGAGAATCAGGCCCACGACCTGGATCAGCATGACCACCGTCAGCGCGACCAGCACCAGCAGCAGCAGGTAATAGCGTTCGACCTTCAGGCCGCGCACACGGGCGAATTCCGGGTCGAAGCAGACGGCGAGGAACTGGCGGAAGAACAGCGCCGCGAGGCCCAGGATGACGACGTCGAGGGCCGCGATGAGCTGCAGGTCGCTGCTCGACATCATCAGCAGGTTGCCGAACAGGTAGCCCATCAGGTCGACGCTGTAGCCAGGCGTCTTGGCGATGAACAGGATGCCGATCGCCATGCCGAGCGCCCAGATCGCAGAGATCGCGGTGTCCTCGCGCTCCGCGAAACGCAGCTTGACCCAGCCGATGATGAGCGCGGCGATGACGGCGGCGACAAGCGCCCCGGCGAGCGGGTTGGCGCCGAAATACCAGGCGACGCCCATGCCGCCCAGCACCGCGTGGGCGATGGCGCCCGCGAGCAGGCTGATCCGCTGGACGACGACATAGCTGCCCACGACCCCGCAGCCGATGCTGGCGAGCAGGCCGCCGGCCAGCGCGCGCTGGAGGAACTCATGCTCGAGGAGCGCCTGGAAGAACTCCATCAGGGAGCTCCCGCCGGGTCCGGGTGGTGATGATGCGCGTGGTGCACGGCGCGCACGGGATGCCCGTAGAGCTCGTTGATGACCTCGCCGGTCACCTCCGAGGTGCCATGGCAGATCAGCGTGCGGCTGATGCAGGCGACCCGCTCCACGAAGCCGGTGACGAAACCCACGTCGTGGGACACCAGCACGACCGCCATGCGGTCGCTCAGCTTCGCGAGCAGCGCGAAGATGTCCTCCTCGGCGCGCTGGTCGAGGTTGGAGGTGGGCTCGTCGAGCAGCAGCAGGCGGGGCTCGGCCGCCAGCGCGCGCGCGATCAGGACCCGCTGCAGCTCGCCGCCCGACAGCGCGCTCAGCGGCCGGTCGGCCAGCGCGCGCAGCTCCGTCTCGTCGATGGCGCGGGCCGCCGCGGCCCGGTCGGCACTGCTCCACCTGAGACCGAAGCCGCCCCCCAGCCGGCCGAGCAGCACGGCTTGGGCGACGGTGATCGGGAACTCGCGCGGGAACAGGGCGAACTGTGGCACGTAGCCGATCTCGTCGCGCGCCTCGTGCGGCGCCCGGCCGAACACCTCCACCGAGCCCCTGCGTGGCTTCAGCAGGCCCGCGGCCAGCTTGAGCAGGGTGCTCTTGCCGCCGCCGTTGG
>JBLRWH010000118.1:0-4438 GCA_047921395.1 Gammaproteobacteria bacterium
CGGTTCCTTCAACTGGTCATCCTCGCCGAACGGCCTCGGCGCGGTGGTGGTGCGGAGCGTCGATAGAGGTACACAGACATACCAAGCGTTCTACTACGACCCGCAAGTCAAGTCCGACACTGGTGTCACTGCGTTCTCGGGCGACGTCAAAAACGCATACTTCTGCTGGAACATCGATGACAATGCCGGCGAGTGGTGCTCCCCCGGATACTGGCGGCAAGCGCATCACCTGTCGTCGTGGGAGCGGACCGATTACAACGGGTCTGAGCTGTTTTCCACCGTGTTCGGCCGAGAGGCAATCCGCTCGACTAACGGGGTCAACAACAACGCCGCCGCTGATCCGACTCTCTTTGAATTGCTGAACAATCCGCAGTTCTACAGTGGCGAGGATTTCAACCTGATCGCAGACCTGCTCAGCACCGCACACCCGGATGTCGACTTCCTTGGCACGCGTGTCCCGGACAGCTGCCCGCTCAACTGACGGTGCATGACAACCGGACCGGCGGAAGGCCCAGGCCAGACACCGATCCGACAGGATCGTTCCTTCGAGCCCCGGTTTATCCGGGGCTTTTTTTATCTTTTCGGCAGCAACGCTATTCGATGAACCAGGAGGACCGGACAGAGGTTCGATCTGGCCAGTAGTAGCGGCCGCAGCTTGATCTCGCGCCTGAAATACACCTTTCCTCTTGCGCGTTATTTCTGGGCCATTGTCTGTTTTTCCGACTCTGTCAGGGTCGGTAAGCCTGCGGTCCAATATGCAGCAATGCGCAGTCGATCTACCGCGGCATCGCGTCTCCCGCCATTGCAGAATCGTAACTTAAAAGCTACGCTAGTTTGGAAGTACGAGTACTCCGCTACCGAACTCTGTCTGGCACCGAGCCGTTCACCGACTGGCTTGGCTCACTCGATGACAGGAGTACGCAAGCAAGACTCCGGATGCGTATTCGGCGGCTCGAGTCCGGATTGTTCGGCGACATCGTGGCGCTTGGGGGCGGCCTTTTCGAGCTACGCGAGCACACTGGAGGTGGCGTGCGCATCTATTTTGGACGCCACGGCCAGACCGTCGTAATCCTGCTTTGTGGAGGCATCAAGAGGTCGCAAGCCGCGGACATCGGCAGAGCACGGAAGTACTTG
Organism: Gammaproteobacteria bacterium; assembly: GCA_047921395.1. Lineage (GTDB taxonomy): Bacteria > Pseudomonadota > Gammaproteobacteria > Steroidobacterales > XN24 > XN24. The sequence continues at coordinate 1,135 of JBLRWH010000118.1, forward strand.
GTGGATTGGAAGAGCCGACGAACATGACACGACGCCAACGAGCCGCAGTATCGCACCATCGGCGCGAGGTTGAAGAGCTTCGCGCCGACCGCCAACTGGCCTGCGAGTACCTGAAGCTGGCGATGGAGTCTCTGGATGATCCCCAGGATCGTGCGGCAGGCCTGCTGGCGCTCCGGGCCATTGCCGAGGCATCCGGTGGCATGAGCGCCATCGCGGCGGAAGCGGGGTTAAGCCGCGAGGCGCTCTATCGCTCGCTCTCTGCGGATGGCAACCCGACGCTCAAGACGCTGCTGGCCGTTCTCAAGGCAGTGGGCATGCGCCTGTCGGTGACCGGCGAGCGCGATGTGGCCGCCTGACCCGCCTCAATAACTCCCCGGCTTGATCGGATACACCGGCGGAGCCTGCCGTTGCGCCGCCTGGTAGTAAGGCATCATCCGCGGCGCCAGCTTGGCGAGTGTCTCCTGGCGGTTGCCGGGCGATGGGTGGGTGCTGAGGAACTGCGGCGGACCGCTCCCGCCTGCCTTCTCCATCTTCTTCCACAGCGAAGCCGCGGCGTCCGGGTGGTAGCCGGCCTTGGCGGCGAGCTCGATGCCGATGCGGTCGGACTCAGTTTCGGCGGTGCGGCTGTTTGGCAGGTTGATGGCGAGCACTGCTGCGGTCGCCGCACCCGCCATCGCCCGGTCGTCACGCGTGGAGACACCGACGGCAAGCACGCCGAGCTGGGTGGCCATGGCCACCGACATTCGCTCGGCGGTGTGATTGGCGAGGGCGTGCGCGATCTCGTGGCCCATGACCTGGGCGATCTCGTCGTCGGTGGCCTTGGTCTGCTCGATCAGGCCGGTATAGATGGCCATTCGTCCACCGGCCATGGCCCAGGCATTCACCATCTTGGGATCGTCGATGACCTCGACGCTCCACTCCCAGCTCGCGGTCTTCGGATACATCTTGATGGCCTGCGCCACCAGGCGGCCGGTGATGACGTTGATGCGGTCGACCACCGCCGGGTCGTCGCTGATCAGGCCCTTGTCGTCGAAGGCCTTCATCTGCTGCACGTAGGCCGTCTTGGAGGCGGAGATGGCCTGGTCCGGGGAGACGAGCATCAGCTGGCGCCGCCCCGTGGGGCTCGTCGCGCAGGCGACCAGCGCCAGGGCGAGCAGGGTGAGTGCGAGTGCTTTCTTCATGTGAACTGGCCTCCGGGTCCGGGCCTGGCAAGAGCTGCGCCGGGCGGTCGTCGATTTCTTACATTCTAGTCGAGCTTTGACTTGGGCACGCGATACCGCTTTGATCCGGTACGGTGGTTGGTGTTCCCGCCGCGGCCCGCTAGAGTGCGCAGGTCCCGGCAGCACATGTGAAACTCGTGGCCCGTAACCCGACTCGCGACGCGGTGATCATCGGCGGCGGCCATAACGGGCTGGTGTGCGCGGCCTACCTGGCCGGCGCGGGCCTTGGGGTGACAGTGCTGGAAGCTCGGGGGGTCGTCGGCGGGGCGGCGGTCACCGAGGCGTTCCACCCGGGATTCCACAACTCAAGCTGCAGCTACACGGTGAGCCTGCTGAACCCGCGCGTGATTGCGGACCTGCGCCTCGCGGAGCACGGCCTGCGGGTGGTGGAGCGGCCGTTCGCCAATTTCATGCCGTTGCCCGATGGCGACGCGTTCCGCTTCGGCGGGGAGTGGACAGCGCGGGAGGTGGCGCGCTTTTCGACGCGCGACGCCGGGCGGCTCGACGCGTGGTTCGCGATGCTGAATCGGGTCGTCGTGGTGCTGCGGGCGCTTTCCACGGAAACGCCGCCGAACGTCTCGGACCGCTTCGTGCTGGCGGACTGGCTGGCCTCGTTGTCGGTGGCGCGCAAGCTCAAGGGGCTGGACATGCGCGGCCGGCGCGACCTGCTGGAGCTGTTCACGAAAAGCGCCGGGGAACTGCTCGACAGCTGGTTCGAATCGGAGCCGCTCAAGGCGGTGCTCGGCTGGGACTCGATCGTCGGCAATTTCGGCAGTCCCTATGCCCCAGGCTCCGCCTACGTGCTGCTGCATCACGTGTTCGGCGAGGTCAACGGCAAGGCGGGCGCATGGGGGCACGCGATCGGCGGCATGGGCGCCATCAGCGAGGCGATCGCGGCGGAGGCGAGGGCCCGTGGCGTGGAGATCCGGACCGGTGCGGCGGTGGAGCGGGTCCTCGTGCGCGACGGCCGGGCGGTCGGCGTGGCGCTGGCGGACGGGACGGAGCTCTCCGCCAGGCGGGTGATCGCGGGGGTGAACCCGAGACTGCTGTACACGCGCCTGTTCGACCCGGCCGACCTCGCGCCGGAGCTGCTGGAGCGCTTCGAGCGCTATCGCTGCGCTTCGGGCACGTTCCGGATCAACGTCGCGCTGTCCGAGCTGCCGGACTTCCGGGCCGCGCCGGGCACGCAGGCGCAGCCGCATCATGCGAGCGGGATCCTGGTCGGCGACTCGCTCGATTATTTCGAGCGCGCCTACTTCGACGCGAAATCGAAGGAACACAACCCGGGCTGGGCGCGGGCGCCGGTGGTCGAGCTCGTGATCTCCTCGACGCTGGACGATACGCTGGCGCCGCCGGGACAGCATGTCGCGAGCCTGTTCTGCCAGCATGTGAACCCGGAGCCCGACGGCGGCTGGGATGCGCATCGGGAGACCTTCGCGGACCTGGCGATTGCGACCGTGGATCGCTTTGCGCCGAACTTCGCGGGTAGCGTGCTGGGGCGGCGGGTACTGTCGCCGCTGGACCTGGAGCGTGAGTACGGGCTGCTCGGGGGCGATATCTTCCATGGCTCGCTGGGCCTCGACCAGCTGTTCAGCGCGCGCCCGCTGCTCGGCCAGGCCGACTACCGCGGCGCGATCCCCGGGCTGTACCTCTGCGGATCCGGCACCCATCCGGGCGGCGGGGTCACCGGGCTGCCCGGCATGAACGCGGCGCGCGAGATCCTTCGGGTCAGACCACGGTAAGGTATTGATTTAAAAATATTTGCTTCTAATAAATGCGCCAATTTGGGCGTTAGCCGCACGCCCGGGGCCGAAAATTCGCCGTTTAACGAAGGACCAGGTACGCCAAGCTTCCTTAGACTGCGATTTTGGCCCCGAAATATCGCATCTAAGCGCGTCCTGAAGCGGTTTTTTGCTTTTTTAGATAATAAATTCAAAGTGTTAAATCGGTCCGACCCCATGGGGTTTACAGCGTCTCGCTTTTGATGCACATTTAAAGCATCTATTAAGGGTTCGGAGATTCTGTTGCGATCGCGCCGGCACCATCCGCTGCTGATCAGCGCGCTCCTCGTCGCGCTGTTCGTG
>JBLRWH010000119.1:0-4347 GCA_047921395.1 Gammaproteobacteria bacterium
CGATGGAATCGCCGATCTCCTCGGCCTCCATGAGCTCGGTGCGCTGGCCGTAGATGACGCGACGCTGGTCGTTGGCGACGTCGTCGTACTTCAGCAGCTGCTTGCGGATGTCGAAGTTGTGCGCCTCGACCTTGCGCTGGGCGCGCTCGATCTGGCGGCTCAACAGCTTGCTCTCGATGACCTCGCCTTCTTTCATGCCGACGCGCGCCAGCAGCGCCTTGGTCTTCTCCGGCTCGCCGAAGATGCGCATCAGGTTGTCTTCCATCGACAGGTAGAAGCGGCTGGAGCCCGGGTCGCCCTGGCGGCCCGAACGGCCGCGCAGCTGGTTGTCGATGCGGCGTGACTCGTGGCGCTCGGTGCCGATGATGTGCAGCCCGCCGGCGTCGACGACCTGCTGGTGGCGCGCCTGCCATTCCTCGCGCACCGCGGCCTGCTTGGCCTCGTCGTCGCCCGCCGCGGCGAGGTCGGCGACGATGCTGCCGCCGAGCACGATGTCGGTGCCGCGGCCCGCCATGTTGGTCGCGATGGTGATCGCGCCGGGGCGCCCCGCCTGGGCGACGATCTCGGCCTCGCGCGCGTGCTGCTTGGCGTTCAGCACCTCGTGCGTGAGCTTCTCCTTGCGCAGCACGCCGGACAGCAGCTCGGAGGTCTCGATCGAGGTGGTGCCGACGAGCACCGGCTGGCCGCGCTCCTGGCACTCGCGGATGTCCTCGATGATGGCGTCGAACTTGTCCGTCTTCGTCAGGTAGACGAGGTCCGGGTGGTCCTTGCGGACCATCGGCTGGTGCGTCGGGATGACGACGACCTCGAGGCCGTAGATCTGCTGGAACTCGAAGGCCTCGGTGTCGGCCGTGCCGGTCATGCCGGACAGCCGCTTGTACATGCGGAAGTAGTTCTGGAAGGTGATCGACGCGAGCGTCTGGTTCTCCTGCCGGACCTTGACGCCTTCCTTCGCCTCGATGGCCTGGTGCAGGCCGTCGGACCAGCGCCGCCCCGGCATGGTGCGCCCGGTGAATTCGTCGACGATGACCACCTCGCCGTCCTTGACGATGTACTCGACGTCGCGGCGGTAGATGGCGTGCGCGCGCAGCGCGGCGGACAGGTGCTGCATGAGCATGATGTTGCCGGCGTCGTACAGGCTCTCGCCCGGCTTGATCAGCCCGGCCTTGCCCATCAGTTCCTCGACGTGCGCGTGGCCCGCCTCGGTGAGGTAGATCTGCTTGGACTTCAGGTCGACCGTGAAATCGCCGGGGCCGTCCTCTTCTTTCTGCGGCTGCAGCGAGGGCACGAGCTGGTTGACCTTCAGGTAGGTCTCGGTGCTGTCCTCGGCGGGCCCGGAAATGATCAGCGGGGTGCGCGCCTCGTCGATCAGGATCGAGTCCACCTCGTCGACGATGGCGAAACTGAGGCCGCGCTGGGCGCGCTGCTCGAGGCTGAACGCGAGGTTGTCGCGCAGGTAGTCGAAGCCGAACTCGTTGTTGGTGCCGTAGGTGATGTCGGCGGCATAGGCGGCGCGCTTCTCGGCCGGCTCCTGGCTGGAGTGGATCACCCCGACGGTGAGCCCGAGGGCCTCGTAGACGGGCGCCATCCACTCGGCGTCGCGGCGCGCGAGGTATTCGTTGACGGTGACGATGTGCACGCCGTTGCCGGACAGCGCATTCAGGTACGCCGGCAGGGTGGCGACGAGCGTCTTGCCCTCGCCGGTGCGCATCTCGGAGATCTTGCCCTCGTGCAGCACCATGCCGCCGATCAGCTGCACGTCGAAATGCCGCATCTTCAGGGTGCGCTTGGCCGCCTCGCGGGCCAGTGCGAAGGCCTCGGGGAGGAGCTCGTCGAGCGCCTTGCCGGCCTGCACCTCGGCCTTCAGCTCGGCGGTGCGCGCCTTGATCGCCTCGGCATCGAGGGCGGCGACCTGCTCCTCCAGCGCGTTAATCTGCTTGACGTTCTTGCTGTAACCCTTGAGCAGCCGCTGGTTGCGGCTGCCGAAAATCCCTGCGAACACGTTGCGCACTACTGGATACCTCGGGGCGGGCCTGCAACACGCGGGCGCCCTTGGAAAAAATCTGCGGCTGGCAGCGCCGGATGCGTCCGGCGATCAAAGACCCGGTATTTTACGGCCTCACGGCTGGCCGGGGAACCAGCGGCCCCCGGCGGGCGGTCAGACATCCCCGCGCGCGGCTTACTTGACGAACTGGCGCGGGTTGACGGGGCGGCCGTGCTCGAACACTTCGAGATGCACATGCGGGGCGGTGGAGCGGCCCGTGGAGCCGACCAGCGCGATGACCTCGCCCTTCTTCACCGCGTCGCCGACGGACACGCGGTTTTCCTTGTTGTGGCCATAGCGGGTGACCAGGCCGTTGCCGTGGTCGATCTCCACCATGTTGCCGTAGTTCGCAAGCTTGCCCGAGAAGGTCACGACGCCCGCGGCGACCGCCAGCACGTCGCTGCCCTGCGGGCTGACGAAATCGAGCCCGCGGTGGAAGGCGCGCTTGCCCGTAAACGGGTCGGTCCGGTAGCCGAAGCTGGACGACATCCAGCCGCTGGCGATCGGGCGGCCCTCGAGGCGCACCTCGTCCGACAGGCGCCGGTTCGCCATCAGGCCCTCGAGCACGTCGAGCTGCCGCGAGCGGTCCTCGATCTGCTGCTCCAGCTCGTCGATCAGCACCAGGATCTCGCCCGACTGCAGGGATGCCGCACCCTCGGGCGCGTCCGGGCCGCCCTGGGGCGGCTGCGAGCCAAAGTTGAACTCGCCGTCCTCGAGCCCCGCCATCGTCACGAGGCGCTGGCCGAGCGCGTCCAGCCGGATGATATGGGCGGAGAGCTGGCCCAGCCGCACCGCCAGCGCATCGACGGTGCGCCCGGACTCCGCCCGGACCTCCTCGATCTCGGCCTGCTGCTCGCTCAGTTCCGCCCGCAGGTGCGCGAACACCTCCGCCTCGCCGGACGGCGCGAGCAGGCGGCCCGCCAGGAGGCCGGCCGCGAACACGAGGGAGAACGCCCCCACGCCTGCCGCCATGAGGCCGCGCCGGCTGAGGGGGATTTGCCGTGCTCGCCCGCTACGGGAAGTGAAGACGAACAGGTTCAAAGGACCGTTCGCTCCGCTTCGAACACGGGGGCGGCGGGAAGGGTCCCGCCACACGTCTTGCTGGATCGTGATTCCATACTGCTCGGCAGCTCCGCTGTCGTTATTCCGCACCCCGGCGGGCACGAAAACCTCAGACCGGTGGCTTTGCGACGGCGCCCCACGACGCCCTAGCCTTTTACAAGCTGGACGACTATGCCGCAAAATCCCCCCCTGCTCAAGTGAGGTAAGTCACATAAATCACCGGGAACCCAAGCTGCTCAAGGACTTGCTGGCCGGCAACGACCTGTCCCAGCTGGTCGCCCGGGCCCGCGAGTCCGGCGAACTGGACGCCCGGGTGCGCGCCCTGCTGCCGGAGGACCTCGCCGTCCACATCACCGGGGCGGTGCTGCACGGGGACACGGTGGTCGTGCTGGTCGACAGCGCCGCCTGGGCCAGCCGGCTCCGGTTTCATGCCCCGGAGCTGGTGGCGCGCCTGGCGCCGCGGTACGACGGGGCGGTGACGCGGGTACGGGTGAAGGTCCGGCCTGGGGCCGCTGACTCCGGATCGGGTTGACCGCGGGGCCGCGCCGCCACAGGCCCGCTTCGCTCGCAAAATTACAAGCTCCCTCAGCGGGCCTGTGACGTCCCGACCCCGCTGCTTCTACGACAATGGCGGCGCCCCAACTGTCGAGCGGTGGTTGAGCGGGTGCAAGCGGCGCGCCGCCTGATCGGCGACGAACGGTTGACCCTGACGTGAGGCGCCGAGACCCGCGACGTACTTGCTCCATCGGAGTGACGCCCTTGGCGCGATCCACGAGGTCGCGTCCGATCTGCACGACGCGTGCGTGTTGAGCAAGCGCACGTTGCGCAAGTTCGACGAGCTGTGCCTGACACCGGTACACCCCATGAAGCCCGAGGAAATCCGAGCGCTCCGCAGTCGTGAACATGTGAGTCAGGCGGTCTTTGCGATGCACCTGAACGTGTCCAAAGGTGTCATCAGTCAGTGGGAGCGGGGTGAAAAGCATCCGGCCGGAGCATCGCTCAAGCTGCTGGCGTTGGTACAGGAAAAAGGCCTCAACGCGATCGCCTGAGCTTGAAACCAGGCGTTGTCTGGAACTCGCCGCGCCGCGCCGCGCCATTCGAGGCGAACGATCCGCGACCTGGCCCTCAGGCGCCATGCTTATCGGCGGGGCAGCGGTAGCGGGACGTCACAGGCCCGCTGAGGGAGCTTGTAATTTTGCGAGCGAAGCGGGCCTGTGACGGCGCGCTGCCGCGGTCAACCT
>JBLRWH010000120.1:0-4261 GCA_047921395.1 Gammaproteobacteria bacterium
CCGAACCCCGCCTGTTCGGCTCGGTCGAGCGCCGCTTGTTCCGCGCCACGGCCGTACTGTTCGCGATCGTTGTGCTGGTCCTGCTGATTGCGCTCGTGGTCTGGGCGCTCGCCGAAACCTTGTCGTATTTCTACAAGCTGGTCCTGCCGCTGTCCGTGGCGGGCATCCTTGCACTGGTGCTCTACCCCGTGGTGGATTTCCTCGAGGCGCGCCTGCGGCTGAACCGTGCAGCAGCCACCGGGCTGATTCTCGTGGTCGCCATGGCGATGATCGCCGGCGCCGCGATTCTGCTCGTGCCCACCCTCGCCCGGCAGATCAATCACTTCAGCGACATCGCGCCGGGCATCCTCTCGACCTGGCAGGACTACCTGAGCGTCCGCTTCCCCGGCACCTTCAAGGCCGTCATGGCGACCGTGGACGAGGGCGCCCTGAAAGACATCGTGCCCGACATGGAACGTCCGGGCATGGCGCTCAAGTCCTATGCCGGCGTGCTGGTGGGACTGGGATTCGTGCCGCTGTTCCTGTTCTTCGCGCTGCTCTCGGGCGGACGCCTGCATGCCCAGACAGAGAGCTTCCTCGCCGTCTTCAGCCCCGCCACGCAGAAGAACGCGCTCTACTTCATCGACGTCTTCACCCGGCAGGTGACCGGCTTTTTCCAGGGCCAGCTGGTGATCGCGCTGATCATGGGAGCGATGCTCGCTGCGGGCTTCGCAGCGATCGGTCTGAAAGGCGGCATCCTTATCGGCCTGGTGCTCGGCCTGCTCAACATCGTGCCGTTCCTGGGGACGCTGGTGGGCCTGCTCATCGTGCTGCCGATGGCCTATTTCCAGCCGGAGGGCAGCCTGCAACTGCTCGGCCTCAGCCTGCTCGTGTTCGCTTTCGTGCAGCTGGTGGAAAGCTGGCTGCTGACGCCGAGAATCATGGCGAATCGCTCCGGGCTGCACCCGGCGCTGGTGGTGATCTCCGTGTTCTTCTGGGGCACGGCGCTGGGCGGCATCATCGGCATGATCCTCGCCGTGCCGTTGACGGCGTTCCTGGTCGCGGTATGGGTCCAGGCCAAGGCCAGCCTCACGCGCGGCATGATGTCCGACGAAGATATCAGCCGGATCGCAATCCCGGCAGGGTCGCCACCCGAGGCGACATTGGTGCGCCATGCAACCGACGCGGTGATCGAATTGGAATAAGCTTTTGTTCTCAATACCGAGAACAGAGCGACAAAACATCATGACCAATTCTATTTACCGCAATACGCTCATCGTCGTGGGCATCGCCGCCACCCTGGGGCTCGGCGCCGCCGGCTGCGACAGGACCGCTGACCAGTCGTCCAAGCAGGCCGGCGCAACCCAGGACATCACCGACACCGCCATCACGGCGAGCGTCAAGGCCAAGCTGGCGCTGGCCCGCGACCTGGATTCCTCCGAAATCACTGTTGCGACCGCCAATGGCGCGGTCACGCTCACGGGTTCCGTGAACGACACTGCCGCCCGGTCTGCCGCCGAGACCGCCACCCGGTCTATTGCCGGTGTCACCAGCGTCAACAACCGCCTCAGCGTGTCGAGCCCGGGCGTTGCTGCGGCCGCGAAGAACACGGGTGAAGCCGTCAAGGCGACCGGCGATGCCGCCGCACAGGCGGTGTCGGATACCTGGATCACCACCAAGATCAAGTCCGTACTGCTCGCAGACAGCGAGGCGAAGGGCCTGAAAGTGAATGTCGATACCAAGGATGGCGTGGTGAGCCTCGAGGGCGAGTTGGCTACCCAGGCGGCCGTTGATCACGTCACGGCGCTCGCCCAAGACGTGGAAGGCGTCAAGCGGGTCAACTCCACTGCTCTGAAAGTCGCCCGCAACTAGGTCGGGCAAGCGAACCCGGGGCGCCGAAGATCATCGGCACCCCGGATTTTTCATGCCCGTATGCGCCTATAAATAATAGGCGCCAATTCGCGCGACGCGTTCCTTGATGCGCAGCCACAACGACCGGCGCCGCCAATCCTTGAGCAGGATCTGCTCGGACTCAGCCAGGTCGTCCGCAAACATCGCTTCCATCTGCCCGGCGAATTCGCCGCCAAGGACCACGGCGTTGATCTCGTCGTTATGCAGGAAGCTACGCACGTCCAGGTTGCTCGAACCGATGGTCGACCATGCGCCGTCGATGACGGCGGTCTTGGCGTGCATCACCGCCCCGTGCCGCTCGTAGATTTCCACGCCGGCCTTCAGCAGCTTGGTGTAATACGAGCGCCCGAGATGGAAGATCGCGGCGGAGTCCGTGTAGCTCGGCAGCACGAGCTGCACCTTCACGCCACGCTGCGCAGCTCCGGTCAACGCCTTGAGCAGAGTCGGGTCCGGCCCGAAGTAGGCTACCGTCAGGCGGACCTCGGACTCCGCACGCGTGATCGCCGACACCATCGTCATGTAGATCGGGCTGGCTTCCTCGTCCGCCCTGCTGCCGATGGCGCGCACGATCTCGTCGCCTTGCGCCGGCAGCTCGGGATAGTAATGGCGCTTCGTCGGCGGGGCCTCTGCCTGCCGGGTCCAGGTGTCGAGGAACAGCCGCTGGAACTCTGCCACCACGGGGCCCTCGACCTGGATATGCGTGTCGCGCCAACCTTCGTCGTCGGTTCCCGGTGAGCGCTTTCCGCCGGACGCGGGCATCCCCAGGGGCGAGCTTGAATAGCTGTCGCTGATGTTTACCCCGCCGATGAAGGCGATGCGGCCGTCGATGACCAGCAGCTTGCGATGATCGCGGTTGTTCACCCGCCAGGTCTTCGGGTTTTTCGCCAGCGGGTTCACGGGATTGAACTCGAGGACCGCGATGCCGCCGTCGCGCAGGCGGTCGAAGAACGATTGCGGCGTCAGCAGTCCCCCGACGCTGTCATACAGCACGTTGACCTGCACTCCTCCCGCCTGCTTCTCGAGCAGCAACTCGGCGAACTGCTGCCCAAGCTCGCCGTCGTCAAAGATATAAGTCTCGAGATTGACGTGGTCGATCGCCGCGCGGATGGCGTCGAACATCGCCGCGTGGGTATCCGGCCCGTCCTGCAACAGCGTCACCTTGTTGCCGAGCACCAGCGGGCTGTCTATGGCGATGGCTTGCTCGTAGGCGAGGTGCGCACGCAGCATATCTTGCCCGACGGTTTCCCGTTCAAGTTGCCGGAGAACCTGCTCGCCGCTGGCTTCCGAAACGACGCCGTGCCGGCCCTGGAACTCGACCTCCGCAGGAATCGCCTTATCCAGGTCCACGCTCGGCAAGGCCGCGCAGCCAGCCAGGCCGAGCAGGCCGACCGCGAGGGGTATGGCCCAGGCGCGCGATCTAGAGGCCCCGGCGACCACTGATGAGCTGCAGCAGCACCATGATCACTGCGATCACCAGCAGCACGTGTACGAACCCACCGATGGTGGTGCCGGAAACAAGGCCAAGCAACCACAGGACCAGAAGAATGACGGCAATTGTGTACAACACGACTAGTGCTCCCTTGGATGAGTGATCGGCGGGAGCGGCTTACATGCCGCCCCTCATGCTTGAAGCATGTGCCTTCGCGGCGCTGCCATCTGTGCGGTCTACCACCGACGGACTGCACCGTGGATCAGCGAGGTGTGCGCCATCGAACTGAACTCTCCGCTGGAATTGCGGATCCTGTCTGCAAGTGGCGCGGTGCCACATCACCACAGCGCTGAGCGCTGTCAAGGGGTCTTGCAATGAACAGAATTCTGACTGGAATGACGTTTGTGATGGCCGGATTGGTCGTCGCGCTGTCGCTCGGGGCCTGCGCGACCGCGCCGGTGTCCGTCGAGGGCAAGGCGGACATCGAGAAGGACGCGAAGACCGCACTCTACGCGGCGATGGCCGCCGACCGAACGCTCGAGCCGGTACTCACTGCATCCGCCGGCTATGCGGTCTTCCCGACGGTCGGCAAGGCCGCAGCGGGCGTTGGCGGCGCCTACGGCAGGGGCGTGGTCTACGAGGGCGGCAGGGCAGTAGGTTACTGTGACCTGTCCCAGGCCACCATCGGCCTGCAGCTCGGCGGCCAAACCTACTCGGAGATCATCGCCTTCGAAAACGAAAAGGCCTTTGAAACCTTCAAGGAGGGCAACTTCCGCTTCGCTGCCCAGGCGACCGCGGTCGCCCTCAAGTCGGGCGCCGGCGCCAACGCGAAGTACAAGGACGGCGTGGCCGTCTTCACCATGGACGAAGCTGGACTGATGTACGAAGCCGCCGTGGGCGGTCAGAAATTCAGCTACGTGCCGAAGTAAACGCCCTGATCGC
>JBLRWH010000121.1:0-1810 GCA_047921395.1 Gammaproteobacteria bacterium
CAGAGCGGCATCGGGCCCATCACCCGGTTCGACGCCAGCCGCTTCACGACCCGTTTCGGCGGCGGCGTGGCCGGCTTCGAGGTGGACGATTACCTGCCGCAGAAGGACGCCCGCAAGATGGACGCCTTCATGCACTACGGCGTCGCGGCGTCCCGCCAGGCCATCCAGGACTCCGGTATCGAGGTGACGCCCGCCAACGCCCACCGGATCGGGGTCGCGGTCGGCGCAGGCATGGGCGGCATCGAGACCATCGAGCGCAACTTCCGGGCCTACCTTGACGCGGAAGAGTCGCCGCGCAAGATCTCGCCCTTCTTCATTCCCGGCAGCATCATCAACATGGTCTCCGGTCACGTGTCCATCAGCCACGGCATGACGGGCCCGAACCTGTCGCTCGTAACGGCGTGCACCACGGCCACGCACAGCATCGGCATCGCGGGGCGCTGCATCCAGTACGGCGATGCGGACGTCATGGTCGCCGGCGGCGCCGAGATGGCGACCACACCGCTGGGCCTCGGCGGATTCTGTTCCGCGCGCGCGCTGTCGACGCGCAACGAGGATCCGCAGCGGGCCAGCCGGCCCTGGGATCGTGACCGGGACGGCTTCGTGCTCGGCGACGGGGCCGGGTGCGTGGTGCTCGAGGAATACGAGCACGCGCGCGCCCGCGGCGCCAACATCTACGGCGAGCTGGTCGGGTTCGGCATGAGCGCCGACGCCCACCACATCACTGCGCCGCCCGAAGACGGGGAAGGTGCGCGCCAGTGCATGGTCAACGCGCTGCGTGACGCCGGGATCAGTCCCGAGGACGTCGATTACGTGAACGCCCACGGGACCTCGACGCCGCTGGGCGACAAGGCCGAAACGCTGGCGATCAAGCGTGCCTTCGGGGACTACGCCCACAAGGTCGCCGTGAGCTCCACGAAGTCCATGACGGGTCACCTGCTCGGCGCGGCGGGTGGCGTGGAGGCGGTGTTCTGCCTGCTCGCGATGCGCGACGGCGTGCTGCCCCCGACCATCAACCACGACACGCCGGATCCCGACTGCGACCTGGACTATGTGCCGAACGTGGCGCGTGAAGCCCGCGTCCGCGTAACCCTGTCAAATTCCTTCGGTTTCGGCGGCACCAACGGCAGCCTGTTGTTCCGCGCGCTGGATTGATGCGGGGCACGCCGCCCGGTCCTCCCGCTTCGCCGATGACCGCCCGCTCCCAGTCTTCCCTTGTGCCGCTCGTCCACGAGCTGCCCGATCCCGGCGACCTGCTGGCACTGCACTGCATGGCGCCGGAGCGCTATCCCTTCCTGCTTGAGAGCGCCGCCGCAGGGACCGCGCAGGGTCGCTGCGACCTGCTGCTGGGCTGGCCCGGAGCGGCGCTCGTGCTGGACTCGCAGTGGCGCCTCAGCGGGCCGTGCTCCGACGGCGAACAGGATTTCCTGCGGGCGCTGGACCGCTGGTGGCGCCGCGAGCGCGGCGTGTCTGCTGATCCGTGGCCGTTGGCCGGCGGCGGCTGGTTCCTGTATCTCGGCTACGAGCTCGCCGCCCAGGTCGAGCCCGTGCTGCACCTGGATCCGCCGCGCGACATGCCGGTGGCGTTTGCGGTGCGCACAGGCGCGGCCGTGCTGCGTGACCGCGCCAGCGGCCGCTGCAGGATCATGGCCCGGGACGCGGCGACGCTGCGCGCCGTCGAGACGGACCTCGCCAATGCCGCGGATACCGCCATTCCCGCCTGGCCCGGCCTTGCCGCGCCGGCCGCGGAGGAATCGCCGGAAACCTTTCTCCATGCGGTGCGCCGGGCGCGCGAGTACATCGTCGCCGG
>JBLRWH010000121.1:1910-2994 GCA_047921395.1 Gammaproteobacteria bacterium
GGGGCCAATGCCGCCGACGATGCCGCGCTGGAGCGGGAACTGATCGCGCATCCGAAGGAGCGCGCGGAGCACGTGATGCTGATCGATCTCGAGCGGAATGACCTGGGGCGGATCTGCCGGCCCGGCACCGTGGAGGTCGATGAAATGATGGTGCTCGAGACCTATGCGCACGTGCACCACATTGTCTCCAACGTCCGTGGCGAGCTCGCGCCAGGCATCGGACCGGGCGAGGCCATCCGGGCGGTGTTCCCGGGCGGCACCATCACCGGCTGCCCCAAGGTCCGCTGCATGGAAATCATCCACGAGCTCGAGACCGGGCCGCGCAGCGCCTATACCGGTTCGATGGGGTGGCTCGCAGCCGACGGCGCGCTGGACTTGAACATCCTCATCAGGACGATGGAAATGGGCCCGGGCGAGGTTCGCTTCCGGGCCGGGGCAGGCATCGTGTTCGACTCGGTACCCGAGGCCGAACTGGCGGAGACGCGCGCCAAGGCGAAGGGCCTGCTCCTCGCGCTGGAGCCCGTCGCGTGATGCTCGTCGATGGCCAGCCCGGGGTGATGGTCAGCGCGAGCGACCGGGGCCTGAACTACGGCGACGGGTTGTTCGAGACCATGCGCCTGCATGCGGGCGCGGTGCCGCTGCTGGCGAGGCACCTGGGCCGGCTGTGCGCAGGGTGTGCGCGCCTGGGCTTGCCTTATCCGGGCGACAAGATGCTCGTGGCCGACATCGCGCGGCTCGCCGCGGCGGGCGCGGCGGAGGGTGTCGTTCGCCTGGTGCTGACGCGTGGCGACGGCGGCCGGGGGTATGCGCCATCACCCGGGGCGCCTGGCCGGCGCATCGCGGCGCTGCATCCGCTGCCGCCTCCGGGGCCGGCAGCGATGTCGCTCGGGATCTGCGCTACCCGGCTGGGGCACAGTGCGGCCCTCGGCGGGCTGAAGCACCTTGGCCGGCTCGAGCAGGTCCTGGCCGCCGGCGAGGTGGCGGCCGCGGGTTGGGACGAGGGGCTGATGCTGGACGAGTCCACTTGCGTCGTCGAGGCGACCCGGCACAACGTGTTCTTCGTGCGCGACGGACGGGTCCTGAC
>JBLRWH010000121.1:3094-4197 GCA_047921395.1 Gammaproteobacteria bacterium
CTGGCACTGCTCCTGCTCGCGGGGCTGGCCGCCGGGGCCGCCGGCTGGTGGGGCTGGCAGCAGCTCGACCGGCCCGGTCCCGCGGGCGAGGCCAGGATCGTCGAGATCTCTCCCGGGATGTCGCTGGGCCGCATTTCGGCCCGGCTCGAGGACGCGGGCGTGCTGCGGCACGCCTGGCTGTTCGAGTGGTACGGGCGCGTCTCGAGCCTGGCGGGGCGCGTACGCGCCGGCGAATACCGGTTTCCGGCGGGCAGCACGCCGCGGGAGGTCATGGCGCGCCTCGTCCGTGGCGAGGTCCTGCTGCACTCGTTGACGATCGTCGAGGGCTGGACCTTCCGCCAAATGCGCGCCGCGATTGCGGCGCATCCCGCGCTCCGCACGACGCTCGTCGATGTATCGGGCGACGAGATCATGGCGCGCCTCGGCCGGGAGGAGATACATCCGGAGGGTTGGTTCCTGCCCGAGACCTACCGCTTTCCACGCGGGACCACCGACCTCGAGCTGCTGCGGATGGCCCACGCGGCCATGCAGCAGGCGCTCGACGACGCCTGGGCCACCCGCCTCGAGGACCTGCCGTTCGAGACGCCCTACGAGGCGCTGATTCTCGCCTCCATCATCGAGCGGGAAACCGGCCTCGCCTCGGAGCGCCACCAGATCGCGGGCGTGTTCGTGCGTCGCCTGCAGCGGGGCATGCGCCTGCAGACGGATCCCACGGTGATCTATGGTCTCGGCCCGGATTTCGAGGGCCGCCTCCGGCGCGTCCATCTGCAGACCGACACGCCTTACAACACCTATACGCGCGGGGGCCTGCCGCCGACGCCGATCGCGCTGCCCGGGCGCGCATCGGTGGCCGCGGCGGTCCAGCCGCTCGAGGGCCGGAGCCTGTATTTCGTCGCCACCGGGCGGCCGGACGGCAGTCACGCATTCTCGGATACGCTCGAGCAACACAACCGGGCCGTTCAGCGCTATCTTGCCACCCTCAGGGAACGAAGGAGAGCCGAGTGACGGCAGCGGATGACGAGGCGACTGCGCGGGGCTGTTTCATCACGCTCGAGGGCGGCGAGGGCGTCGGCAAGAGCACGAACCTTGCCTTCGTGGCCGGT
>JBLRWH010000122.1:0-4018 GCA_047921395.1 Gammaproteobacteria bacterium
TGCGGCACGTCGAGCTGCTGCATGAAGCGCAGCACCACCGAGGCGAAGGCCTCGTTGAGCTCGAACAGGTCGATGTCGGCACGGCTCATGTTGGCCTTCTGCAGCGCGCGCTGCGCGGAAGGCGCCGGCCCGGTCAGCATGATGGTGGGCTCGCTGCCCACCGAGGCGAAGGCCCGGATCCGCGCGCGGGTCGCGAGGCCGAGGCGCTCGGCCATGGCCTTGCTGGCGACCAGCACGGCTGCGGCGCCGTCGACGATGCCGCTGGAATTGCCGCCGGTGTGCACGTGGTTGATCGTCTCGACTTCCGGGTAGCGCTGGATGGCCACCGAATCGAAGCCCGCCTGCTGGCCGGGGATCTCGAAGGCGGCCCGCAAGCCGGCGAGGCTTTCGGCGGTGGTCTCGGGCCGCATGTGCTCGTCACGGTCCAGCACGACCTGGCCGAGCCGGTCGCGCACCGGCATCACCGAGCCCTTGAACCAGCCGTTCTGCCAGGCCGCCGCGGCGCGCCGCTGGCTCTCCGCCGCGTAGGCGTCGCAGTCCTCGCGGCTGATACCGTAAATCGTCGCGATCAGGTCGGCACCGATCCCCTGCGGCACGAAATACGTGTTCCAGGCGACCTGCGGGTCGGTCGCCATCGCACCGCCATCCGAGCCCATCGGGACGCGGGACATCGACTCGACGCCGCCGGCGACCACCAGGTCAGCCTGGCCGGACATCACCAGCGCGGCCGCCGTGTTCACGGCCTCCAGCGCGGACGCGCAGAAGCGGTTGATCTGCTTGCCCGGGACGCCCTGGTCATAGCCGGCGTTCAGCGCGGCGACCCGGGCGATATTGGCGCCCTGCTCGCCGACCGGCGCCACGCAGCCCATGATGACGTCCTCGACGAGCGAGGTGTCGAGCCCGTTGCGGTCGCGCAGGGCCTGCAGGACCTGGGTCAGGAGCTGGATCGGGGTGATGCCGTGCAAGGCGCCGTCCGGCTTGCCGCGGCCGCGCGGAGTGCGCACGTGGTCGAGAATATAAGCGTCTGTCATGACTCGCTGTCCCGTGGTGGTGGGCGCCGGACACCGCGGTGCTGGACCGCTGTGCGGGCGACTGGGGCGATGGACGTGGCCGCAGGACCGTTCAGTCATACGACCGTTTGAACAAGCCCTCCCATTATAGACCCGAGTCTGGCGCCGCCACAGGCCCCCCGGGCAAGTTTCCTGCTTGCCGTCCGACCCGGCCGAAGGTAGCGTGGTCGCTTTTCGGGAGGGTGGCTTGCGCATCGGGATTTTCGACTCGGGTCTGGGCGGAATTTCCGTCCTCAGGGAGGTCCGGCAACGCCTGCCGGGGGCATCCCTCGCCTATGTCGCCGACTCCGCCTGGGTGCCCTACGGCGCCCGCAGCGAGGAATTCATCCGGCAGCGTGCGCGCGCCCTCGCCGATTTCCTGGTCGCCCGGGACTGCGACATGATCGTCGTGGCGTGCAACACCGCGACCGCCGCCGCCGTGCCCATGCTCCGGGAATGCCTGGCGCTGCCGATCGTCGGCATGGAGCCCGCCGTCAAGCCCGCCACCGCGGCGACGCGCAGCGGCACCGTGGGCGTGCTGGCCACGGTCGGCACGCTGCAGAGCGCGCGCTTCGCCGCGCTGCTCGACCAGTTCGGCGCCAGCATCGAGGTGCTGACGCGCGCCTGTCCGGGACTCGTCGAGCAGGTCGAGGCCGCCGACCTGGACGGGCCGCGCACGCTCGCCCTGGTGCGGGAGTACGTCCTGCCGCTGGTGCAGGGCGGTGCCGACACGTTGGTGCTCGGCTGCACGCATTTCACCTTCCTGCGCCGCCTGATCGAGGCGGTCGCCGGGCCGGACGTGCGGGTCATCGACACCGGCGAGGCGGTTGCGCGGCGCGTGGCGCAGCTGGCCGCGTCGATGCCGCCGGGCCTGCCGGACGATGGCGGCGTGGTGTTCTGGACCAGCGGCGATCCGGCCATGCTGGCCGGGCCCTTGTCCCGGCTCTGGGGCGCACCCGTCACGCTGGCGGCGCTGCCCGCCGAGTACGCCGGCCGGGGCGCTTGAACCGGCTGAAGAGTGGACCGTGGCCAGGCTGCCCGCGTCGGCCGGAAACTCTACTTATGAACTGTCACCCTGACGGGGGAGATTACGGTGCAAGGAGCGGGCGGAGAAAAAGATCAGTTGCAAATTGTATCCCGCCGGATACAATGCGGGCGTGCCGGACATGAAAAATGCCATCAACGAGTACACGGCCGAGTTCCGCATGGCGCGTAATATCAGAGTGACCCACAACGAGCACCTGCGCGATCCCGAGGTGGCAGCGGAATACCTGAGTGAGGCGCTGGAAGACGGTGATGCGGCGGTTATCCTGATGGCTTTGCGCAATATTGCCGAGGCCCAGGAGGACGGCATCACCGGCCTGGCGACCCGTTCCCATCTGGGCCGCGAAAGCATGTACAAGATGCTCTCGGCGAGCGGTAATCCCAAGCTATCGAGCTTTACCAAGGTGGTTCACGGTCTAGGTCTTAAGCTGAGGGTTGAGAGAGACACGACACCTCCCCGGGCAGCCTCCCTATGACCCTGCCGACCGGCGTCAACACCTCGGCGCTGCTGTAGATCGTCGCTTCCTGAACCGAATTCCAGGCGTTGGTGCGAGCGTGTCGCCGTGTCAGGTGATCTCGATGCGTATTCCGGCCAAGCCGGTCGCCCCTTCCGGCCGCCGCCCGCCGCATCATAGCCGTAGGCCTCGTAATCGCTCTCGTTGAGCGCCCCGGGCGTGGTCTTGGAGGGAAACACCCAGCGGTTCTGGCGGTCGTGGCCGTCATAGCGCCGGACAGCGGGGCAACCATGAGACTTGTCCATACGGCGTGGGCCCCGAACCACACGCGAGTCACGGTGAGCATCGAAGCTTCGGCACGGTCCTCTCGGTCCTCTCAAGCTGCGGATCCCTCAGGGCTTTTTCAATACAGTTGCAGCCCATCCACCGGCCAAACCAGATACGACAACTGCCCCAATTGTAATGAGCACGTTGTCCCACGAAAATCTGCCCCCTCGCGCTAGGGCAAACGCCGCAATGATTGAAGCCACCATGACAGATACATATACGAAATCGCTCAGGAAGACGGCCCACGTGCTGTCCTTTTGACCCCCTCCCGTAATGGCGATCAGGCCACCTCCGACAATAGAGGTACCCACGGCCGCTAGCCAAAACATCTCCATCAGCGGTGAAGGCCGCAACACCCAGGCCCAAGCAAACAATCCGAGAATGAGAGCTGCCGCCTTCGCGAACCTGTCAAGCAACGATGTCTTTGGCTTGCCGAACCAAATGTCCATTCAGTAACACCCCGCTTCCATTTCTGATGGGCACACACTTCTTTGCGTGAAACGATCTACCGCTTGGTTTGCGTCTGACCACATTTGCCGAAGGCCGTCGATCGCTTCGTTGGCTCCCTGCCCTAATTCCGGTATGAGTAGATTTAGTGCCGCAGACGCGGACTCGCCTATAGCAGCTCCCAACATCTCTCCTTGCAGACCATGCCTGGCACCAATGGGTGTAACCATTGCCGATGCAACCGAATTTGCTGTTGCTTTACCCGGATCAATGTTTTTGCCTTCGGCTATATCGTCCGACATGCTTCTTGTGGCGCCTACTGCCGCTCCAAGGGTTGAAATTTGCCCTATGGTTAATGGACTTGGAGAAGCCGCGACAAGTGCGCTCGTTCCGCCGGCCGCCAGACCTGCTCGTTGTGCCTCCCCCCAATCGATACTCTCGTCACCACTACTATTCCAGGCTTGGGCGGCAACATTCGTCGCCGCACCGATTACCGTTCCCGTAATGAATGCGACGGCAGCCCGACAAGCAGGAACAACAGCACAGCCAACCGCTGGCGCGATCATGCCAGTCGGATCAGTACGGTTCAGTGGATCATTGTGCGCATACGCGTACAAGTTCATCTGATCCTCATACCCCACCGGATCCGTCTGCAGGAACCTTCCGAGGCTGGGCGAGTAGATCCGCGCCTTGTAG
>JBLRWH010000123.1:0-3901 GCA_047921395.1 Gammaproteobacteria bacterium
GCGCTCGCGACCTCGTTCTGCTATTCGCACCTGCGGCACATGGCCAGCGTGGGCGAGCCGCTGAACGCGGAGGGCGTCGTCTGGGGCAACGACATCTTCGGCATGCCGTTCCACGACACCTGGTGGCAGACGGAGACCGGCGCAATCATGATTGCTAACTTCCGCGGGCTGGAAGTCCGGCCGGGCTCGATGGGGCGGCCCGTCCCCGGTATCGAGGCCGCCATCGTGCGCGTCACGCGGACGGACGACGATGCAGAGCCCACGGTCGAGGTCGTAACCGAGCCGGGCCAGGAGGGCGAACTGGCGCTCAAGCCCGGCTGGCCTTCGATGTTCCGCGCCTACCTCGACAACGAGGAACGCTACCGCCGCTGCTTCGCGGGCGGCTGGTACCTGTCGGGCGACCTGGCGAAACGTGATGCCGACGGCTGGTTCTGGTTCGTCGGCCGCGCCGACGACGTCATCAAGTCGGCGGGGCATCTCATCAGCCCGTTCGAGGTCGAGAGCGCGCTCATGGCGCATCCCGCCGTGGCCGAAGCGGGGGTGATCGGGCTGCCGGACCCCGTGGCCGGCGAGGTGGTCAAGGCCTTCGTCGCGCTCAGGCACGGGGGCGAGGCCAGCGACGCACTCGCGCTGCAGCTGATCGGGTTTGCCCGCAAGCGCCTCGGCGCCGCGCTGGCGCCGCGCGCCATCGCCTTCTGCGACGACCTGCCGAAGACGCGCAGCGGCAAGATCATGCGCCGGCTCCTGAAGGCCCGCGAGCTCGGACTCGCCGAGGGCGACACCTCGACGCTCGAGACCAGCCGATGAAAGATCCTGCGCAGGCCGGCCTCACGCGCGAGCACGGGCTGCACCTGCTGCGCGAGATGCAGCGCATTCGCCGTTTCGAGGATCGCGCCGCCGAGCTCTATACGGCCATGAAGATCCGTGGCTTCCTGCATCTCTACAACGGCGAGGAGGCGGTCGCGGTCGGCGTTATGCAGGCGCTGCAGCCCGAGGACGCGATCGTCGCGACCTATCGCGAGCACGGCCACGCGCTCGCGGCCGGCCTGCCGATGACGGCTGTCATGGCGGAGCTTTACGGGAAGGTCGAGGGCTGCAGCGGCGGGCGCGGCGGCTCGATGCACATCTTCGATGCGCAGCGCCGCTTTTACGGGGGGCAAGCCATCGTCGCCGGCGGCCTCCCGCTCGCGGTGGGCCTCGCGCTGGCGGACCGGATGCAGCAGCGCCGCCGCATCACGGTGTGCTTTTTCGGCGAGGGCGCGGCGGCCGAGGGTGAATTCCACGAGGCGCTGAACCTCGCGGCGCTCTGGGCGTTGCCGGTGCTGTTCCTGTGCGAAAACAACCTCTACGCCATGGGCACGGCGCTGGCGCGCTCGCAGGCCGAGACCGACATCCATGCGCGCGCGGCCAGCTACGGCATAGCGTCAGGCGTCGTGGACGGCATGGACGTGCTGGCGGTCGAAGCGGCGGCCGCGGCCGCCGTCGCGGCAATCCGCGCCGAGTGGCGACCCCGCTTCATCGAGTGCCACACCTATCGCTTCCGCGCCCACTCGATGTTCGATGCACAGCTGTACCGTTCGAAGGAAGAAGTGGAGCGCTGGAAGCAGCGCTGCCCCATCCTCGGGCTGCGCCAGAGGTTACTCGCCGCCGAGCTGGCCAACGAGGACGACTTCGATGCGCTGGAGCGCGAGGTCGCCGACGAGGTGGAGGCTGCGGTGGCGTTCGCCGAGGCCGGCCAGTGGGAGCCCGTCGAGACCCTCACCCGGTACGTCATGACGGAGCCGGCCTCGTGAGCCGCGTGAAGACGACCTACCGGGAGGCGGTACGCGCCGCGATCCGCGCCGCCATGCTGGATGATCCGCGGGTGTTCCTGGTCGGGGAAGATGTCGGCCGGTATGGCGGCAGCTTCGGCGTCAGCATGGGCCTGCAGGAAGAGTTCGGCGAGGAGCGCATCCGCGACGCGCCGCTGTCGGAGTCAGCCTTCACAGGGGCGGGCATCGGCGCCGCGCTCGGCGGGATGCGGCCGATCGTGGAGATCATGACCGTCAACTTCAGCCTCCTCGCGCTGGACCAGGTCGTGAACGGCGCGGCGACGCTGCGTCACATGTCCGGCGGCCAGTTCAGCGTCCCCCTGGTGATCAGGATGGCGACCGGCGCCGGACGGCAGCTGGCCGCGCAGCACTCGCACAGCCTGGAGTGCTGGTTCGCGCACATTCCGGGCATCCGCGTCGTGGCGCCGGCGACGCTCGAGGACGCGCGCGGCATGCTGCCGACGGCGCTGGCAGATCCCGACCCCGTGGTCATTTTCGAGCACACCGGGCTGTACAACCTGTCGGGCGAGCTGGACGAAGACGCCGGCGCGGTGGACATCGACCGCGCGGCCGTGCGGCGGCCGGGCCGCGACGTCACGCTGGTCACCTACGGCGGCAGCCTGTGGAAGACCCTCGAGGCGGCCGAGCGGCTCGCCGGCGAGGGGATCGATGCCGAGGTGCTGGACCTGCGGACACTGCGGCCGCTGGACGACGAGACACTAATCGGCTCGGTGGCGCGCACACGCCGCGCCGTCGTCGTGGACGAAGGCTGGCGGACCATGGGCCTGTCGGCCGAGATCATGGCGCGGATCATGGAGCGCGGCTTCTACGAGCTCGACGCACCCGTCATGCGCGTCTGCACCGAGGAAGTGCCGATCCCGTACCCTGCCCACCTCGAGCAGGCCGCGCTGCCGAGCGTGGACAAGATCGTCGCCGCGGCAAGGAGCATGACCGGTGGCTGAGTTCCTGATGCCCTCGCTGGGCGCCGACATGGAAGAAGGAACGCTGGTCGAGTGGCAGGTCAAGCCAGGCGACGCGGTCAAGCGCGGCCAGGTGGTCGCCGTGGTCGAGACGGCCAAGGGCGCGATCGACGTGGAGATCTTCCAGGAAGGCACGGTCGAGGCGCTGCTGGTGGCGGAAGGCGCGACGGTGCCGGTGGGTGAGCCGATCGCGCGGCTGCGGGGCGCCGGCGAAACCGCACCGCATGCCGCGGCATTGCGGGCCAGGGCCTCGCCGGCAGCGCGCCGCAAAGCCGAGGCGCTGGGCATCGCGCTGGAGGGCGTCGAGGGCAGCGGGCCGGAGGGCGCGATCACGATCGCCGACGTCGAAGCCACGGCCTCGCGCACTGCCAGCGCCGCCCCGCAGGCGCCCGCACCGGCGCTAGCGCCAGCGCCAGCAAAAGCCGAACCGGCGGAGACTCCTGCGCCGCGTCCCGGGGCGCCGGACATGCGCGCCATCATTGCCGCGGCCATGGCCAGGTCGAAGCGCGAGATCCCGCACTATTACCTGGGCAACTGGGTGGACCTGGCCCCCGCCAACGCGTGGCTGGCCGACTGGAACGCCTCGCATCCCGTCGAGGAGCGGCTCATCCCCGGCGTGCTGATGATCCGCGCCGTGGCGCTGGCCCTCGCGCGCTTCCCGGAGTTCAACGGCTTCTACAGGAACGATGCCTTTATCCCGGGCGACGGCGTGCATGTGGGCGCCGCGATCTCGCTCAGGCGCGGCGGCCTGATCGCGCCCGCCATCCGCGCTGCCGACACGCTCGGCCTGCCCGAACTGATGACCGCGTTCCGCGAGCTCGTCGCGCGCGCCCGCGCGGGCCGGCTGACCAGTTCCGAGATCGCCGGCGGCACGATCACGGTCAGCAGCCTCGGTGAGCAGGGCGTCGAGGAAGTGTTCCCCGTCATTTACGCGCCCCAGGTCGCGATCGTCGGTTTCGGTACGCCGGTCGAACGCCCCTGGCTGATCGAGGGCCGGATCGAGCCACGTTGGCTGGTGCGCGCCACGCTCGCCGCGGACCACCGGGTCAGCGACGGCCATCGCGGCGCGCTGTTTCTCGACGCCATCACCCGCCTGCTGCAGGAGCCCGA
>JBLRWH010000124.1:0-3758 GCA_047921395.1 Gammaproteobacteria bacterium
GGCACGCGCGGCCCGTAGTAGTCCATCACCAGCTTTCGCCCGGTCTGGCCGTTGTCCCCGTCGCTGCCACCGTTGAGCAGCGGTCCGTTCGGATTGATCAGCACCTCGACGTCCGCCCAGCGCGCCGCCCATCTCCGATCCCGCCGCCTAAGCGCCTCATATGCCTCCCCAAGCTCCTTCCCCACCCACCCAACGAACTCGACAAAATCAACCTCCGCCCGCTGCTGCACTGTCGCCAGCACATGCTCCACGCGCCACTCGTCGCTGCTCTCGCGTACCCGCACCAGCAGCTTCCCGTCCGGACCCTGCCCGACGAGTCGCCCACTCTTGATGCTGCGCCACAGTGCGTCCTTCAGCTCGAGCACGAGGAAGTGCTCCGGCGGCAGGAACCGCACCTTCTCGTCGTACCCTGCCCAGCCGATGGCGATGCACTGGTCGTTGACGTGGTCGGTCCACTCGCGCGGGTCGCGCACTTCCTGGCACACGGAGTCGCGCACGCGGTAACGATCCGCCACCACGGGACACGGCTCGACGTAGCCGATCTCGCGCCCGACTTCGCGGACGATCTCTTCGAGCGGACGGGCCAGTGGCTTGCGCGTGGCGGTCGCACCGTTGAGCCACACTTCGTCGCACCACGTGGACACCTCGACCTGGCAGTAGGCGCGCTCATCGGCGCGGTAACACTCGGCGACGATGGCGTCGGCCACGGCGTCGCAGAACTTGTCGGGGTGCCCGGGCAGCACCGCCTCGCTCATCCTGATCATGCGGGTAACCTCCCGAGTTGGGTGTAGGAAATGCCGGCCGCCGCCAGCAGTGACGGGTTGCCGTCGCGGGTGACGACGGCATGCAGGCGCGTGGCCCTGGCGGCGGCCAGCTCGCTGCGGCTCAGCTGCTCGATGTAGCCGTCGGTGACCACCACGGCCGCTCGCGGCTTTGTGGTGGCGAGATGCTCGAGCACGCAGCGCATGCTGGTGCCGCCGGTGCCGGTGGTCACCAGCTGGCCGGCCTTGATCCTGGCCGGCGAGACCACGTCGCTGAACGCCCAGAACGGCCGCCGGATGTGCCGCGACAGGCACCCGAGCAACGCGACAATCAGCGGCATCTCGGCGCTCATTGAGCCGCTCACGTCGAGATACACCTGCGCCGAGGCGGCCCGCCCCGGCCGCTCGGAATGCCATACGGCCTCCGGCAGAAACGGGCTCCACAGCGCCCGCAATGCGGCGCGCCGGTCGCCAGTAGACAGCACCGGGAGGCCGAACTGGTAAGGCTCGGGCTCCGTGCGCGCGGCGTCGGGATCCGGCAGCAAGTACCGCTGCAAGACTGCGTAGGTCTCGCGGCGCCACTTTTCGACGTCCACGTCGGCGGCCGCGACCCGGTTGGTGTAAGCGCTCGCGCCGACACCGCGGCCGCGCGGCGAACGCCAGATGCCGTCGCCATTCATGGCCTTCATCACGTGCCCGAGTGCTTCCCTGAGCACGGCCGGTAATGGCTGCGAGGAATCCAGCACATCGCCCGTGCCCTCGTGCCCGCCGAGCAGCATATCCAGCCATGCCGCCATATCGTCCTGCAGGTCACGCGCGAGATCAGCAATGTCGTCCGCCACCAGCGCACCAAAATACAGCCCGCGCCAGGCGGCCAGCACCGCGTCGGGCTGGCCGTAACGAGTCCCGGGTGACCCTTTCCACAGCTCCGAGTAGCTGGTTGGGGGCCGCAGCAAGCGGCGCACGCCGGTCACGGCCGCGTAATAGCGCGACATCATCGAGCTGTACTCCGGTCCCAGCTGGCGGTGGATGATGGCGTTGATGACGGCGTCGAGCGCGATATGCTCGGCGGGGCTGAGCCGCTCGAAGGTCTCCGTGTGCCGCAGCAGCACGTGCAGGAACTCGTGGCAAATGACCGCCTTGACCTCGGCCTCCGTGGCGCAGTGCGCAGCTACGAAGTCGAGGTTGACAAGCATCCGCGGCTGCGCCTCGATGGTCACGGCGAGCGTCGGCACTTCGTCGCTGAACTCGATGCGCAGCACCTTGAGCACGGCACGGATCGCGAACGGATTCTCGTCGGCCAGCTCGCCATAGATCGCCCTGAACTGCTCGGCTCTCATGCGTAGAAACCCTCCCCCTCGAACACCTCGAGGCAACGGGTGAGGCTGGCGCGTGTCCACAGCACCGGACGCGCCGGATCCAGCAGCCAGGGCGTGGCGAGACCCAGCCACAATGCATCCTCGAGTACGTCGCGCGGGTTGGCGGCCTCCACCGCGAGCGGGGTCGGCGCCGCGTCGGCTCGACACAGCAGCGGCGCGGACGGCACCTCGAAGCACTCGCGCAATTCCTCCGGATCGGCAAAGCCCTGCGCGGCGAGCAGCCGGTACGCCGTCTCGACCGGGTCGCGCTCGCCGAAGCACAGGCCGACGCGGCGCACGCAGGGCGAACGCAGGTGCCCGTCCGACGCGCCCAGCACGCTCGAGTAGAGCCGCTCCGTGCGCGTGCGGCTGCGCGGCCCACCGGAGTTGAAGTAACCGCCGATGTCCGGCGGGTAGCCGGAGGGCAGGTCCCAACGGAGCGCCGGGCTCACGCCGCGCGCTCCCCGAAGACCCGCACGCAGGCGTCAAACTCGGTCTCGACCGCCGCGACGCTGCGTGGCACGCAGTTATTCAACATGCACCAATAGAACAGCTGCCGCGCGCGGTCGAGTCGCGGCCCGCCGAGCTCGGCCAGCACCTTTGCCACCCTCGGCAGCTGCGGGTGCGTGGTGTCTCTCTCGTCCAGGCGCTCCTGCCACTTCAGCTCGCCGTCCACGGTGAGCAAGTCCTTCGCGACACGGCCGAGGTCGTTCACTGCCTCGGCGCCGATCGGCAACCGGCCCGCGACTGCGGCCGGGAAGGCCGCGAAGGCAAAGGCCGCGGCGCGCGACTTTGTCTCGTGCGAGAGCATCTGCTCCACGGCAAGCGTGCCGATGTCCCGCGTCGGACAGGCGTCGAGCAACAGCCGCGCCTTAGCGTCGAGACGCTTCTCGAGGTGGAACCTGTGCAGCCATTGCTCGTGGCCCTCGAGCATGGCGGCATCCCACGCGAGGCGATGCGCGGCGCGCACCTTTGCCGCGTCGGGCGGCTCGCCCCAGGCCCGGTGCGGCAGGCTGCACTCGAGGATCGAGCGATACAGCGCGTCGCTGTGGCCGCCGTCCACCAGGACGGCCGCGAGCAGGGTGCGCGCCAGCAGCCGGGCGCGGCGCGGCGAGATGCGGATGTCGCCGTCGCGCAAGGCCGTGACCGCGGCGGTGACGTAGTCGAGCAGAACGGACGGGCAGGAATCGAGCCTGCTCCTGAACTCTGCCTGCCAGGCGGCGAGGTTACACTTCAGCTGGCCGCCGTCGTCCGAGCGCGCGCCCTCGCCGGCCGGATCGGCGACGCGGCGCCGGTCCTCGTCACCCAGCGCGTCCCAGTCGCCGACTTCCACGATCACGGCGAAGCGATCCGCCAGCGCCGGGTCGAGCGGCTCCGAGCCGAGGTAGTCCTCGCCGTCGTCCTGGTCGGCCGTGCAGGGGTTCATCGCCGCCCAGCGATAGCGCAAGGACTCCAGCGCGATGCCCTGGATGCGCCGCTCGTGCACCAGCGAGAACAACCGGTTCTGGTGCTCCGGCTTGCAGCGGCTGATCTCGTCCACCAGCACCGACTCCGCGCCCCAGATCGTCGCCGGCGTCTCGAGGAAGCGGATCGCCGACTTCGCCTCGTCCGGGTACGGGAAGCCGACCAGGTCGTCGAA
>JBLRWH010000125.1:0-3597 GCA_047921395.1 Gammaproteobacteria bacterium
AGGAGCACCTGGCGGCGATGGACTACCTGCGCCAGGGCATCCACCTGCGCGGCTACGCGCAGAAGAACCCCGAGCAGGAGTACAAGCGCGAAGCCTTCCAGATGTTCAGCGACATGCTCGACCGCGTGAAGCACGACGTCATCAGCATCGTCTCGCGCGTGCAGATCCGCACCCAGGAAGAGGTCGAGGAGATCGAGCGCCGGCGCCGCGAGGCCGCGGCCGCCACGCTCCAGCTACAGCACGCCCAGGCGCAGTCCGTGACGGAAAGCGGCGGCGGCGAGGGGCCGGTGGCGCGCCCGCAGGCGGCGGCCGCCGAGCCGGTGGAGACGTTCGTGCGCTCCGAGAAGAAGGTGGGTAGGAATGAGCCTTGCCCGTGCGGATCGGGGAAGAAGTACAAGCATTGTCATGGGCAGTTGAGCTGAGGCCCGAACGCCCGCGCATCCACGTCGTGGCCGGCGTCCTCGAGGATGCCGACGGACGCGTGCTCATCGCGCAGCGCCCGGCAGGCCGGTCCCTGGCCGGCGCGTGGGAATTTCCGGGCGGAAAGCTTCTGGCGGGCGAGGAGCGGTTTGCCGGCCTGGCCCGCGAGCTCGAGGAAGAGCTCGGCATCCGAGTGCCGCCGGGGCGCGCCCGGCCGTTGATCCGCTACCTGCATCGTCACCCCGATCTCGAGATCGAGCTCGACGCGTGGCGCGTGCTCGACTGGGAAGGCGAGCCGCAGGGCCTGGAGCAGCAGGCCGTGACCTGGCGGCAGCCGGACACGCTGCTCGACTTCGGCCTGCTGCCGGCCGATGCGGCGATCGTCAGGGCGATCACCCTCCCGTCCCTGTGCCTGGTCACGCCGCCCAATGCGTCGGGCGGCGAAGAGGCATTCCTCGATTCGCTCGAAGACGCGGCCCTCGCCGGTACGGCCGGACTGATCTGCCTGCGGCGCCCGGATCTCGATGCGGACGAGTTGCTGGCGCTCGCTTCCGGCGCAGCATGCAGGGTCGAAGGCAGCGGCGCGCGCCTGCTGCTGCACGGCGATCCTGCGTTGCTCGGCCCCGTGCTCGCCTCGCCGCCGGCATCGATGGCTGCGCGCTTCGAATCGAGCATCGCCGGCCTGCATGTGCCAGCGCGCTACCTGTCGACGCTGCGCGGGCGGCCGGTCCCGGCCACGCTCCGCTTCGGCGCCTCCTGTCACGATGCGGAACAGCTCGCGGCGGCACACGCGCTGGACGCAGATTACGCGTTCCTTGGCCCCGTAAAATCCACCGCCAGCCATCCGGGCGAGCCGGGCCTGGGATGGGAGAAGTTTGCTCACTTCGTTATGGAGCTACCCATGCCGGTCTACGCCATCGGCGGCCTCGGCCCCGGGGACCTGGAGACTGCCTGGGCCGCGGGCGCGCAGGGCATCGCCGCCATCCGCGGGCTCTGGCCCGGCTGAGGAGAGAGGGTCAGGAGGGCTTGTCGTCCGGATCCGGGACGAACGAGCCGTCCGGGTCCGCATCCTCGCCTGGGATTGCGTGCTCCTCGCTGAACCACTGGCCGAGGTCGATCAGGCGGCAGCGCTCGCTGCAGAACGGCCGCCAGCGTGACTCGGGCGACCACTTCACCGGCTTGCCGCAGTTGGGGCAGGACACCTCGAGCATCGCGGGCTCAGCAGCAGGTCAGGTCAAAGCCGATGTTCTCGGTGACCTGCACGGGCCGCTGTTCCGGCCCGGACCAGGTGAGGAAGCGCACCGTGAAGCGGTGCTGGCCGCCGCTGATCTCGGGATAGAAGCTCGAGGCGCTGGGGACCGCGATGCGCACCAGTTGGCAGCCCATCGAGCGGTCGATCTGGTACTGGAACATGCCCCCGGGGGCGACCTCGGGCCGGCCCGGCGAGGACTCGCGGGTCAACCAGAGCAGCTGCCCGATGGCATCGCACAGCGGCTTGAGGTGCCGGAACCAGGCCTGGAAGTCGTCGTAGCGCTGCTCCTCCGGGAGGCTGAGCCAGTGCTTGAAGTCCGGCAGGTCGAACTCGCAGGTGCCACCGGGAATGGCGCTGCGGTGCCGGATCGAGGCCAGGAACTCGGACTCCTTGAGGGGCTGCGTGTAATGCGCGCCGCAGCTGGCCAGCTGCTGGCGCAGCTGCGAGACCCGCTCCAACAGCGCATCGAGCCGCGTGCGGTCCACCCCGGGCCGGCTCGCGAACCCGGCGAGGACCGCGGCGTGGCGCTCCAGGTCCTTCAGCACCTCGCCGCGCACGTCGCCCCGGCTGACGATGGCGAGGATCTCGATCAGGCTGCCCATCGCCGCGCGGCTCGACCAGGCGGAGGGCTGGCGGGCGTGGTGCTGCGCCTGGCGGGACAGGAACTCGATGCGCAGGAAAGTACGCATCCGCTCGGTCAGCGGCTGCTCGTAGACGATCATGTCCCGGGCCTCTTGGCGGGCCGGAGCGTTCGCCGCACCTTGGCTCATCGCGCGATTCTGTACGATGCCGCGAAACACCGCAAACCCCGCATGCAATCTCAGGGCAATCGCAGCCCCGGACGCTTGCGCGATGCGCCGGCCGCCATCTCCCGATAGGCGGCATCCAGGGTCGCCACGGACCCCGGCAGGTGCTCAGGCGAGCCGTCGTTCACGATGACGTCGTCGGCCGCCGCCAGGCGCTGCTCGCGGCTCGCCTGGGTGGCGAGGATCGCCCGGGCGATCGCTTCGTCGCCCCCGTCGCGCGCCAGCAGCCGTTGCAGCTGGATTTCCACGGGGCAGTCGACCACCAGCACCCGGTCCACCCACTCTGTCAGGCCGAACTCCACCAGCAGGGGGGCGACGATGACCTGGTAGGGCCCGCCGGCCTGCTCGGCCTGGGTCACCCCCGCCTCCAGGATCCGCGGGTGCAGCAATTCCTCCAGCCGCTTGCGCGCCACCGGGTCCTTGAACACCGTGGCGCGAAGCGAGGCGCGGTCCAGCTCGCCGCGCTCATCCAGCACGTCCGCGCCGAAGGCCGCCACGATCGCCGCCAGCGCCGGCTGGCCGGGTGCGACCACCTCGCGGGCGACCAGGTCCAGGTCGATCACGGGGATTCCCCGTTCAGCGAACAGCCGCGCGACGGTCGACTTGCCGCTGGCGATCCCCCCGGTCAGGCCGATCTTGATGTGGCCGTCACGGAAACGTGGCGCCTGGATCACCTCAACCGAGCCCCGCGAAGTGCAGCCAGGCGCCGGTCAGTACCGGGCCCCACAGGAGCGCGATCCACCCGGCCGCCGCGAGATAGGGCCCGAACGGGATCGGCAGCTGCCGGTCGCGCCCGAGGATGAGGATCATCGCGATGCCGATGACCGCACCCACCAGCGCGGAGAGCAGGATGATCATCGGCAGCATCTGCCAGCCCAGCCACGCGCCGAGCGCGGCGAGCAGCTTGAAGTCACCGTAGCCCATGCCCTCGCGCCCGGTGACCAGCTTGAAGGCCTGGTACACCAGCCACAGGCTGAGGTAGCCCGCGACCGCGCCCGCCACCGCGTCGGGCAGCGCGACGAACGCGTGCTCGCCGGCCGCGAGATTGAACAACAGCCCGGCCCAGAGCAGGGGCAGGGTGATGCTGTCCGGCAGGAGCTGCTCGTCGATGTCGATGAA
>JBLRWH010000126.1:0-3545 GCA_047921395.1 Gammaproteobacteria bacterium
CCGTCGGTGAGCTTGACGACCCGCAGGTGATGCCGGGCCTGGCTGGCCACCTGCGGCAGGTGGGTCACGCACAGCACCTGGGTGCGCGCACCGAGTTCCGCCAGGCGCCGCCCCACGATCTCCGCGACGCCGCCGCCGACGCCCGAATCGACCTCGTCGAACACCATGACCGGGATCGCTTGCGCGCTCTTGGCCGCCACCTGGATCGCCAGGCTGATGCGAGACAGCTCGCCGCCGGAGGCGATGCGGGCGACCGGCGCCGGCGGCTGCCCCGGGTTGGCGCTGACGCGGAACTCTACGGCATCCAGGCCATGGGGCGCGCAGGGTCCTTCCGGGTCGCTCTCGACGGCGGCCAGGAAGCGCCCGCCGGGCATGCCGAGCTGGTGCATCAGCGCGGTCACCTGTTCCGAGAGCTGCTCCGCCGCTGTAGCGCGGGCCACGCTCAGCTGTGCGGCGGCCCGGCGGTAGGCCCCCTCGGCGGCTGACACCTTGTCGGCCGCGCGTCCCAAGCGGGTCTCGGCCTGTTCCAGCTCCTCGATTTCGTCGGCCAGCGCGGCCAGGCGCGCGGGCAGGCCGTCGGCCGGGACCTGGTGCTTGTAGGCGAGGCTCTTCAAGCCCTCGAGTCGGGCCTGCACCGCATCGAGCCGCGCCGGGTCCATCTCCAGGCCGCCGAGATAGCGGCGCAGCCCGGTCGCGGCCTCGGCAAGCTGGATCTCGGCCTCGGCGAGCAGGCGCTGCGCATCCGCCAGGCCCGCGTCGAGTTCGGCGAGGTCGTTCAGCAGCTCGGCGGCCCGCGCCACGGCATCGTGCGCGGCCCCCGTCTCGCCCTCGTAGATCAGCTCGAGCGCGCCGCCGGCGCCCTCGGCGAGCTTGCCGGCATTCGCCAGGCGCGAGAACTCCGTCTCGAGCTCCGCCGCTTCCCCGGCCACCGGGGCGAGCGCCTCCAGCTCCCTGAGCTGGTAGCGCAACAGGTCGAGGCGTTGCTCGCGATCGCGCCCGGCGGCCTCCAGGCGGGCACGCTCGTCCACGGCCGCGCGCCAGTCCTGCCACGCTTCCGCCACCGCGCGGACGAGCCCCGGATCGGGCAGGCGCGCATCCAGCAGCTGGCGCTGGGCCGCAGGCCGCATCAGCGACTGGTGCTCGTGCTGACCGTGAATATCCACCAGCCGCTCGCCGAGGTCGCGCAGCATCTGCAGCGTCGTCGGCGCGCCGTTGATCCAGGCGCGCGAGCGGCCCTCGGCGCCGATGACCCGCCGCAGCACGCATTCCCCGTCCGCATCGAGCGCCTGCTCGGTAAGCCAGGCCGCGACCTCGGGCAGCCCGCCGAGGTCGAAGCTGGCCGTGATCTCGGCGCGATCCGCGCCGTGGCGCACCGCCGTGGCATCCGCGCGATCCCCGAGCACCAGGCCGAGCGCATCCACGAGGATCGACTTGCCGGCGCCGGTCTCGCCCGTCAGCACGGTCAGGCCCGGCCCCAGCTCGAGCGAGACCTCGTCGATGATGGCGAAATTTCGGACGGAGACGCCGGACAGCACGGCTGCGCTCAGGCTTCGGTGGCGCCGTCGAAACGGCTGTGGCTGCCGCGGCCCCAGTGCAGCTTGGAGCGCAGCAGGCGGAAGTAATCGTATCCGCGGGGATGGATGAGCATGACCTGCTCGCGGGCCGCTCGGACTCGCAAGCGCGCGCCCGCCGCCAGCTCGCCCAGCGGAACGCCGTCGCAGGCGACCTCGGCGCGGGTGTCCGGACGTTCCAGTATGCGGATCTCGATCCGGGAGTCGGCGCGAATCACGATGGGACGGTCCGACAGGGTGTGCGGGCAGATCGGCACCAGCGTGATGGCGTCCAGGCTGGGATGGATGATCGGGCCGCCGCCAGACAGTGCGTAGGCGGTGGAGCCGGTCGGCGTCGCGATGACGATGCCGTCGCCGCCGTGCGTGTTGACATAGACGCCGTCGACCCAGTTCTCGAAGTCGAGCATCCGGCCGGTGTCGCGCTTCTGCAGGACCACGTCGTTCAGCGCCAGCGCACGCCGGGGCGCCTCGCCGTCCTTGTCGATCACCGCCTCGAGCATGAGGCGGCGGTCCTCGTCGTAGTCTCCGGCCAGGACCTCGTCGAGGCGGCGCAGCATCTCGCCGGGCGTGATGTCAGCCAGGAAGCCGAGCCGGCCGCGGTTGATGCCCAGCAGCGGGATGTCCCGCCCGGCCACCAGCCGGGAGGCGTACAGCATGGTGCCGTCGCCGCCCACGGCGATCACGAGATCGGCGGCGTCGGCGAGCTCCCCCTCTGGCAGCGACTCGACCTCGATGCCCGGGAATTCCATCCGGATCTCGGGCTCCAGCAGGACCCGGGCACCGGTGGCCGCCAGGTGCCGCACGAGGATCAGCATGGAATCGCCGACGCGCGGATCCCGGTATTTCCCCGTCAGGGCGATGCTCTTGAAGTGTTGGCTCATGCGGTTTCGGTCTCAGGCGCGCGGCCGCGTTCTTGTAGCACGAAGCCGCATCGGGGGGCCAGCATGTGAAACCGGCGTCCCGGGGTGGAAAAGTCCGCATCTGCTGGCCGTGCGGCGGGATTCTGGCCCCCCGGCGGAGCGCGCCTTGACACCCTCGAAGAGCGGTTGCTAGCGTGGCTGGTGATCCGCGCGCGCGGCGCGATGTCCGCGCCCACGCTGGCGCGGTACCGGAGAGTCCCTGGATGTCCAATCACCCGGTCGAGGCTGAGCTGTCCGATCGCGCCCGGCACCTGCTGAAGTTGCTGGTGGAACGTTACATTCGTGACGGCCAGCCGGTGGGTTCGCGCACCCTGTCGAAGGACTCGGGGCTCGACCTGTCGCCGGCCACCATTCGCAACGTCATGGCGGACCTTGAGGAGATGGGCCTGGTCGCGGCGCCGCACACCTCGGCCGGGCGCGTGCCGACGCCCAAGGGCATCCGGCTGTTCGTCGACGCGCTGCTGAAGGTGCAGCCGCTGTCCGACGCGGAGATCCGGCGCCTGCAGGCCGAGATGGACGCGCTCCGCAGCGGCGACGGCGATATCCTCGGCTCGGCGTCCACGCTGCTCTCGGCGCTCACGCGCATGGCGGGGGTCGTCACCGTGCCGCGCCGCGGCCATTCCTCGCTCCGCCAGATCGAGTTCCTGCCGCTGTCCGACAATCGCATCCTCGCGATCCTCGTGATCGATGAAAAAGAGGTCCAGAACCGCATCCTGCACATGGAGCGCAGCTACACCGCCGACGAGCTGCGCGAGGCGTCGAACTATCTCAACGCGCAGTTCGCGGGCAAGTCGCTGGCGCGGGTCCGGGAGAAGCTGCTCACCGAGCTCGCCAATACACGCGAGACCATGAACAGCATGATGGTGGGCGCGATCAGCATGGCGCGGCAGGCCTTCGAGACCGCCGACGATCCCGGCCAGGGCTTCGTGCTGGCCGGCGAGACCAACCTGATGCAGTTTGCCGAGCTGTCCAATGTGGAGCGGCTGCGCGGCCTGTTCGAGGCCTTCGCGAAGCAGCGCGACATCCTGCACCTGCTGGACCAGTGCCTGGCCGC
>JBLRWH010000127.1:0-3469 GCA_047921395.1 Gammaproteobacteria bacterium
CGAGACGGGGGCGCGGATCGTGCACTCCTGCGGCTTCGACTCGATCCCGTCAGACCTGGGCTGCCTGTTCCTGCAGCAGCAGGCCATCGAGCGCTTCGGCCGGCCCTGCGGCTCGGTCAAGCTGTTCGTACGCAGGATGAAGGGCACCTTCAGCGGCGGCACGCTCGCCAGCATGATGAACGCGCTCGATGTCGCAAAGGGCAGCCCGGAGGAACGCCGCATCATGGGCCATCCCTACGCGCTGAACCCCGCGGGTGAGCGCAAGGGACCGGACGGCCGGGACCAGGCGCGGCCGCACCGTGACCCGGACGCCGACTGCTGGACGGCGCCGTTCGTGATGGCCGCGGTGAACACGCGCATCGTGCGGCGCAGCCACGCACTGCTCGGCTGGCCGTGGGGGCATCGCTTCCGTTACTCGGAGTCGGTCATTACCGGCGAGGGCCCCGCCGGCCTGGCGCGCGCGACCGCCATGACGGCCGCGCTCGGCGGGTTCATGGTGGCCGCATCGATCGGCCCGACGCGGACCTTGATGAACCGCCTGTTCCTGCCGCAGCCCGGCGAGGGGCCGGACGAGGCGGCGCGCGAGGCCGGCGGCTTCGAGATGCTGCTGATCGGCCGGCACCCCAAGGCGGAGAATCGCAGCATCAAGGTGCGGGTCAAGGGCCGGCGCGATCCCGGCTACGGCGCCACCGCGCGGATGCTGGCCGAGGCGGCGATGTGCCTCGCGCTGGACGGTGAACGCCTGCCTGTGGCCGGCGGCTCGTGGACCCCGGCGACGGCGTTCGGCGAACTGCTGATCGAGCGCCTCGCCCAAGGCGCGGACGTGCACTTCAGCGTGGTCGACGCTGGATGAAAATCAGCTGGAGCCAATACGATCCCGGCAACGCCTGGGACGAACTGATCAGCGCCCCGGGCGAAGCTCGGGCGCATGCGCGCCAGCTGACCCAGTATCTCTCCTCGCTCACGCCGAAACGCCTGGGGCAGCGCCAGCAAGCCGCGGAGCGCGCTATCGTCGAGATGGGTATCACGTTCACGGTCTACAGCGAGGGGCAGAATATCGACCGCGCCTGGCCGTTCGACATCATTCCGCGCGTCATCGACGCGCGCGAGTGGCGCCGGATCGAGGCCGGGCTCAAGCAGCGCCTCACCGCCCTCAACCTGTTCATCGACGACATCTACAACGCGCAGCGCATCCTCGACGACAAGCGCTTCCCGCGCGAGGTCGTCGAGACTTCCGGCAATTTCCTCCGGGAGTGCATGGGCGCGCGGCCCGCGCATGGCGCCTGGGCGCACATCTGCGGTAGCGACCTGGTGCGCGACGCCGACGGCACGGTCTACGTGCTCGAGGACAACCTGCGGGTGCCCTCGGGCGTCTCCTACATGCTGGAGAACCGGATCGTCACCAAGCAAGTGTTCCCCGAGTTGTTCGCGCACACCCGCATCCTGCCGGTGGACAACTACCCGTCGATGCTGTTCGACACCCTCGCCTCGCTCTCGCCGCGGCCGCTCGACTATCCCGAGGTCGTGGTGCTTACGCCGGGCATCTACAACTCGGCCTACTTCGAGCACGCCTACCTCGCGCAATCCATGGGCGCCGAGCTGGTCGAGGGCGGCGATCTCGTCGTGGCCGAGGACGACTGCGTCTACATGCGAACCATCGCCGGGCTCGAGCGCGTGGACGTCATCTACCGCCGCGTCAACGACACGTTCCTGGATCCCGAGGTGTTCCGCGCCGACTCGATGCTCGGCATCCCCGGGCTGATGCGCGCGTGGCGCGCGGGCAATGTCGCGATCGCGAATGCGCCCGGCGCGGGCGTCGCCGACGACAAGCTGGTGTATGCCTTCGTGCCGGACATCATCCGTTACTACCTCGACGAGGAGGCCATCCTGCCGAACGTGCCGACGCGCGCGTGCATCAACGACGACGACCAGCGCTACGTGCTGGACCACCTGGCGGAACTCGTCGTCAAGCCGGTGAACGAGTCCGGCGGCTACGGCATGCTGATCGGCCCGGCCGCGTCACGGGACGAGCTGGAAAAGTTCGCCCACCTCGTGAAACGCGAGCCGCGCAACTACGTCGCCCAGCCGGTGCTGAACCTGTCGACGGCGCCGACGCTGGTCAACGGCTGCCTCGAGCCGCGGCATCTCGACCTGCGCCCCTTCGTCCTGCAGGGCGATCGCAGCGCGGTCACCGCCGGCGGACTGACGCGGGTTGCCCTGGTGAAGGGCTCTCTGGTGGTCAATTCCAGCCAGGGCGGCGGCAGCAAGGACACCTGGGTGGTCGAGACCGGAGCAGAGCGATGATGCTGTCGCGCGTCGCCGAGCGCATGTACTGGGGCGCCCGCTACATCGAGCGGGCGGAGAACACCGCGCGCCTCGTGCGCGTCTACGACGCCGCGCTGCTGGACCTGCCGGACGAGGCAGGGGTCGGCTGGCCGCTGCTGGTCGACATCTGCGACGCCCGCGAGACGTTCAATGCGCGTCACCCTGCCGGCGGCGACCGCGAGACGCTGGAATTCCTGATCTCTGACGCCGGCAGCCCGAGCTCGATCGTGGCCTCGCTCGCGCAGGCCCGGGAGAACTTCCGCACCACCCGCGACCTGTGCCCGACGGAGGCCTGGCGGAGCGTCAACGAGCTTTACCTGTACGGCAGGAAGACGCTGCCGAAAATGGCCTCGCCGCGCGGTCGCCACGAGGGGCTGTCGGGCGTCGTGCAGCGCACCCAGCAGCTGACGGGGCTCCTGTCCGGGACCATGAGTCACGGCGACGCCTACCATTTCATCCGCCTGGGCCGAAACCTCGAGCGCGCGGACATGACCACCCGCATCATCGACATCGCGGCGGCCACGCTGCTCGGCGCCCGGGCCACCGGGGACGGCCTCGACAACACGCTGTGGATGGCGGTGCTCAAGTCGCTGTCCGGCTACCAGATGTATCGCCAGTACGTGCGCCGGAGGATCCGCGACCAGGACGTGATCCGCTTCCTGCTGCACGACCTGCTGTTCCCTCGCGCCGTGGCCCACTGCCTGGGCGAGCTCGAGACGAGCATGCTCAAGCTGCCGAACCACGAGGGGCCGCTGCGCGCCGTGGTCCGGCTGCAGCGCATCGTGGAGACAAGGCTGCCGGAGAGCGTGGAAGAAGGCGCCTTGCGCCAGCTGATGGACGACCTGCAGGTCGAGCTGGCGGAGATTCACGGCCAGGTCGCGGCCGCGTGGTTCCTGCCGGACCAGGCGGCATGAAGAGCTTTCGCTGCAGCTGCGGCCTGCGGGTCTTCTTCGACGACTACTGGTGCACCGCCTGCGGGGCCGACGTGGGCTATGTGCCCGCGCTCGACGAGTTCCTGGCCCGACCGCCGGGCGCGCCGCTCTTCGTGGCCGCCGACGGGAGTACCTGGAAAGCCTGCCGCAACCGCGACCAGCACGCCGTGTGCAACTGGCTGTTGCGGGCCGACGACGCGGGGCACTTCTGC
>JBLRWH010000128.1:0-3468 GCA_047921395.1 Gammaproteobacteria bacterium
ACTTTTCCGTGGCCATGTTGCGAAGCGAGGTTTCGCCATGGCTGCCCGGAATACACTGAACGCAGGGCTCTCGACCCTCGCCCTCGCCCTGCTCCTGGGCGTCGCCGGCTGCGGCAGCGACGACGAGCGCGGCGGCGGCACGATGGCAACGATCCTCGAGAACATCGTGTTCGACAGCGCGTTCTCCGGCAGCGTGGGCGACGGCCCGATCACCGGCGCGCGCCTCCAGATCTTCGCCAGCAACGGCGAGCTCCTGATGGCCACCGATAGCAGCGTCACAGCCGACTACAACGTCACCATCAAGACCAAGGGCAAGAACTACCCCCTGACGATCGAGTCCGAGGGCGGCATCGATATCGTCACGAACATGGAGCCCGACTTCGACCTGGTCGCGGCACTCATCCGGCCCAGCAAGCGCGGCATCGGCAACCTCAACCCGTTCACCACCCTGGTCGTCGGCGCCGCGAAGCACAGCGGCGGCATCAACGACACGACCTTCTCCGCCGCGCGCAGCGCCGTGGTCGACCGCTACGGCTTCGGCCTCGACAAGAGCATCATTCCCGATCCGACCGAAACGCCGATCAACGAGTCCACCGTCCACGTCATCGTCAAGACCAGCGAGACGCTCGGCGAGATGGTCCGCCGGACCCGCGACGCGCTGTATGCCTCCGGCGGCAGCCTCGACGGCAACGGCATCATGAACGCCCTCGCGGCCGACCTGAGCGACGGCTGGATCGACGGCAAAGGCGCCGCCGGCCACGACCCGCGGGTCGCGGCCGTGGCACACATCGCCAGCGCCGCCGTGCTGGTGCAGGCGATGGCCAACCGCCTGCACGTCAACGGTTACGACGCGACCGGCGCCATGGACTCTGCCATCCTCCAGATCCGCCCGGCCGCCCCGGCGACGAGCTCGACCGCCAACGTGCCGGTGCCTGCCGAAGCGCTGCAGCAGGCCATCCGCTCGCTGCAGGCCGCGCGCGTACTCAGCGACGACTCGCGCCTGGTCAAGCTTATCGAAGTCCTGAGGAGCGTCTCCCCGGGCGCCTTCCCGGCCGATCTCGCCTCGCGCCTGGCGGCAGACATCGACCCGCTGCTCGAGGAACTCGCTTTCACGGCCGCCTACGCCAGCGACAGCCAGCTCGCGCAGATCAACGCCGCGGCGAGCCGCGAGGACGGAACCTCACCCGCCGAAAAGACCGTCCCGCCCGTCGAGGAGCCCCCGCCGGCGCCGCGGGAAGAGCCGACGCCCCCGCCCGAGGAGCCCGCCCCGCCGCCCGAGGAGCCCGCGCCCGCCCCCGCGCCGGTGAACAACCTGCCGCTGATCTCCGGCACGCCCGCAGCCGCGGTGCTGGTCGGCCAGACCTGGGCATTCGCGCCGACCGCCTCCGATCCGGACGGCGACCGCCTGAGCTTCTCGATCAGCAACAAGCCCGCGTGGCTGAGCTTCGATCCCGCCACCGGGCGGACCTGGGGCACGCCGGCGGACAAGGACGTCGGCACCCACAGCTTCATCACGATCACGGTCAGCGACGGCCAGGCCAGCGTCTCGCTCGACCCGTTCAGCGTGGCGGTCAGCGCCCCGCCGCCGGTAATCGGCCACGCCACCGTGTCGTGGACGCCGCCGACCGAGCGCACCGACGGCAGCCCGCTGACGGACCTGTCCGGCTTCAAGGTGTATTACGGCAAGGCCACGACCTCGATGACCAACGTCGTCGATGTGCAGGATCCCACCCAGACGCGCCAGCTCATCGAGAACCTGGACGCCGGGACCTGGTACTTCGCGGTCACCGCGTACGACAACGAGAATTTCGAGAGTGCCAAGTCTGCAGTCGCCAGCAAGACGATCTCATGATGGTCCCGGGAGTAGCAGCGGTCCGCAACGACCGGTTCCCATGCGCAGGCTGCGAGAGCGGCCTGCGCATTTTTCACTCATCCCAATCTTGCCCCTTACGGCCAAGCGGCCATCGGGCGTGACTCGTTTTACTCTTAAAAACAGATAGCTATGAACGATATCTCCAGTCCATCACCAGGTAATGCGCTGCAAAGCAACAAGCCACTGGAACAGTCACCCCCAGCGGAAAGTTGCATAACGCATTTTTCTGAAACGCCATGTGCGCACCGCAGCATCTGCGGCACATCCAGGTTGCCCGCAGCGCCTCGCGCTGGTCGAATGCGCCGCCATTCGCCACCCCCTGTAGCCCTGCCGGAGATCCGCCGCCCTATGCCCCGCACCCGAACCTTCCTGTTGCTGTCGAGCCTGCTCGGCGCATTCCTGCTCGCCGGCTGCGACGGCGAGTCGCTCGAGTTGCTCGAGGCCCCTTACGAAGAACGGGCTTCGGGCCCCGGCTCCGCCCTCGTGAGCTGGTACCCGCCGACCGAGCGCACCGACGGCAGCCCGCTCCAGGACCTGGCGGGCTACAAAGTGTATTACGGCAAGGACCCCGGCTCGGCCGGTTTCATCCTCGACGTCACGAATCCCGGCCAGACCAGCCAGTTCATCGAAAACCTGGACCAGGGCACGTGGTACTTCGCGGTCACCGCCTACGACCGCCAGGGATTCGAGAGCGCCAAGTCCGCCCCGGCCAGCAAGACCATCGGCTGAAAGCGCGCATAAGAAAGCTCATCGCGCTTTACCGGAGAAATCGGCTCGCGCGGAGACGCAGAGAGGCAGAGGCGCGGAGAAGATAGACAGGCAGGATTACGAGGCAGGTTTTTCGGTGGGCGCCGGGGCATTACAGGCCCGCCAGTTGAAAGACTCCACGGCTGTAGCGCGTGAAGTAGGCGGTCGGGAACGCGAGGTTCATATGGCGGGCCCCGGCATTCCACCACGGCCCATAGCCGTTACCAGCCGCGCGCCGTGAACAAGTAACCAAGGAACGTCCGTTCCCATGGCCTCCCCACCGCGCTTTTCTCGACGCCCGCGGCGCCCTTGTTCCGCACTACTCGCTCGTACGCCAGCCGCATGTTGCTGCGTTCGACCACCCGCTCCATGAGCAGCTGATCCTCCGAATTCGTTCGCCCGGATGCCGCCGAACCCACCTCGGCACCGGGGGACAGCGCGCCAGGCTTCCGGCCCGCGCCCTGTGACCCGGCCACCCTCGCGGGCGCTTCTGCCTTCACGATCGGTTTCGAGTACATCCGTCCTACTCTCGGTGTCGTCGTTCGGGCCTTCGGCCACACGGCCTATTTTTGCCTGCTCACCCCGCGGCAGCGCCTCTTATCCGCTTCCTGTTCGTCACGCCAGCGCTTTGCTTCCAGCTTCCTTCAGACCTCCAGTCGCCCGGAGAATCCTTGCCTTCGGCTAACACTTCCCCGTGTCGGGTGTGTAGAGGACTTTCACCTCCAAGTGAGTGCGCCCTGCCGGGCGCACAAAAAAAGCCACCCCAGATGGGGTGGCTTCTTAAAACAGCGAATGAGCTACCTCGTCACGCTGCTCCAGCCCGAATTACTCGAGCCTTCGCGAGCTCA
>JBLRWH010000129.1:0-3427 GCA_047921395.1 Gammaproteobacteria bacterium
GATTCCGTGGACCAGCATCCGTTCCTGGACATTCCCATCCAGCCCCAGCCGGACGACGTCACCTGCGGACCGACCTGCCTGCAGGCCGTCTATCGCCAGCTCGGGCAGCATCTCGATCTGCAGCAAATCATCGACGAGGTGCGCGGCCTGCCGGACGGCGGCACGCTGGCGGTATTCCTCGGGATTCATGCGCTGAAACGCGGTCTCAATGCGCGTCTCTACAGCTACCACCTGAAGATCTTCGATCCGTCCTGGCGCGGCGCGACCCGGGCCGAACTCGCGGGGAAACTCGAGGCACAGCTGGCATTCAAGCATGGCAAGAAATTCGTGGCCGCAAGTCGCGCCTATATCCGCTTCCTGGAGCTTGGTGGTGAAATCGCCTTCGATGACCTGACCGCCGAACTGCTGGACGTGTCTTTCGATGCCGGGCTGCCCGTGCTTACCGGCTTGTCCGCCACTTACCTGTATGACAGCCGCCGGGAATACACCGATCGCCACAACCGGGCCGTCTACGACGATTTGCGCGGTGAGCCGACCGGGCATTTTGTCGTGCTGTGCGGGCGGGAACACGGCAAGGTCCGGGTCGCGGACCCGTTTATCGGCAACCCCCTGGCTGACGACAGCCACTACTATGATGTCGATGTAGAGCGCCTGATTCGCGCCATCCTGCTCGGCGTCATGACTTATGACGCTAACCTGCTCGTGATTGCGGAGGGACCTCTGCCATGCGGCGACTGATCGTCGTGGACGATCCACGCGCCTGGACGCTTGGCGGACACGACGGCACCGTCGTGTCCGTGAGCGATTACCTGGCGCCGGCCGTGCCCTGGCCCGCGCGCGGCACGCGCGTCTTCAACCTGGCGCGCTCCTACGGCTACCAGACCCACGGTTACTACGTCTCGCTGCTGGGCGAGGCGCGCGGGCACCGCGTCGTTCCCGATGTGCGCACCATCCAGGAACTGAACTCGCCGGGCTTCGTGCGCTTCATCCCGAGCGATGTCGAAGAACTCATCCAGAAGAGTCTCGGCCGGCTCAAGTCGGACGATTTCGTGCTCTCCATCTACTTTGGCGAAAACATGGCCGCCCAGCACCAGGCGCTCGCGCGGGCGTTGTTCCGACTGTTCCCGGTGCCGTTCCTGCGCGCCAAGTTCGGCCGCGGACAAAAATGGAGCCTGCGCGGGGTGCGCGCGCTGGCCATGGATGATATTCCCGCCCAGCATCTCGACTTCATGCAGGTCGCCGCGCGGCGCTACTTCGGGCGCAAGCGCTACCAACCCGAGCGCAGCGATCGCTCGCGCTTCGACCTGGCGATCCTGGTCAACACGGAAGAACGGGAGCCGCCATCCGACCGGCAAGCGCTGCATCGTTTCGTCCAGGCGGCGCGCCGGCAGGGCTTTGGCGTCGAGTTGATCGGGCGCGACGATTACCCGCGCATCTCCGAATTCGACGCCCTGTTCATCCGCGAAACCACGGCGGTCAACCACCACACCTGGCGCTTCTCGCGGCGCGCCCAGGCAGAAGGGCTGGCCGTCATCGACGACCCCGACTCGATCCTGCGCTGCGCCAACAAGGTATATCTTGCCGAAGTGCTGAAAGCCGCGCGGATTCCGATCCCGCGCACGGAAATCATTCAGCGCGGCCAACGCAAAGCGGCGCTCCAGCGGCTCGGCCTTCCCTGCGTGCTGAAAATCCCCGACTCGTCGTTCTCCCAGGGGGTGGCGAAGGCGACCACGGAAGCCGAATACATGGCGCTGACCGACCGGATGCTCGCGGCCTCCGACCTGCTCATCGGCCAGGAATACGCGCCCACGGATTTCGACTGGCGCGTCGGCGTGCTGGCGGGCGAACCGCTGTTCGTGTGCAAGTATTTCATGGCGCGGGGTCACTGGCAGATCTACAACTGGGCCAGCCGGCGGCGCAGCGACGTCTGGGGGCAGTATGAAACCCTGGCGGTGAGCGATGCACCGCCCGCCATCGTGCAGACCGCGGTCAAGGCCGCCCGGCTGATGGGCAACGGGCTGTACGGCGTGGACGTGAAGGAAATCGACGGCAAGCCGCTGATCATCGAGATCAACGATAACCCCAGCATCGAGGCCGGCGTCGAGGACAAGGTGCTCGGCATGGCGTTGTACGACGCCATCATAGCGACCCTGCGGCGCAGCGTGGAGGCGCGCCACGAGGGCGAACGCAGATGACCGGCGCCACACCCCTGGGCCTGCTCGAAGGCTTCGGCATCGAAATGGAATACATGATCGTCGACCGCAAGTCGCTCGCCGTACGGCCGCTCGCCGACCTGTTGCTGCGCGCCGCGGACGGCGG
Organism: Gammaproteobacteria bacterium; assembly: GCA_047921395.1. Taxonomy (GTDB): domain Bacteria; phylum Pseudomonadota; class Gammaproteobacteria; order Steroidobacterales; family XN24; genus XN24. The sequence continues at coordinate 2,320 of JBLRWH010000129.1, forward strand.
CCACGACTGGGTTGAGGACGTGACCCGCGGCCCGATCGCGTGGTCGAACGAGATCGTCGCCCACCTGGTCGAATTCAAGACCAATGGGCCGGCGCCGGTGCTCGCGGGCCTCGCTGCGCTCTTCCATGCGGATGTGCTCGCGGCCAACCAGATCCTGGCGCAGCACGACGCAATGCTGCTGGGCATGGGCGCTCACCCGCTGATGGAACCGGCTGCGGAAACTCGCTTGTGGGCGCATGGCGGGGGCGAAATCTACGCTGCCTACGACCGGATTTTCGGCTGCCGCGGTCATGGCTGGTCCAATTTGCAAAGCACCCACCTGAATCTGCCGTTTGCCGACGATGAACAGTTCGGTCGGCTGCATGCGGCGATTCGGCTGGTGCTGCCGATCATCCCCGCCCTGGCGGCCAGCTCACCGTTTCTCGACGGCAAGTTCACCGGCTACCTCGATGCGCGCCTCGAAACTTACCGTCACAACCAGGCGCGGATCCCTTCGCTCACCGGCCAGGTCATCCCCGAGCGTCTTTTCTCCGCGGCCGATTACCGGGTTCTGCTGGCGCGCATCGCGGCGGACATCGCGCCGCACGACCCGGACCAGTTGCTCAATCCGCTGTTCCTCAACTCGCGCGGCGCGATCGCCCGGTTCGATCGCGATGCCATCGAGATTCGCACCATCGACATACAGGAATGCCCGGCCGCCGACCTCGGCGTCATCAGCGCGGTGGTCGCATTGGTGCGCCGGCTGTTGAACGAGCAAGACGTACCTTACCGGGTGCAACAGGAATGGCCGGAAGACTTGCTGGCGGAAATTTTACTGGCGGTCATCCGAGACGGTGACCAGGCGCGCATCCGCAACGCCGACTACCTCGAGATGCTGGGAATCCGCGCTCGCGGCGTCACCGCGGGCGCGGCCTGGCGGGCGCTATGCGAGGCCGCGAGTAGCGAGTTCGATGCGGCCGCGCACCAGGCGCTGCGGCGAATTCTCGAGCAGGGTCCGCTGGCGCGGCGCCTGTTACGCCGGGTGGGCCGCGCGCCGACGCACGCGACCCTGGCCGCGGCGTGCGGCGAACTGGCCGCCTGCCTGGCGGACAACCGCTCGTTCGCGTGA
>JBLRWH010000130.1:0-3229 GCA_047921395.1 Gammaproteobacteria bacterium
CGCATCCGCTGCCGCGTCGATGCTGCAAGGGGCCTTGACGGCGCGCATCCGCTGCCGTGTTATTGGCGGAGGTGCTTGCACATTCCTCCCTTCGCTGTGGCGGTGTCGCTGAAGGCCGGTGCATCCGTCACCTGCACCCCGGCGCGGGGCGCCAGCGGTTGTCGCGGTGCATGCGCTCGTGACGACGCTACGAGGCGCCGCGATCGGCGGCGGCACAGCGGGGGTGGGACAGCACAGGTCCGCTGAGGGAGCTTGTCAAGTTTCGCGAGCTCAGCGGACCTGTGCTGGCGCGGTCCCGCGGTCCCGCGGCTGCACCGGCCGCATCGAGTCCGTGATCCGCACCGTTTCGCCCGACATGCGCCACTCGAACACCGCCTCGCTGGCGAGCACGCGCTGCACATAGCCACGTGTCTCGTTGAAGGGCACCGAGTCCACCCAGGCCTCCGCGGGCAACTCGCCCTCGGCGGGCAGCCAGCGCAGCACCCGGTTCGGGCCGGCGTTGTAGGCGGCGGTGGCGAGCACGCGATGGTCGTCGAAGCGCGCCAGCATCTCGGCAAGGTAGGTCGTGCCGAGCGCGACGTTGGTGTCCGGATCGAGCAGCGTGCGCTGGCCCTGGTAGGTGATCCCGGCACGGCGCGCGGTCTCGCGGCCGGTCGCCGGCATCAGCTGCATCAGCCCGACGGCGCCGGCGCCCGAGCTGACGTCCGGCATGAACAGGCTCTCGCTGCGCGCGACGCCGTAGGCCCAGGCGCTGCTGATCCCGGCGCGCTGGCTCTGTGCCTCGAAGACCGGCCGCCACGGCAGCGGGAAGCGCAGGTCGAGGTCGTCCGGCACGCCGCCGCCCGACGCGGCCGTGATGGCGCGCGAATACCAGCCCCAGCGCGTCGCCAGGATCCCCGCCTGGGCGCGTTCTTCTGCGGACAGGCGGGCGAGGGCCTGCTGCCACTCGGTCCGGCCGGTCGCCTCGAGCCCGGTGAAGAACAGCTCGCGCGCTCGCGCGATGTTGGGCCGCCGCTCCAGCGCGTCGATCAGGTCCTCGTTGGGCGCGGTCCGCGCGTGCTGCCAGTTGTAGTCGGCCTCGAGCCGGTCGGCTGACAGGAAGCTGTAGTAGCCGCGCTCGGCGGCGAGTTCCGCGAAGATCGGGCGCGCGGCCTCGGCGCGGTCCCTGGACTCGAGCACCCGGCCCTGCCAGTAGCGCCACACGGGTTCTGTGGCGGCGCCGGCATCGAGTTGGGCGAGGGCCTGGTCGATGGCGGTCCAGTCCTGCGCGCGGATCGCCGTGCGCACGTGCCACTCACGGGTGCTCTTGTCATGGCTCTCGGCGGGCAGCGTCTCGAGCAGCACGGCCGCCCCGGGCAGGTGCCGCAAGGCATGCATGAGGGCGATGCGCCGGTCGATGGCGGCGCGCTCGTCGGCGCTGAAGGCGAAGCGCTCGCGAAATTCGGGCCAGTGCCGGGCCGCCTGCTCGGGATCGGTGGAGGCGAGCCGGTCGAAGCCGTACAGCAGCAGCGCGCGGTCCGCCGGCGTGTCGCGCCAGCGCGCGGGCGCGTCCAGTTGCGCGGCCGGCTTGCCGTGCAGCTTTTCCCAGCGCCCGACCTCGGCCACCGCCGCATCGCCGAGCGGGCGCGCCAGCCAGCGCGCGAGGCCGAACTGCCCGGCGCGCAGCGCGAGTTCCATGCGCTCACGCCGCCGCTCCGCGGTCAGCGCACCGCGCGCCTCGAGCCAGGCGAAGGCCACGTCGCATTCCTGCGGTTGGCTGACGGGCGCCAGCCAGCGGTGCAGCACCTCTTCCTCCAGCCCGTTCGTCCGTCCGAGCGCGATCCGGGCCGTGAAGGCGTGGCAGTCCAGCAGCGTGGCGCCGCTGCTGGCGTAATGCGCCTCGTACAGCGCCAGGTAGTCCGCCCAGGCGCGGCGCTGCGCCAGCGAGTTCAGCCATTGCCGCCGCAGCCCTGCGCTGAAGCCGAGATCGGGGTAACGCGCGAGGAAGGCGGCCACCTCGGCTTCGTCGACCTTGCCGAGCCGGCTGCGCAGCCAGGCGGCGCGCAGGTCCGGCAGGAGCGGATAGCCCTCCAGCGCGCCGAGCAGCGGTTCGACCTGCGCCCAGCGCCCGGCCTCCGCCTGCGGCAACGCGGCGCGGAAGGCCGCGCGCTGGCCGTCCAGCGTCGTCGCGCCCGCCGGTGCGACCGCGAGCAGGAGGGCCAGGGTCGTCAACAGGGCGATACGCGGCATGGATTCGATGCTCCTCAGGTGGATTGGACCTCGCGGCTCCGGAAGCTAACCATTATGCTCGCCGCTTCGCCGTTCTCAACCGGACCCCCCGCCGATGCCGACATCCATGGCGCTGTTGCTGATCTTTCCCGCCATCGGCGCGCTCTCCGGGGTGTTGGCCGGGCTGTTCGGCATCGGCGGCGGCCTGGTGATCGTTCCGGCGCTGAACGCCGTGTTCGCCGCAGGCCTGGTGACCATGGCGCCGGAGGCGCGCATGCATGTCGCGATCGGCAGCTCGCTGGCGGTGATCGTGTTCACGGCGATCTCCTCGGTGCGCGCGCATCACGGCTACGGCGCGGTGTTGTGGCCGGCGGTGCGCGGGCTCGCCCCGGGCATCATCGTCGGTGCGCTGTTCGGCGCGTGGGTGGCGGATGCGCTCGCGACGCGCGCCCTCGAGGTGGTGTTCGGCATCTTCGCGATCCTGATGGCGATCCAGATCGGGTTCGCGCCGAAAGTGGAACCGGAGGCGCATGGCCCGTTGCCGAGCCTGCCTGGCTACCTCGGCGCCGGCGGCATCATCGGCGCCGTCTCGGCGCTCGGAGGGATCGGCGGCGGCGTCATGACCGTGCCCTACCTGGCGTGGCACTCGGTGCCGCTGCGCGTGGCCGTCGGCACTGCGGCCGCCTGCACGCTGCCCGTGGCGCTGTCCGGGGCGCTCGGCTACGCGCTGGCGGGTCTCGCCACGCCGATCCCGGGCTGGACGACCGGCTATCTCTACTGGCCGGCGATCGGCGTCATTGCGCTGGCGAGCATGCTCACGGCGCCGCTCGGCGCGCGCCTCGCGCAGCGCCTCCCGGTGCGGCAGTTGCGCCGCCTGTTCGCGTTGCTGCTGCTGGTGGTGGCGGCCGACATGCTGTTGGGCGGGCGCTGACCGTCACAGGCTGGTTGCTCCATGCGACCGCGAGCACGGACCGTCACAGGCCCGTTTCGCTCGCAAAATTACAAGCTCGCTCAACGGGCC
>JBLRWH010000131.1:0-3117 GCA_047921395.1 Gammaproteobacteria bacterium
GCGATGCGCTGCCGCTAATCCTCGACGATAAAGCTCCGCAGCTGTTCCGAGCGCGACTGGACGCGGGAAGAGCTCTACACTCGTGGCAATGCGGGTTGACCGCAACGCGGGGTCGACCTAGGGCGCTACCTCCAGCTCCAGCTGCAAAAACACCAGGTTCTCGTCCGCGCGGGGCGCCTCGCCCGGTTCCGCCAGCGAGATCCGCGCCGCGTCCAGGCGTCCCGTTTCAGCCAGGTAGTTGCGCACCGAAGCGGCGCGTTCCATGCCCAGCAGCCGGAATTCCTGCGGCTCCACCACCAGCTGCGCCAGCAGTGCGGCGCGCAGCCCCTCGATGTAGCGGGTCTCGTCCAGTACCGGCTTGTCGCTGCCCTCGGGAATCGATGAGTGCTCCGCCTGCAGCGCGGCCGGCGCCTCGAGCCCCGCGGCCTCGGCGTACATCGCTTCCATGATCAGCCGCACCGGGTCGCCGTCCTTGCCGCTGGCTTCACCGGCCTCGAAGCGCCCGGAGATCGCTGCGTCCAGCCGCCGCTCGCGGATGGCGCGGCCGTCGCGGGTCTCGTCGAAGGCGGCGCCGACCTGGAGCAGGAGCTCGGGTCGTTGCGTCAGCGCCTCGGCCAGCTTGACCAGGTCCTGCGCCTCCGGCCCGCGCAGGTCGGCATCGCCGGCGACGAAGCCGACGAACTCGAGGTCCGCCTCACCGCCATCGACGCCCAGCAGCGAGGCGAGGAAGCGGAACGGTGCGGTGACGATCTTGGCCAGCACGTTGCCCAGCGCCTTGAACACCAGCGGGGCATAACTGAACTTTGGATCGTTGATATCGCCGCTAACCGGCACCGCGAGGTCGATGCGACCCTGGGTGTCGGTCAGCAGCGCCACCGCGAGGTCCAGCGGCAGGCTCATGGCGCCGGGCGACTCCACCTTGTCGCCCAGCCTCAGGCCGTTGATGACCATGCGGTTGTTGGCCTGGAGTTGGCCGTCGCGGATGGACCAGCTCAGGTCCACGTCGAGCCGCCCGTCGGCGATCTCGCGACCGGCGAACTTCACCGTGTAGGGCGTCAGGTCCGGCAGCCCGATGTTGCGGAAGTCGAGCTCGAGGTCCATGACGCGCGTCGGGTCGAACACGTCGAGCGAGCCGCGGATGGTGGCGGCACCGTACTGGTTCACGTCGCCGTCGATCTCCACCCGCGCCGGCGTCGGGCTGCCGGAGGTGATGGCGGAGACCTGGCCCTGCATCGGCTCCACCAGCGCGCTGAAGGGGATGGGCAGGTCGAGGTCGGTGAAGTCCATGGTGCCGGCGCGGATCTCCACCCGGCCCACGCCGACGGCGAAGGGTTCGGCGCCCGTCTTGTCTGCGGGTGCCGCCGCTGCGTCGGACGGCGCGATCGCGGTGAGGTTCAGCTCGCCGTCCTCGTTGATCAGCACGCGGAGAAACGGCTCCGACAGGCCGACTTTGCCGATGCGCAGGGCGCGGCCGGCCAGCGACAGGTCGATGCCTTCCGCGTCCAGCGCCTGCCAGCCGACCAGCTGCTCGTCCTTGCCCGGCAGCCGGCTGTCGAGCGCGCGCAGCGAGGCCTTGCCGGCATAGGCGAACGGCTCCGCGTCGCTTACCGTGATGCGGCCCGCGGCGTCGACGAGCAGGCTCGCGACCTCGAGGTTCACCGCCTCGTCGGCATACGGCAGGGCCGGGAGGAGGGACAGGCCCCCGATGTCCAGGTCGAGCCCCACGTCGAGCGGCATGCCTTGCACTGCGCCGGACATGGCGAGCGTGCCGCCGGAGGCCGCCGCAGCCTTCAACTCCACGTCGGCGCGGTGGCCGTCGGCGCTGCGGTAGTCGGTCACCGCCAGGGCGATGTCTTCCAGCACGACCTGCACGGGTCGAGGCGCGGCGCGGTCTTCGAAACTCACGCGGCCGCCGTCGATGCGCAGGGCGCCGAGCCGGATGGCCAGCCCCGGTGCCTCTGCCTCAGCGTCACCGCCACCGTCACTGCCGCTTTCGCCACCCACATCCGCGGCCCCCGCCAGCTGCAGCGCCGCGACCAGGTCCATGCCCCCGTCCTCCAGCCGGCGCAGCTCGACGCGGGGCTCGGCCAGTCCGACCGAGCCCACGTCGAGCGTGGCGCGCGCCAGGTCGAAGCCGATGCCGTCCGCCGTCGTGCGGGGCAGCGCGAGCAGCGGCTCGCCCGAGCTGCGCCGTCCGACCTCCAGGTCGGAGAGCAGTGCGCGACCCTCATCGAGGCGGAATTCCAGCGCCTGGCCGCCGACGTCCAGCAGGTAATCGAAGCCCAGGCCGAGGCGCGCGTCGCCGGTCAGCTCGGCGTCGTACTCGTGGCGCACGTACTCCCAGAAGGGCGCGAGCGCGAGGTTGTCGATTTCGACCGAGCCGGCCGAGTGCAGCGGCCCCACCGCGAAGCTCCCGCTCCAGCGGATCCGGCCGCCGCGTGGCCCGGTGGCCTCGAGCGTGTACACGCCTTCACGCTCCGGCAGCGTGGCGAAGTCCTGCATGGCGAAGCTGAGCGGGCCGAGTGCAATCGACCAGGCCTCGGGATGGGCTTCGTCCTCGACCGCGAGACGGCCCTCCACCAGCGAGACGTTGTGCAGCACCAGCCGCGGCGGCGCGCCGTCCGGCGCGGGCGCATCCGGCGTCTCCGGCGGCGGCAGGCGCTCGAGCATGCGCTGGAGGTTGTCGATGCCGTCGGCGCCACGGTGCAGGCGCAACGCCGGCTGTTCCAGGGCCAGTTCACTGAAGGTCCAGGCGCGTCGCCAGGCGCTGGAGAGCGAGAAGTCCACCACCAGGCGGCTGAAGTCCAGCATCGGCCCGGACTCGGGGTCCGCGAGGGACAGTCCCTCGACCGTGAGCTTGAACAGGTAGGGGTTGAAGCGGACCTTCTCGATCGCGAGCTCGACGCCGAGCTGTTCCTGCGCCAGCTTCGGCGCCTGGGCGCGTGCCAGCCAGGGCAGGAACAGGAAGCCGATAAGGGTGTAGGCTGCCACCGCCGCCAGCGCCCAGAGTCTCCATCCCTGGAGTTTCAGTTTTCTGCGCCAGGCGGCGGTCATCGCGTCAGTCCTCGACGATAAAGCTCCGCAGCTGTTCCGAGCGCGTCGGGTGACGCAGCTTGC
>JBLRWH010000132.1:0-3037 GCA_047921395.1 Gammaproteobacteria bacterium
TGCTGGTTCGCCTCGAGGATCTCCAGGATCTTCAGCCGCGGCAGCGTGACCTTCAGGCCGACCTTCCTGAGTTCCTTCGATTCCATGCTTGGCTCCCGCGAACAGGGTGATGACTCTGGTATTATTGCCCACCGTCGACGCTCCTCCAACACTTGAGTTTCTATGCCGCCGTTCAGCCGTCTCTGCCTGGTCGCCTTTTTCGTCCTGCTCACGGGTTGCAGCACGCTGCAGGGTTTTTCCCTGCGTCCCTATCGCATAAACATCCAGCAGGGAAATTTCCTCGAGGCGAAGGACGTCGACCAGGTCGAGGTCGGCATGACGCGAACCCAGGTGCGCTTCCTGATCGGGACCCCGATGGTCGCAGACCCGTTCAACGTGGCGCGCTGGGACTACGTGTTCTTCTTCAAGGTTGGACGGACCCGCAAGGAAATCAGCAGTCACCTGACGGTGTGGTTCGAGGATGACCGCGTGGTGCGCATCGACCGGCCCATCGATCTCCAGGACCGTGACGCGGCAATCGGCGACGGCAGCTTCGACACCTGAGGGTTCAATCCTCGCTGGCGCGATTCCGCCCGCCTTTCCCCATGCTCTTGCCGGCCGCCGCCAGTTCGCGGCGCGCGACGCGTGGATCGACGAGCAGCGGCCGGTAGATCTCCACTCGGTCGCCGGCGAGCAGCGGCCGGTCTGCCTTGCAGAGCTTGCCGAACACCCCCAGCCGGTTCTTGCCGGGCTCGATCTCGGGGAACTGCTCCTCGATGCCGGACAGCCGAACCGCCTCGATCGCGGTCGTGCCGCGTGGCACCTCGACCTTCAGGATCAGCTGGCGCTCGGGGCGCGCATAGGCCACCTCGACCTCGATAGTCTCGTCCATGGCCGGCGTCACGGCTCAGGACCCGACCAGGCCGACGAGGCGCAGCAGCCCCGTGGCTTGCAGGAACACCAGCAGCACCGCGAGCGGCGCCACCCAGCGCGCCAGGAAGCGCCAGGCGTGATACAGGGCGCCGGTGCCGATATCCAGCTCCTCGGCCGTGGAGTTCTTGCACATCACCCAGCCCGCGAAAATGGTGATGAACAACCCGCCCAGGGGCAGCAGGATGTTGCTGGACAGGTGGTCCAGGTTCTCGAACATCGTCCGCCCGAGCAACTTGAAATTCTCGAGCTCGTTGAACGACAGGATCGTCAGGAACCCGAGCGCCCAGATAATCAGGCCAATGGCGACCGCGGAGAACACCCGGCTGTGCCCCCGGGTCTCGACATTCCACGCGACGGCCGGCTCGATCAGGCCGATCGACGAGGTCCAGGCCGCGAAGGTCAACAGGACGAAAAACAGTGTGCCGAACAGGTGCCCGCCCGCCATGTTGCCGAAGGCCAGCGGCAGGGTCTGGAAAATCAGGCCCGGGCCGGAGCCCGGGTCGAGGCCGTGCGCGAACACGATCGGGAAGATCGCGAGGCCCGCGAGCAATGCCATGCCCGTATCGGCGACGACCACGGAAATCGAGGTGTTGGTGATCGACGTGCCCTCGGGCAGGTAGGCGCCGTAAGCCATGATCGCGCCCATGCCGATGCTCAGGCTGAAGAACGCCTGGCCCAGCGCGGCGAGCATCCCGTCGCCCGTCAGCTTCGAGAAATCCGCCTCGAGCAGGAAACCCACCCCCGCCCGGAAGTCGCCATTGATGATCGCGTAGCCCAGCAGCGCGAACATCAGCACCGCCAGCGAGGGCATCAGGAAGCGCACCGCGCGCTCCAGGCCGCGCTCGACGCCGCGCGCCACGACGGAAATGGTGAGCACCATGAACAAGGTGTGCCATAAGGCCAGCACCCGCCAGTCGGCGAGCATGTCCCCGAACAGGCCGTTGACCTCGTCCGCCCCCGCCCCCGAGAAAGTGTTCATCGCGGCGTGGGCGACGTAGGACAGGGACCAGCCCGCGATGACGCTGTAGAAGGACAGGATGATGATCCCGGCGATCACACCCATGATGCCGACGAGCGCCCAGCTCGGGCGGCTGCCCTCCTCCTCGCCGATGATGCGCATCGTTGCCACCGGGTTGCGGCGCCCGCGCCGGCCGATCAGGATCTCGGCCATCATGATCGGCAGGCCGATCAGCGCAACGCAGAGCAGGTAGAACAGCACGAAGGCGCCACCGCCGTTGGCGCCCGCCACATACGGAAATTTCCATATGTTGCCCAGGCCGACCGCCGAGCCGCTCACGGCAAGGACGAAGGCGAGTCGGGACGACCACAGACCGTGCAGCGAGGTACGCTTGGCCATGCCGGGTGACACCCTGAGCTTTCAAAGGTGCGCGATTTTGGATTAAATCCACGGGCCCGGCAACCGCGGGGCCCCGGCACGAAGCCGGGCCGCGCCGCGCCCACACACCGGAAAACAAGATGAACACCGCCAAGAAAAAAGCCGCCTCCGGCACCGGAGGATCCACGATCGCCCTCAACAAGAAGGCGCGGCACGACTACTTTATCGAGGAAAAGCTGGAGGCCGGGCTGGTCCTCGAGGGCTGGGAGGTGAAGAGCCTGCGGGCCGGGCGCGCCCAGATCGCCGAGGCTTATGTCGTGGTGCGCGGCGGCGAGATCTGGCTGGTCGGCGCGAACGTCACTCCATTGAATACCGCCTCCACGCACATCCACCCGGATGCCGGCCGGAGTCGCAAGCTGCTGCTGCAGCGGCGCGAAATCGACCGCCTGATCGGCTCCGTGGAACGCTCTGGCTACACCATGGTGCCCCTCGCGTTGTACTGGAAGCAGGGCCGCGCCAAGCTCGAGATCGGCCTTGCGAAAGGCAAGAAGCAGCACGACAAGCGCGCGACCGAGCGCGACCGGGACTGGCAGCGGCAGAAAGCCAGGATCATGAAGCCCAGATAATTTGATATTATTTATATACTTCCGAGTCTTTATTAAAGTTCTTTGATGCTTTTCCTGGCGGCAACTGGCCGACGGGGAACCATGCGCGTAGAATCCCGGTCTGAATGGTTACCTGGGGGCGACATGGCTTCGACGTGTGTCGCAAAACTCGGGGTGCATGCCG
>JBLRWH010000133.1:0-2907 GCA_047921395.1 Gammaproteobacteria bacterium
CCATGAACCTCGGCCGCGGCGGCAGCCTCGACAACGCCATCGTGCTCGACGACTACCGCATCCTCAACGACGACGGCCTGCGCTACGAGAACGAGTTCGTGCGCCACAAGATCCTCGACGCCATCGGCGACCTGTACCTGCTCGGCCACAGCGTCATCGGCGAGTTCAGCGGCTTCAAGTCGGGCCACGGCCTGAACAACCAGCTGCTGCGCGCCCTGGTGCGCAACGAGAAGGCCTGGGAAGAGGTGACGTTCGAGGACGAGCGGGACGCGCCGTTCCACTTCGTGGCGGTGGCGGCCTAGGCCCCTTCCGTTCGGGTTGACCGCGGCAGCGCGCCGTCACAGGCCCGCTTCGCTCGCAAAATTACAAGCTCCCTCAGCGGGCCTGTGACGTCCCGCTGCCGCTGCCCCGCCGATGGGCTTGGCGCGTGAGGGGACGGGCACGGATCGTTCGCTCCGGGTGGCGCGGCGGGGCCGGCTGGCGCTGCCCATGCGGGTTCTCGCCATATTTGGCGAGCTCAGGGGTAAAACATCAGTTAGATGCCTGTGACGATCCAGCCGTGGGTATGGCAAACTTCTTGACTGAGGAGGTGACACCATGTCTACCGCGAAGGAAGAACTGGCGAGATTGATCCAAGAGCAGCCGGACGATAGTTCGAGCGAGGAGATCGTCCGCGAACTTGCGTTTCACCTGATGGTTCAGCGTGGGCTTGCCGATTCAGATGCTGGACGCATCGTTTCCAACCAGGAGTTGGGGCGCAGAATCAGGCAATGGCAAGAATAGTATGGACTGCGGAAGCGGAGCGCTGGGCGCGAGACATTGGGCCTCGTCCCGGCATGTACGTGTGCTGCTGTACGGACACTATCGCGTCGCCTGTCTGGTGAAGGACAGCGGCAACGTCGAAATTCTCGGCGTGTTTCATGGGGCCCTTGATATCGGCAAGTATCAGCTTTGATGTCATTGAGCATCTACCAACACGCTGCAGACCGACGCTTGACCGCTTCCTCCCTTCGCTGTCGCTCCGGTCGGTCGCCGTCAAAACTCAGTTTAGCTTGAGGGTTAATCGCCAAAGTTGGCGGGTTGTGCCGCCCCTTGGTGTGTGTTATTTGTCGTCATTTAATGCGAGTTAATCAGGTAAACCCAAGAAACTCGCCATGGGTGACGAATAATTAAGATTTCCTCGTTGCTGACGGATGAAGCGATCCTCGTCGAGTTGGGCCGGCGCCTCGCCCGGCGCCGCGTCGAACTGCAATTGACGCAGGCGGAGGCGGCAGACCGGGCCGGCCTGGGCAAACGCACGCTGGAACGCATCGAGGCCGGGGAGTCGACCCAGCTCGCCAGCCTGTTGCGCCTCCTGCGGGTGCTGGAGTGGTTGCCGCAGCTGGACCAGGCCATTCCCGCAGTCAAACCGGCACCGATGGAGCTGTTGCGCCGCCACGGCAAGGTGCGTCGGCGGGCCTCAGGCCAGCGCGGCGCAAAAGCTGCAGGGCGGCCCTGGACCTGGGATGAGAAGCCATGACCACTATCGCCGAGGTCAGGCTGTGGGGCCGCACCATCGGCGCGGTCACGCTGGAGGACGGCGATGACGTCGCCGCCTTCCAGTACGACCCGGCGTTCGCGCGCAGCGGCATTGAGCTCTCGCCGCTCGTCATGCCGCTCGCCGACCGGATCTACTCCTTTCCCGAGCTCTCACGAGAATCGTTCCACGGCCTGCCGGGGCTGCTGGCAGATTCACTGCCGGACCGCTTCGGCCAGGCGCTGATCGATGCCTGGCTTGCGCGACAGGGACGGACGCCCGAATCCTTCAATGCCGTCGAGCGCCTCTGCTACACGGGTCGGCGCGGCATGGGCGCGCTCGAGTTCGCCCCGGTAATGGGGCCGAAGGCCAGTGAAGGCCGGCGCGTCGAGATCGATGCGCTGGCCGAGCTCGCCGGCGACATCCTCTCCCGGCGCCGCGGGCTGGAAGTTTCGTTCGACGACGCGGGCCGCGAGCGGGCCATGGCTGAGATCATGCGGGTCGGCACCTCGGCGGGCGGCGCGCGCGCCAAAGCGGTCATCGCCTGGAACCCGGCCACCAACGAGGTGCGCTCCGGCCAGGCAGATGCCGGCGCCGGCTTCCAGTACTGGATCCTGAAGTTCGACGGCGTCGCCGGCAACAAGGACAAGGAGCTGGAAGACCCGCAGGGCTATGGCGTGATCGAGTACGCCTATGCCCTCATGGCGCGGGACGCGGGCATCACGATGAGCGAGTGCCGGCTGTTCGAAGAAGGCGGGCGCCGTCACTTCATGGCGCGGCGCTTCGACCGGCTCGACAACGGCGCGAAACTGCACATGCAGTCGCTCGGCGCGCTCGCGCATTACGACTTCAACATGGCGGGCGCCTACGCCTACGAGCAGGCCTTCCTCGTGATGCGGCGCCTGGGCCTGCCGATGGACAGCATCGAGGAGCAGTTCCGCCGCATGGTGTTCAACGTGGTCGCGCGCAACCAGGACGACCACGTGAAGAACATCGCCTTCCTCATGGACCAGGACGGGCGCTGGTCGTTGTCGCCAGCCTTCGACATGACCTACAGCTTCAATCCTGCCGGGCTGTGGACCGCAACCCACCAGATGACCATCAACGGGAAACGCGATCACTTCGAGTTGGCGGACTTCAAGGCGTGTGCCCGGACCGCCGGCCTGAAGCGTGGCCGCGCAGAAAGCATCGTCACCGAGGTCGAGCGGGTCGTGGCGCGCTGGCCGGCCTACGCTGACACGGCCGGCGTCGCGCCCGGCCAACGCGACGAGGTCCGTGCGGCGCTGCGACTGGAAATGGATTGACCGCGGCAGCGCGCGTTCGGGGCAACCGCGGTAGCGCGCCGTCACAGGCCCGCTTCGCTCGCAAAATTACAAGCTCCCTCAGCGGGC
>JBLRWH010000134.1:0-2810 GCA_047921395.1 Gammaproteobacteria bacterium
AAAAACGCGTTCTAAGGCCTCCAGGAGGCCCAAAATCACGCGGAATTGCTTCCAGATCAGGAAGTTATGATGGTCCGACCCGAGCGGGGCGCAAATCAACGACGGCGGCGCCGACGCGCTGCGGCAGGCTCCGCGTGGCGCGGTACACGTGGTCGGCGAACTCGGCGGGCGGAGCGTACTCGCGGACGACCTCGAGGAGGATGCGACGCATCGCGTCGCAGTCGTTCACGACGACGGCCTTGCTGATGGCCTGGATGGCGCGACAGACGGCGTCCCACGACACGCCGTGCTCGTTGGCCTTCCAGATACGCGGGTGGTCCGTGCCGACGGCGTTGTTGCCGTGCACGAGCAGCTCCTCGTAGAGCTTCTCCGCCGGGCGCAGGCCGGTGAACACGATCTCGATATCGCCGTCGGGGTTCGCGGCGTCCCGCACCTCGAGGCCGCTCAGCTGGATCATCTTGCGGGCGAGGTCGACGATCTTCACCGGCGCGCCCATGTCGAGCAGGAACACCTCGCCGTCGCGACCCATCGCGCCGGCCTGGATGACGAGCTGGGCCGCCTCCGAGATGGTCATGAAGTAGCGCACGATCTCCGGGTGCGTCACCGTGACCGGCCCGCCGCGGCGGATCTGGTTGCGGAACAGCGGCACCACCGAGCCGGACGAGGCGAGCACGTTGCCGAAGCGCACCATGCAGATGCGCATGCTGGTGCCGCGTCCCACCATGCCCTGCAGGATCATCTCGGCGAAGCGCTTGGTGGCGCCCATCACGTTGGTCGGGTTGACCGCCTTGTCGGTCGAGACCAGCACGAAGGTCTGCACGCCCGCCTCCTCCGCCGCCTGCGCCGCGCGGAACGTGCCGAGGACGTTGTTGCGGATCCCCGCGCCCATGTTGTGCTCGACCAGCGGCACGTGCTTGTACGCGGCGGCGTGGTAGACGGTGTGCACGTCGAAAGACCGGAGGGTCTGGCCGAAGAAATCCTTCTCCGTGACCGAGGCGAGCACCGGCACCACGTCCACGGCCAGGCCGGCGTCCTCGACGCACGCGCGCAGCTCCTGGTCGATGTGGTAGAGCGCCGCCTCGCAGTGCTCCACCAGCACCAGCCGCGACGCGCCGAGGCCGATGATCTGGCGACACAGCTCCGAACCGATCGAGCCGCCGGCGCCGGTGACCATCACGTTGAGGCCCCTGATGCACGCGCTGATCAGGTCGGGGCGCGGCGGAACCGGGTCGCGGCCCAGCAGGTCCTCCAGCTCCACCTCGCGCAGCTCGTCGAAGCTGGCCTTGCCGCTCACCAGGTCGTTCATGTCCGGCACCGTCTGGATGTGCAGCGGATAGGGCCGGAGCGCCTCGATGATCTCCGCGCGGCGCTGGCGCGAGGCCGAGGGGATCGCGAGCAGCAGGCGCGTCGCGTCGTGCGCCTCGATCAGCTCGCCGAGCTCGGCCGGCGAATGCACCGAGAGGCTGGCCACCACCTTGCCGCGCAGCGTCGGGTCGTCGTCCACGAACGCCGCCGGGCGGCATTCCCCGCCCGGAGCGAGCAGCGACGCGAGGCGCGCGCCCGACACGCCCGCGCCGTAGATGATGGCGCGCTCGCGCGCCTTGCGGCCGCCGTTGAGGAGGAAGTCCCGCGCCGCGATACGCGACCCGCCCATGTGGAGGAGACCGAAAGCCCAGAACACCAGGGCCGCCGCCGGGGTCACGCCCGACTCGGGGCGCCAGGCGCCGTAAAACGCCATCATGGCGGCCGCCACCGTGACGCCCGTGACCATCAACTTCAGGAACTCGCTGCGCAGGAAGCGAACCACGAACTGGTACAGCCCGAGCGCCCAGAACACCAGCACCATGACCACGCCGAGGGCCAGCAGGAAGCTCCACGGCGGCCCGGCATCGAGCGCGGCCGGATGCGTCAGATAGATGGCGAGGATGGCGGCGCCGAGCGTGAAGACCAGGTCGGCGGCGACGAGGAGCGCGCGTTTCAGGGACCGCGGCAGGTCGAGCAGGAACACCCGGAGATCATGGGCGCGCCTGCCCATGATAGCTTGCTCAAACTCTTTAAGCCAAGTCCTTGGCATCACTGATAATTCCGAATCCCCAAGCGAGCGCCGGGTCGGAATATAAACCTGTACGTGGATCAAGTCTACATGTGGGCATTTGTTCCCACCGGCATGCGATGACCCGGAAATCCACAGGCCCTACCACGAGCGGCAGCAGAGCCATTTCGGACCCGGATCTCAGGCGCCGGACGGCGCTGTCGCTGCGTGCATGACCTCGGCCAGGACTGCGCAAGTCTTGCCGATCTCGGCCGGTGTCAGCGTCGGGCGCAACGGCGCGGGGCCAATGCCCCTGTAATCCGTATTGGTTAGCCACGCATCCCACTAGCCGCGCGAGATCAGTCCTCCACGTGCTCGCGATGAGCGATCAGCGAGCCGAGGAACTCGTACCAGGCGGCGTCGGACTTGGCGAGGTTCTGCGGCGAGGGAACCCAGTACCCCAGCCGCTTCGACCTGCCGCGCCAGGCGCGGAACTCGGCCGGCGCCGGCACGGGCTCGAGCCCCACCGCGCGGAAGTGATGCATGGCGCGGGGCAGGTGCACGGCCGAGGTGACGAGCACGAAGCGCGCCCCCGGCGCGAGCAGCTCGCGCACGGCGTAGGCCTCGTCCGCCGTGTCATGCGACGCATCGAGCGTCACGATGCGCGCCGGATCGACGCCGAGGTCGATGGCGGCGAGGCGATAGCCCGCGGCCATCGGCACCCCGTCCGGCCGGCGCGTGCCGCCGCTCACCACGAGCCGCGCCTCGGGCAGGACCT
>JBLRWH010000135.1:0-2692 GCA_047921395.1 Gammaproteobacteria bacterium
CGCTCAGAACTTTTCCGGGCGCAGCACGCCGACGTCGCTGAAATACAGGATCATCGCGTAATTGTCGTAGTAGTTGGCCTTGAGATGGCGGGCGATGGCCTCGGCGGTGGCCGTATCGCAGATCACCTCGACGCGGATGTTGCTGCTCGCGTCCCAGCCCGCGCTGCGTACGCCGCGGCTGCCTTCGCCGCGTGCGTCGCTGATGGTGTAACCGTGGGCGCCCAGGCGCTTCAGGTCATCCACGAGGCGGCGCTCCAGGGCGGCCTCGGTGACGATAGTGACCAGCGTGCGGGCGTCGGCGTGCATCGGGTCATCCTCCAAGGCGGTGCAGCAGGCCGGCGAGCTGGTGATACAGCGGGATGCCGACCAGGATGTTGAACGGGAACGTGATCCCCAGCGAGGCCGTCAGCGACAGGGCTGGGTTGGCCTCCGGCAGGGCCATGCGCATCGCCGCCGGCACGGCGATGTACGATGCGCTGGCCGCGAGGGTCGCGAGCAGCATGGTACCGCCCGCCGAGAGGCCCATCTGCCAGCCCAGGACGGCGCCCACCAGCGCCCCGAACAGCGGGAACACCATGCCGAAAGCCACCAGGAACAGGCCGTGTCGGCGCAGGCTCGAAAACTGGCCGGCCGCGACGAGGCCCATTTCCAGCAGGAACAGCGCCAGGACGCCGTGGAACAGGCCGAAGAACAGGCCCGAGACCGGCTCCAGCGCCGCCGGGCCGGCCGCCCAGCCGATCAGCAGGCCACCGACCAGGAGCACGATGCTCTTGCCTAGAAAGACCTCGTGCGCGAGAGACCTCCAGTCAGTATCGGCTGAAACGCCGCGGGCGAGCATGATCCCGACCACGATGGCCGGCATCTCGAGCAGCACCAGCAACAGCGGCAGGTATTCCTCGAAGGTGATTTCACGCGAGGCCAGCCAGGCGACGGCGACCGCGTAAGTACCGACGCTGGCCGAACCGTAATGCGCGGCGATCGAAGCCGCATCGGCGCGGGCGAAGCGCCCGATTCCACGCAGCACCGGGTAGGCGACGAGCGGCAGCGCGAGACCCATCATCACCACGGCGATCATCTGGGGCAGGAGGGCCATGAGTGACTGCTGCGCCAGTTCGACACCGCCCTTCAACCCGATCGCGAGCAGCAGGATCACGCTCAGGAATTCGTAGATCGACCCCGGCAGCCGTAGGTCCGAGCGCGCCAGGCCGGCGACCAGGCCGAGAATGAAGAACAGGACGATCGGGTCGATCGGGTCGATCGAAATCATGAGGCGGGATTATGCTTTGAGTCGCACTCCCGCGGGAAGCCGATTCGCGGCGCTCGCGGATCCGGCGTAACCTGATCGTGATTCCACGGCGGCCAAATGAAATGAAGCCAGAACAGGTCGAACGACTTCGCCAACGGCTCCTTGACCTCAGGGCGGAGCTGCAGGCCCTCGAGCAGGCCTCGCGGGAGGACACCGCGCCGGTGGAGCTGGACCAGGCACGGGTCGGACGGCTGTCCCGCATGGACGCCATGCAGGCACAAGAGATGGCCCAGGAGACCGCCCGGCGACGCCAGCGCCAGCTCGTCGAGATCGATGGTGCGTTGCGGCGAATGGACTCCGGCGACTTCGGCTATTGTTTCGTGTGCGGCGAGGCGATCGACGTTCGCCGCCTCGAGGCGAACCCGACCAACACGCGCTGCGTCGGGTGCGCCGAAGACTGACGTGGAACAGTGGCCGGGTGTGCATTGCCGCGCGAGCGGCCCGCGCAGCTGTGACACAATCCCGCCCTTGAACAACCCAGCCGGAGCGCCCGCCATGCTTTGCAGGATGATATTGATATTCGCGTTGCTCGGGATTTCCTGCGCCGCGAACGCCCAGCAGGACTTCAGCGACGTCGTCGTCGAGGCCACGCCGATCCGGGACGGCCTCTACCTGGTGACGGGGCGCGGGGGGAACATCGTCGCAAGCAGCGGCGACGACGGGCTGTTCCTCGTCGATGACCAGTACGCGCCGCTGACCGAGCGCATCCAGGCGGCGCTCGAGGAGATCACGGACCGGCCCGTGCGCTTCGTGATCAACACCCACTGGCACGGCGATCACGTGGGCGGCAACGAGAATTTTGCCGAGGCCGGCGCGGTGATCATCGCGCACGAGAACGTCCGGAGCCGCATGAGCAGCGACCAGTTCATGGCGGCTTTCAACCGCACGGTTCCGGCGGCCCCGGCGAAAGCGCTGCCCGTGGTGACCTTTGCCGAGGGCGTGACCCTGCACCTCAACGGCAATGACGTGCAGATCATTCATGTCGCGAACGCCCACACCGACGGCGATGCGCTGGTGTATTTCCGGAACGCCAATGTCCTGCACATGGGCGATATCCAATTCAATGGCCTCTACCCGTTTATCGACCTCGGTTCCGGCGGCGGGATCCACGGCGTGATCGCCGGCGTGGAGCGTGCGCTGGAACTCGCGGACGACGAGACCATCGTGGTGCCGGGCCATGGCCCGCTCAGCAACCGCGCGGAGCTCGCCGCCTACGGCGCGATGCTGGCCGGCTTCAGGGATCGCATCGGGGCGCTCAAGGCGGAGGGCCTGTCGTTGGAGGAAGTGGTCGCCGCACAGCCGACCGCGGAGTTCGACGAACGGCTCGGCGGCGGCTTCATCCCGCCGGCCCGGCTCGTCGGCTCGATCTACGATTCGCTCTAGCCC
>JBLRWH010000136.1:0-2328 GCA_047921395.1 Gammaproteobacteria bacterium
GTCGGCGATGGCGGGGGATTGGCGAGTTACTGTCTCCCGACCGCGGGAATCGGTGGCGTTTGCAGGTATTCATCGCCCGATTCCATCGATTCCAGGCAGTTAACGTGACAGTATCCGCGCCACCGGCAGCTCGACCACGTCGCCGCCGTCGCCCCGCCGCCGCCCGTACGCAGCCGGCGCGCTGTACAGCACGTCGGCGACTTCCTCCGGCGGCTGGTACTCGCGCACCACGCTGAGCAGGATCTCGCGCATGGCCTTGCAGTCGTTCTTGCGGATGGCGACGCGCAGCGCGTCGATGGCGGTCTCGACCTGGCCGGCGTCGACGCCCTCCTCCACGCCCTTCCAGATGCGCGGGTGGTCGGTGCCGGAGGCATTGCCGCTGATGAGCAGCTCCTCGTAGAGCTTCTCGCCGGGGCGCAGGCCGGTGTAGACGATCTCGATGTCGCCGTCGCGGTTGTGCGCGTCGCGCACGGTGCGACCACTGAGCTTGATCATCTTGCGCGCCAGGTCGAGGATGCGCACCGGCTGGCCCATGTCGAGCAGGAACACCTCGGCGTCGCCGCCCATGGCGCCGGCCTGGATGACCAGCTGCACGGCCTCCTCGATGGTCATGAAATAGCGCGTGATCTCGGGGTGCGTGACGGTGACCGGGCCGCCGGCGCGCACCTGCTCGCGGAAGCGCAGCACCACCGACCCGGACGAGGCCAGCACGTTGCCGAAGCGGACGATGGAGATGCACATGCGTGCGCCGCGGCTGTGAATGCCCTGCAGGATGATCTCGGCGAGGCGCTTGCTGGCGCCCATGACGTTGGTCGGGTTGACCGCCTTGTCGGTGGAGACGAGGACGAAGTTCTCGACGCCGGCCTGCTCCGCCGCCTCGGCCAGCGCCTGGGTGCCGAAGACGTTGTTGCGGATGCCGGCCGCCATGTTGTACTCGACCAGCGGCACGTGCTTGTAGGCGGCGGCGTGGTAGACCGTGCGCACGCCGAAGCGATGCATCACCTGGGCCATGCGCTCGCGGTTGCCGACCGAGCCGAGCACCGGCACCACCTCGAGGGCGAGGTGGCGCGCCGCGACGAGCCCGGCCAGCTCCTGGTCGATGGCGTAGAGCGCCGCCTCGGAACGCTCCACCAGCACCAGCCGCGTGGCGCCGAGCCCGGCGACCTGGCGGCACAGCTCGGAGCCGATGGAGCCGCCGGCGCCCGTGACCATGACCGTGCGCCCGGTGACGCTGGCGCCGATCAGGTCCGGGTACGGCGGGATGGCGTCGCGGCCGAGCAAGTCCTCGACCTCGACCTCGCGCAGATCTTCGAAGCGCGCGCGCCCCGACACGAGGTCGTGCATGTCCGGCACCGTCTGCACGTGCACCGGGAAAAGCTCGAGTTCAGCCACGATCTCGCCGCGGCGCTTGTGCGACACCGAGGGCATTGCGAGCAGGATGCGCTTGACGTGGTGCACCTTTATAAGGCGCTCGATGTCCTGCGAGCCGTGCACCACCAGGCCCGCGACCACGCTGCCCTGCAGCTTGATCGAGTCGTCGATGAACGCCACCGGGACGCACTCGCTCTCGCGCTGCAGCAGCGCCGCCAGGCGCGCGCCCGACATGCCGGCGCCGTAGATGAGCGCCCGCTCGCACACCCGCGGCCGGCTCAGCAGCAACTCGCGCGCGACGAAGCGCACCCCGAGCACGAGCAGGAAGCCGAAGATCCAGAACGCCACCGAGGTGCCGAAGTCCACGCCGATGTGCGGCATGAGCCAGGCATAGACCAGCAGCACGGTGGCGAGCGCCGCCATGCCGAACACGACGGAGACGATGATGCGGCTGGAGATGAAGCGGGTGACAGCGCGATACAGCCCGAGCGCGGCGAAGACCGGCACGGCGGCCAGCCCCAGCAGCAGCACCATGGCCCAGGGGAACGGCGCATGCACCCCGGGCGCGAACTCGCTGTGGCTGTGGGTGAAAGCGACCGCGAGCGCGACGGCCGCGGCGATGAGGACGAAGTCCGACGCCGCCAGCGCCAGGCGCTTGAGCGGGCGCGGCAGGTCGACGAGGAAGTCGCGCAGGCGCCGGGTGAGCTCATCGATCCGCGCCATGATCCACCCCGGGAAGCGACCGTAGCGACTCATCGAGAAATCCGTTTCGGCGTCAGCATGCGCGAAGGGTACACGCAGACGCTACGGCTATCCATATTTGGCTAAATTAACCCACAAAAAGCCGCTTTTCCCGTGGTTTCAGCGGGGTTCGGCGCCGGAAGAAGCGGCCGGCTCAGGCGCCGGGATGCTCGAGATGCGCGACGAGGCGGCCGACGGGCGGGAGGATCAGGCCGC
>JBLRWH010000137.1:0-2261 GCA_047921395.1 Gammaproteobacteria bacterium
TGATCTGGCGGAGAGGGGGGGATTCGAACCCCCGAACGGGTCGCCCCGTTGCCGGTTTTCAAGACCGGTGCATTCAACCGCTCTGCCACCTCTCCAGACGGCGAATTGTCGACGCTGCGTGTACCACGCTGCAAGCGGGCTTGGGGGGGGGAGGGCTACCGAGCTCGATCCCGAGTGCGCGATGTGCTGGTGGGGCGCGTCCCTGGTGCTTGGTCCGCACCTGAATGCCGGCATGGATCCCGCTATCAACGCGACCGCATGGGATCGGCTGCAGCGCGCGCAGGCCCAGGTGGCACACGGGCCTGAGCGCGAGCACGCCTTTATCCGCGCGCTTTCGGCGCGGTATTCGGAACAGCCGGCCGAAAGGGAACACGACGGGGTTCGTCACGCAGCTCGAGTCGATCATCGAGCGCAATCCGGATCACCCGGGCGCATTGCACCTGTACATCCATGCCGTCGAGGCGTCGAGCGCGCGGGAGCGCGGCGTCGCCGCCGCGGACCGCCTGCGGTCGCTGGTGCCGGCGGCCGGCCATCTCGTCCACATGCCCGCGCACATCTACGCCCGGGTCGGACGCTACGGCGACGCGGTCATCGCGAACCAGAAGGCGATCCAGGCCGATGACGCCTACCTGGCGGCTTGCCGGCCCACGCCCGGCGTCTACCCGCTGGGCTATGTGCCGCATAACCATCACTTCCTCTGGTTTGCGGCAACGATGAGTGGCGCCAGCGCGACGGCGCTGGACGCGGCCAAGTCGACCCGCGAGCGCATCAGCGATCCCGAGCTGATACGGGCACCCGGTTTCGAGGCCATGCGCGTCTGGGAGCGTTATTCCCTTGCGCATGGCGTGCGGATCGCGGAGCACGTGCTCAGGGCGGAGCTCCTGCGCGTCGCGGGTGATCGCGGGGCTGCGATTGCCGTCCTGCGCGAGGCCGAGGTCGTCTGTCGCGAGGAATTGCGACGCAATCCAGAGAACGGCTGCTCCCTGTACGGTCTCAACCAGGCCCTGCTGGCCCAGGACGACGCCCGCGAGCACCGGCCGCAGGTCGTCCGCGATGGCCTCGGGCCGCAGAGGCGCCTTGAAGTAGCCCACCACGTTGGCGCGCGGATCAATCAGCACCATGGCCGCGATGGCCAGGCCCGCCAGGAGGGCCAGCGAGGTCGCCATCCAGGGACGTACGCCGCCGCTCCCGCGCGATGATTTCCCCATGCTTCTGCCTCCTTTCGAGTTTTTCCGCCCACCTGTCGCCGCACTATATACATGTGGGTCTTGAACCGCGTCGCCCGATGATCGAGAGTGTAGACAACGAATCGCGACGGACGACGATGCAACAGATCAGGATCCAGATTTCCGGCCCCGGCCGCGGCCCCGGACAACAGGGTGGGCCCGGCATCCTGGCCCGTATACTGCTCAGCATCGTCGCGGTGGTCATGCTGGTCGCTGCGGCTTTCCTCGGCGCGATCTTCTTTCTTGCCGCCCTCGGGGTGTTCGTCGCGGGCTCGCTGCTGTTGGCGGTGCGAATCTGGTGGGCCCGGCGCCAGATTGAAAAGGCCATGAAGCAGGGCGATGGGGCCGGCGTTCGGCCCGGCGGGCCAGGCGGTCGCGGTCGCAGTCGAGGTCGCGAGGATGTCATTGAGGGCGAGTACCTTGTCGTCGACGAGGCGACTGGACCGGAGCGGGATGCACAGCGCGATGCCGAAAGAGAACGCTGACGTGGGCAGCCTGAAGAAGGACCATCGCGGCCTGCGGCGCCGGCCGCTGTATACGCCGCTGGCGTTCGTGATCGCCTCCGTCGTAGGGGTGGTCCTCGCCGGCGGCTGGCTGGTGGCTTCCTGGGGCAGCACGACCGTGGTGTTGGTTCGGCATGCGGAAATACTCAGCCAGGACCAGGATCCGGGCCTCTCGGAGGCAGGTCAGGCCCGTGCCGAGCGCCTCGCCGGGATGCTCGGGGCCTCCGGCCTGAACGCCATTTACGTCAGCGGAGCTAAACGCACGCAGGAGACGGCCGCTCCTGTGGCGGGCGCCACCGGCGTCGAGCCCCGCGTGGTGCCGGCCGACGCGTCGAGTCGCCTGGTCCGGCGGCTGAAGTGGCGCCACCGCGGCGACGTGGTGCTGGTGGTCGGGCACAGCAACACCGTGCCGGCGATTGCCGAGGGCCTCGATGCGCCGATCGGCCTTGTGGACGATCAGGACTATGGTGGGCTGTGGGTGGTCAGCTACTCGAGGCTGCGCGGCACCCGCCTGTTGACCCTGCGTTACTAG
>JBLRWH010000138.1:0-2212 GCA_047921395.1 Gammaproteobacteria bacterium
CGCATGACGTAGCGGATGTCCTTGATGAAGCCGAGGTCGAACATCCGGTCCGCCTCGTCCAGGATCATGACCTGGATGTGCTGCAGGCCGAAGATGTGCTGCTTGAAATAATCGATCAGGCGACCCGGCGTGCCGATGAGCACGTCGACCCCGGCCTGGATGTGGGCGCGCTGCTTTTCGTAATCCGTGCCGCCGTAGGCGAGGCCCAGGACGAGCCCGGTATGGGCGCCCAGCAGTTCCGCATCCTTGTGAATCTGGATCGCGAGCTCGCGCGTCGGCGCGAGGATCAGGGCTCTCGGGTCGGTGAGCTTGCGTGTCGGCTGCGGCGGGTGCCGGTGCAGGTGCGTGAACATCGCGACCAGGAACGCGGCGGTCTTGCCCGTGCCGGTTTGCGCCTGGCCGGCGACATCGCCCCCGGCGAGGGCCACCGGCAGGGTCTCGGCCTGGATCGGCGTGCAGTATTCGAAGCCCGCGTCGGCGAGGCCTTGCATCGCGGGTTCAGGTAGGTCCAGCTCGGCAAAGCGGAGCTGTGTCAGCAGTCCTTCAGACATTGTTGTTTTATGGTTCCTGAGGAAAAAGAGTATTAGGTATTGCAACTCGCCCGAAACTCGGGCCAGAATACAGGCCTGTCGGCTCTGGAAGCCCTCCCTGAGCCCCCCGCGCGTAAGAATTCTTAAGCTTTAAGCCGCGAGCGCAGCGACATTGTGCCTCATCACGCGGGGCGCGTCACATCCCGTAGCTGACTCGCTCGACCCCGGTTCAGGGGTTGAATCCCTAATTCAAGATTCTCTTGGACATTTTTGAAACCAGGCTTGCGGAGGCGAGAAACAGTGAGCGACCACATCGTTTACACGAGTGATTCCAGTTTTGAGAGCGACGTGCTCAAGTCCGAAATTCCGGTATTGCTGGATTTCTGGGCCGAGTGGTGCGGACCCTGCAAGATGATTGCGCCGATCCTCGACGAGGTGAGTCGCGAGTACGAGGGCCGCCTCCGGGTCGCGAAGATCAATATCGACGAGAATCCGCAGACGCCGCCGCGCTTCGGCATCCGCGGCATCCCCACGCTGATGCTGTTCAAGAACGGCTCGGTCGAAGCCCAGAAAGTCGGCGCGCTGAGCAAGAAGCAGCTCACCGAGTTCCTGGATCAATATCTGTGACGCACGATTCGGGCGATTCCGCCCGGCCCGCCAGCGAAAACCGAAACCTCGGTCGGAACAATACTATGGCCTCTGACGGCACCAGAAACGACGGCCCCCAAGGGGGCAATCCTCAATCCACGCATCGCGGCCCACGAGACGGTGGACGCAAGAAGTCGCGCCGCAGGAAGCCTGGCGGGGGCGGGGGCGGCGGGGGCGGGGATCGCCATCATCCGGACATGCTGCCGGACTTCGAGGAAGTCGAGGTCATCTCCCAGGAAGACCTGGAGCGCACCAAGAACGCGATGAACCTGGCCGAGCTGAAGCGCCGGCCGGCACACGAACTGGTCGCGCTGGCGGAATCGATGGGGCTCGACAGCCTCGCCCGCTCGCGCAAGCAGGACATCATTTTCTCCATCCTCAAGGCGCATGCGCGCAACGGTGAGGACATCTACGGCGACGGCGTGCTGGAGATCCTGCAGGATGGTTTCGGCTTCCTGCGTTTCGCCGACGGCTCCTACCTCGCCGGGCCCGACGACATCTACGTCAGCCCGAGCCAGATCCGGCGCTTCAGCCTGCGCACCGGCGACACCGTCTCGGGCCTGATCCGGCCACCGAAGGAAGGCGAGCGTTATTTCGCCCTGCTCAAGGTCGGCGAGATCAACTATGACTCGCCCGAGAGCGCGCGCCACAAGGTCCTGTTCGAGAACCTGACGCCGCTGTTCCCGAACCAGCGCCTGCGCCTCGAACAGGGCAACGGCAGCCGCGAGGACCTGACGGCCCGCATCATCGACCTGGTGGCGCCGATCGGCAAGGGCCAGCGCGGCCTGATCGTCTCCCCGCCGAAGGCCGGCAAGACCATGCTGCTGCAGAACATCGCGCAGAGCATCGCCGCCAACCATCCCGACTGCATCCTCATGGTGCTGCTCATCGACGAGCGGCCCGAGGAAGTCACCGAGATGTCCCGGACGGTGCGCGGCGAGGTGATTTCCTCGACCTTCGATGAGCCCGCCACGCGCCACGTGCAGGTCGCCGAGATGGTGATCGAGAAGGCCAAGCGCCTGGTCGAGCACAAG
>JBLRWH010000139.1:0-2175 GCA_047921395.1 Gammaproteobacteria bacterium
GGACGACGCACGGAACAGTGGATCAACCTGTTCGGCGCCGCGGACCGCCAGGACCGGCAGGCTGACTCGAAGGGCATGGACGTGCTGCTGGCTGAGCTCGAGCGCCTCGCACGCGACCCGGCGCGGCGCGACGAAGCGAGGGCCCGCGCCCGAGCGATCATGGAGCGACTGAGACGCGCTTAACTGGTCATGGCCGATGCGCAGCACGATGCGATGAATGGGCGAGTTGACGGGTTATCGCCGACCACTCATCGCGTTGCTAATAGCCACCTTCTTCCGCGGTGACCGGGAGTTCGTTGATTACCGAAACGACGTTCTTCGCGCTTCCCGCCATCCGTTCAGCACGCTCCAGGGCGGAACGATCCGGGACCTCGCCGCCAAGATGCACGACACCCTCAGCTACGCTGATCTCCACCCGGTCGGCCTCGATGGCATCGTACTCGAAATACGCCTTGAGAATCTCGCCCCGGATCAACGTATCCCGGACCTTCGCTTCCTCGACGCCCGGCGCCCGCGCGGCCGGTAGATCTTGGCTTCCTGGGGCTGCTTCATGTCCTCCAGTTCGCCCGCGTGCAACGCAGGGCCGCCCGGCCCGGCCGTGAGCAGTACCAGCAGCAACGCCCCGCTGAACAGAGCCGGGCACTCACATTGTTACTGGTCTGATATCCTTGATCGCATGCCTGATTCAGCCAACACGCTCCTGGACCACCTTGCTGCCGCGCTCGGTTCACGTACCGAGGTACGGGAGGCCTACTTGTTTGGATCTCATGCACGCGGGCTTGCCCAACCGCACAGCGACATCGACGTGGCCGTCTACGTCGATGAGGGCGCGCTTGCCACGAGCGGGTACGGTTACGCTGCGGAACTCACTGCGTTTCTCATGCAGCAACTGGCGACGAACGCGATCGACGTGGTTGTCCTGAACCATGCGCCGCCACTGCTTTACCACCGCGTGCTGCGCGACGGTCATCGCCTCGTCTCCAGGGACCTTCGTGCTACGACGACCCGCGAAGGATACGCGCTGTCGCGCTACCTCGATTTTCTGCCGCAGATGGCCAAGATGGAAGCAGCGCGATCCACCGCTCGGCATGATTCGCGATGACTAAGGGTCAAGCCGACGCGGCAGTCATTCGCAGGCACCTCGCAGCGCTCCGGGAAGCGCTGTGGAATCTGCAGCGTCACAAGGGTCACACAGCCCATGAATTTCGCGCAAGCGCCGACCTGCGATGGACGGTCGAGCGCGGCTTGCAACTCTGCGTGCAGAATGTTCTCGACATCGCAACGCATCTCGTCGCGTCTCGCGGGCTCGATGCCCCGGACTATGCCACTGCCATCGACAAGCTTGCCGAAATCGGTGTGCTCCCCACGGATTTTGCTCACGCTTTGCGCTCGCTCGCTGGCTTCCGAAACGTTCTGGTGCAAGGCTATCTGCCAGTCGACCTGGCCATTGTCGAGCGGGTCCTGAACGAGAAGTTGCCAGACCTGGAGCAGTTCGCGGCGCACATTGAAGCGTATCTCGCCAGTTTGGAGCAGGAATAACCGCGGGCGGATAGGCTGATGATTCGAAAAGTCTGCAAGGGCTTGCCGGCGCAATTTGCTCATCAACCCGGCGCATAAAGCGTTCCGCGCTGTGGTCGAGTCTGTTCGTATCGAACCTTTGTATGCGGATACACGAGTGGCCGCACGTGCGGTCCCAGTTCCCATGGCCTGATGGCCTCAATGACACCGACACCATGCCCGCCATCCGTCTGACCCCACAGGGCCACCTCCACTGGGAGGCCGGAGACGCCCCGGCCCCCAGAACGCTCATCTCGCTGAATGAAACCTTCGGCAACGACTGGCGCGAGGGGCTGTTTGCGCTCGGGGCGCGCAGAAGCGTGCTCCGCGAATGGCCCACGCTCGCGTTCTGGCAGGAGTATGGCCGGCGCCATCTGACGGCGCTCTGCCACCTGCCGGGCGACTCCGAGACAATCGTTGTCGAACCGCCGACCCCTGCCGAACTCGATTCACGGGTGCTGACGGCGCCGCCGATGACAGGAGGCGAGTACCTCTCTGCCGCGATGCTGGGCCGGATCTGGGCCGCGTTGGACGGCTGGGCCGTGGAGGCGATCGCCGCCCAGGGAGGCCTCGCCGCCTTCCTCGCCGACCGCGCGCCGGAGTGGCATCAGGTCGGCC
>JBLRWH010000140.1:0-2132 GCA_047921395.1 Gammaproteobacteria bacterium
TACATCTACACGATGAACCGCGTCGCGAAGGTGATCCCGCCGAAGCGGTTCATCCTGCGCGACATTTCCCTGTCCTTTTTCCCGGGCGCCAAGATCGGCGTGCTCGGCCTGAACGGCTCGGGCAAGTCCACCCTGCTCAGGATCATGGCGGGGATCGACACGGAGATCGAGGGCGAGGCCCGCCCGCAGCCCGGCATCCGCATCGGCTACCTGGAGCAGGAGCCGCAGCTGGACCCGGCGAAGGACGTGCGCGCCAACGTCGAGGAGGCGCTCGGGGACGTCAAGGGCGCGCAGGCGCGGCTCGACGAGATCTATGCCGCCTACGCGGAGCCGGATGCGGACTTCGACGCCCTCGCCAAGGAACAGGCCGAGCTGGAAAACCTGCTGCAGGCCTCCGGCGGGCACGCCGCCGAGCGCACCATGGAGATCGCCGCTGACGCGCTGCGCCTGCCCCCCTGGGACGCCGACGTGACGAAGCTGTCCGGCGGCGAGCGCCGCCGCGTGGCGCTGTGCCGGCTGCTGCTGTCGCGCCCCGACATGCTGCTGCTCGACGAGCCGACCAACCACCTGGACGCCGAGTCGGTGGCGTGGCTGGAGCATTTCCTGCACGACTATTCCGGCACCGTGATCGCCGTGACCCACGACCGTTACTTCCTCGACAACGTCGCAGGCTGGATCCTCGAGCTCGATCGCGGCACGGGCATCCCATGGAAGGGCAACTACTCCTCCTGGCTGGAGCAGAAGGAGCAGCGCCTCGAGCAGGAGGCCAAAACCGAGGGCGCGCGCATCAAGGCGATGAAGCAGGAGCTCGAGTGGGTGCGCACCAACCCCAAGGGGCGGCAGGCGAAGAACAAGGCCCGCATGGCCCGCTTCGAGGAGCTGTCGTCGCGCGAGTACCAGCAGCGCAACGAGACCAACGAGATCTACATCCCGCCCGGCCCGCGCCTGGGCGACCAGGTCGTCGAGGCGAAGAACCTCCGCAAGGGCTTCGGCGACCGGCTGCTGTTCGACGGCCTGTCCTTCGAGCTGCCGAAGGGCGCCATCGTCGGCGTGATCGGCCCGAACGGCGCCGGCAAGACGACGCTGTTCCGCATGATCCTCGGCAGCGAGCAGCCCGACAGCGGCGAGATCAGGCGCGGCCCGACGGTGCAGCTCGCCTACGTGGACCAGAGCCGCGACGCGCTGGACGCGGACAAGACCGTGTGGGAAGAGATTTCCGACGGCCAGGACATCATCCGCGTGGGCAACTACGAGACGCCGTCACGCGCCTACGTGGGGCGCTTCAACTTCAAGGGCACCGACCAGCAGCAGAAGATCGGCAATCTGTCGGGCGGCGAACGCAACCGGGTGCACCTCGCGAAGGTGCTGCGCGCCGGCGGCAACCTGCTCCTTCTCGACGAGCCGACCAACGACCTCGACGTCGAGACGCTGCGCGCGCTGGAAGAAGCGCTGCTCGAGTTCCCGGGCTGCGCGGTGGTGATCTCCCATGACCGCTGGTTCCTCGACCGGATCGCGACCCACATGCTGGCCTTCGAGGGCAACAGCGAGGTCGTGTTTTTCGAGGGCAATTACGCGGATTACGAGGCCGATCTCAAGCGCCGCAAGGGCGAAGACGCCGCCCAGCCGCACCGCCTGCGGTACAAGAAAGTGATCTGATTTCGCGTCCGCGACGCATTATGTCAGATGCGCCGCGCCGCCCTGCGGGCGGCGACTTGTATTACCACGCCATAGTAGGTAGTTTCCGTGATCCACGGCACATTTTTGTACCCGCGCCTTCAGGCCAGGGAACTCGAATGGCCAATTCGTTCGAAAGAAAAATAGTCCGGGGCGCTCGACGCCCGAAAATGAGTTGTTTCACCCAGGGGGTCTCATGAAATTCAAGTCACTCGCCGTGCTCGTATCGGCCGCGGTGGCGACGGCGCTATCCAGCGCCCCGCTGACGCACGCATCCGATGGCGCACCGCTCTCTATCAACAGCATCTCCGCCGCCAAGGACGAATCGCCCTCGCGCTGGTTCGTCGAACTGGCCGGCCCACCCACCATTCACGGCGTCACGCCCGCAGCCGTCGGCCGGGAACGCGCCGCGTTCCGCCAGGCCGCCAGTGCAGCCGGCATCGAGTTCAAGGATCGTT
>JBLRWH010000141.1:0-2085 GCA_047921395.1 Gammaproteobacteria bacterium
AACCTCGACAAGCTGGCGGCCTTCCTCGGCGAGTACCCTGACCGCACCGTGCTGATCGAAGGCCACACCGACAGCGTGGGCAGCGAGGAATCGAACCAGTTCCTGTCACAGCGACGCGCCGAGTCGGTGAGGTCTTACCTGGTCAACCGCGGCGTACAAGCGCATCGCATCACCACGGCCGGACTGGGCGAGGGCTCGCCGGTGGCCAGCAACGATACCGCCACGGGTCGTCAGCAGAATCGCCGGGTCGAGGTGATCATCTCGAACACCGCGACGCGCTCCGGCGCCAACTGATCACCCACGTTACACGGAGGCCCGCCCGGCGCGAGCACGGCGGGCCTTTGCTTCCCAGCCACTCTCACATTGAGGTGAATATTATGGACAAGAACCAGGTCAAGGGCGAAATGCATAAGGCGAAGGGCAAGGTCAAGGAAGTGACCGGCCGTACGATCGGCAACGACAAGATGGAGCAGGAAGGCAAGCTCGAGCATGCCAAGGGCACCGTGCAAAAGAGCTACGGGGACCTCAAGAGCGACGTCAAGAAGGCCACCAAGTGAGCCGCGTCGCGGCTGAAATGCCTCGCGTCGGCACAGGCCAGCCGACATTGCTGAGCGCCGATACCATCACGGGCGACGAAGTCAGCAATCTCAGCGGCGAGAAGCTGGGCACGATCCAGGACATCATGCTGGACATCCAGAACGGCAAGATCCGCTATGCGGTGCTCTCCTCCGGCGGGTTCCTCGGCATGGGGGACCGTCTGTTCGCGATTCCCTGGAGCGCGTTGAAGATCGACAGCGAACACAAGCGTTTCACGCTCGACGTCGACATGGAACGCCTGCAGGCCGCACCGGGCTTCGACAAGGACAATTGGCCCAACTGGAGCGATTCCAGCTGGAGCGCGAGCGTCGATTCCTACTACCAGTCTACCCACCGTACCCCCACCCGCTGATTGATCAGCCAGGACGATTCAAATGTTTGAGAACAAGAAGGCTGCTGCGCCCAACTCCGGTCCCGCTGGCACGAACGCGGCTACGGAAGGCCTGGACCGCCTCGCCGCCAGCGCCCACAGCGGTATCCATTCCGCGGCAGAGGCCGCTCACCCGGCCATCGATCGCGTGGCGTCCAGCGCCCACCGGGCCGTCAACAGCGCCGACGAGGCTGCCAACCACGCCACCGATGCGATGGCGAAGGCCGGCAACAAGGCCGGCGTGAAGGGTGAGGAGCTCTACGCGGCGGGGGCCGGCTACATGCGGGAGCACCCGATGTTCACGATCGGCGTCGCGGTGGCCGCAGGCTACGTGCTGAGCCGGCTGCTGGCCACTCGCTAGCGCCAGCGCTGGTTCATGTCTTTCCAGGACGACAGTCCCCCGGTGGCGGCGAGCGACGCATCAGCGCCGCCACCGGATTTTGGCGAGTACGCCGCCAGTCTAGCCCACGAGGTGCGCGGGCTCGTTCACGACCATCTCGAACTGGCCACGCTGGAGAGCCGGCTGGTCCTTCGTCGCGTCCTGATGATGGCGACGATTGCGGTTTTCTCGGCCCTGGTGCTGGCCGGCGCATGGTTTGCGCTTACCGGTGCCGCGGTCTTCGTAGTGATCAATCTCGGCGTCGCGCCGGCCTCGGCCATGGCGTTACTCGCCCTGGCCAATGTCCTGCTCGCGCTCGGCGGCTGGCTGCTGCTCAGGCGCACCGGCGCCCGACTGGGCTGGCCCGCCACGTTACGCACGATCAAGCCGGTGCCCGAATGTCCCTGAAATCCAGCATCCGGCAGGCTGAACACAGCATCGCCCAGCGGCGCGACCGCCTCAGCGTCGCCCTCGATGGCGTCAGGCACTCCGTCGGCACGCGCATGGTGTCGCCCGGCGCACTGGTCACCGCTGGCCTGTTCGGCGCGGCCCTGCACCAGAATCAGCGGCTGCATGGCTTGCGAATGCTGGCATTGCTCGAGACGGCGAATACGAGTCTGCGGCTCCTGCTCGCGCTGTCTTCCCGCGCGCGCTGAAGGACGGCCCGCGCGATGAGCACCCCGCCCGAACCCCGCCTGTTCGGCTCGGTCGAGCGCCGCTTGTTCCGCGCCACGGCCGT
>JBLRWH010000142.1:0-1798 GCA_047921395.1 Gammaproteobacteria bacterium
GGCAGCAGCGTCAGGCGGAGGTCGCCGCCGACCGCCTGCGCGCCACCCACAGCACCGCTTCCACGAAGCGCCGGTTGTCGCTGCCGCTGCGCCCGGGGTCGCTCGGCTTGCCCAGACAGTGCGGCTCCATCTTCGCCCATTGGGCGTCAGTCAGTACGAAGCGTTCCATCCGAAGCTTGAATCACAAACAAGCGCGGCATGGAATCATAAATCTCAACAGGCCTTAGCAGGCCGTTGAAAAAGTCGCGCCGTTCTGACTCACTGGGGGCGAGCGATTCGGATTCGGGGGGCCTCGTTATGGCGCTGGGACGGCAAGGGGATCGACAGGGCGATTTGATGGTGACGTGGGCGGAGATGCCGCGCTCGCCGGGCCATGTGTTCTACGACCGGCTGCAGGAGGTGTTGGTCGGGGCTGGTTTCGATGGGTTCGCCGAAGAGACCTGCAAGCCCTACTACGCGCCGAGGATGGGCCGGCCGGGGATCCCGCCGGGGCGCTACTTCCGGATGCACCTGATCGGCTATTTCGAGGGCCTGCACAGTGAGCGGGGCCTGGAATGGCGCTGCGCCGACAGCCTGTCGCTGCGCGCGTTCCTGCGCCTGGAGGCGCGCGAGCGGGTGCCCGACCACTCGTCCTTGAGCACGATCCGCAGCCGTCTGCCCCACGAGGTGCACGAGCAGGTGTTCACCTGGGTGCTGGGCGTTCTTGACGCGCACGGCCTGATCAAGGGCGCGCGCATCGGCGTCGACGCCTCGACCATGGAGGCCGATGCGGCGCTGCGCTCGATCGTGCGCCGGGACACCGGCGAAAGCTACCGCGAGATGCTGACGCGCATGGCCGTCGAAAGCGGGATCGAGACGCCCTCGGCGGACGATCTGATCCGCATGGACCGGCAGCGCAAGGGCAAGAAGCTGTCCAATGCCGACTGGGTTTCGACGACCGACCCGGAGGCCAGGATCGCCAAGATGAAGGATGGCACCACGCACCTGGCCTACAAGCCGGAGCACGCGGTCGACCTGGACACCGGGGCGGTGCTCGCGGCCGAGCTGCATCCGGCCGACCAGGGCGACACGACGACGCTGGCCGGCACCCTGGAGGCCGCCGAGGCCAACCTGGCCGCGGTGCTGGAGGCGCCGCCCGACGCGGACGACCCGGCGGAACTGGTTGCCGACAAAGGCTATCACTCCCGGGAGGTCTTGAAGTCGCTCGAGGACGGCGCCTGGACAACGCGCATCGCCGAGCCCAAGGCCAAGGGCTTCGCGCGCTGGAAGGGCGACCGGGACGCCCGGCGGGCGGTCTATAACAACCGCGCCCGGCTGCTCTCGGGGGTGGCCAAGACCGCCTTCAAGCTGCGCACCGAGCTCGTCGAGCGGTGCTTCGCCCACGTGCTCGACCACGGCGGCATGCGCCGGACCTGGCTGCACGGGCGCGAAAACGTGCACAAGCGATACTTGATCCACGTCGCCGGCCACAACCTGGGCGTCCTGATGCGCCAACTGATCGGCGCCGGCACCCCGCGGGAGGCGGCGGCCAACGGCCTCCTGGCCGTAACGCTTGTATCGACGGACCGCCACTCGCTCATCGCGATTCTCGTGCTCATCGAGGCGCCGACTGCGCTCTTCATCGCCGCCATCGTCATCGCGCCTGATGCTACCTGATCCCCGACTTCTTCAACGGGCTGTTAGGGATGGTTCCGAAGCGTTCCGCGACCTGTTCGAGAACCGCGTCGACATCCTCGTCGGATGCCTGTTCGCGATAATGGGCCTTGCCTGCGGGACTCGCTCTTTTACTCATGGGCGC
>JBLRWH010000143.1:0-1788 GCA_047921395.1 Gammaproteobacteria bacterium
TGCCGGCCACCGGGATCTTCTCGTCCTCGCCCATCAGGTTGAGCAGCATGAAGACTTCGTCACCCAGCCGATAGTTGCTACTGGTGGGAACGAACAGCCCGCCGTTCTTCACATAGGGCATATAAGCGAGATACAAGGCGCTCTTGTCCTTGATCGTCAGCGTGAGCAAGCCGGGTTTGCTGATGGTCATCGGTCGCCCATCATTCCCTGGCCCGCGTCACCGAGGACCGGTTCCAGCCGATCGGCCCAGGGAACGAGCAGGCTTTCCAGCACCATCTGTGCATTGAAGGCTCCGTCGGTACGTGTCATTGCCGCCCTGACCTCGTCCTTGTATCTGAACAGGCGTTGCAAGGGTATTCCCTCGAGCGCTGTTTGCAAAGTCCGCTGCCGCTCTGGCGTCATCGATGGCGAGGCGCCCGCCGCCCTGAACCGGACCAGCTCAGCGGTCCAGACATCCAGCCAGCGCAGCGTCATCGGCAGCGGCTGGCGGGCCCATTCCGCGGCGACTTCCAGCGGCTCCCGGCGGCGCCCCACGACGCCGAGCAGGTCGCCGGTGAAGCTCTCGTCGAGCTCCCTGAATCCTTCCTCGGCCAGCAGCAGCGCCATCAGCGGCGCATCGCCCGCGAGGGCGAGCAGGCGTCGCCATGCGCCGTTGCCCGCGCGCGCCTCGAGCCAGCGCACGGCATCCTCGGGGGACGGCGGCGCGATCCGGATGCGCTGGCAGCGGCTCGCGATCGTCGCGGGCAACGTGTCGAGCCGGCTGCGCACCAGCAGCAACAGCGTGCGCGGCGCGGGTTCCTCGAGCGTCTTCAGCAATGCGTTCGCCGAGTGCGGGTTCAATTGCTCGGCGGGCCATACCACGGCCACTTTCCAGCCGCCGGAGTAACTCGTCATCGCCAGATTCGCGCACACGTCGCGAATCTGCTGGATGCCGATCTGCTTCTTCTGCTTGCCCTCGTCGTCGACCTCCAGCGTGACCCAGTTGAGATCGGGATGGGGCAGCGGAATGGGCGGATCCTCGGCCGGCCACGGTGCGCCCAGCACGCGCGCCGCCATGCGGAAAGCCAGGTGGAGCTTGCCCAGGCCCTGTGGGCCCTCGATCAGGTACGCATGGCTGAGACGCTCGGCCGCAAGCCCCGCCTCGAACTCGGCCCAGGCGGCGTCATGCCATGGAAATTCAAGCTTTGCCATGATCTTGAAGAAACTTTCTAATGTGTTGTGTCAGGTCATGGCGCACGTCTTCGAGGGATCCCGAGGCATCGACGATCCGGAAACGGCCGGGTTCGGCCTCCGCCCGGGCAAGATACCCTGCCCGGACCCGCCGGAAAAATTCCAGGCGCTCCTGCTCGAAGCGGTCCGCCGCGCCCCGTGCACCTGCCCGGGCCAGGCCCACGACCGGATCGGCGTCGAGCAGGAGAGTGAGATCGGGCCGCAAATCGCCCTGCACCTGCGTCTCCAGCCAGCGGACGGGCGACTCGCCGAGCTCCCGCCCTGCGCCCTGGTAGGCGTAGCTCGCGTCCGTGAAACGATCGCACAGCACCCAGCGGCCGGCCGCCAGCGCAGGGCGGATACAGCCCTCGATATGCAGTGAGCGGGCCGCAAAGATCAACAGCAACTCGGCGATCGGCGGCACGGCCTCGCCCGATGGCGAGACGATGATTTCGCGCACGCGTTCCGCCAGCGGCGTGCCGCCCGGCTCGCGCGTGCGCAGGACATCGAGTCCCGCCGCTTCGAGCAGACCGGCCACGAAGGCAAGGTTCGTGCTCTTGCCGACGCCCTCGCCGCCCT